>NZ_QDFI01000005.1 GCF_003254465.1 Meridianimarinicoccus zhengii
AGCGCCAGAAGCGCCGCAAGCGCCACGAGGCTGACCGCCACGAGCGCCGTCACCGGCTGCGCCAGCGCCCCGAGGACAAGCAGCCCGGCTGCGGCCAGCGCGCCATGGCGAAACCCGCGCCCCGGCCACGAGCGGCAGCTGGCCTCGGGCGGAAGCCGCACCTCGCTGCGCGCGCGCAGATCGCTCGGAAACAGCCGCGCCAGCGCCTCTCGGAACATGGGTTCGGTCACCAGCGCCATCATGACGGGGCCGAAGCGCTCTTCGAGATCGTCGCGCAGGGCGTGGAACCTGTCCGGGTTGACCGTGGCGATCACCGTGGCCGCCCCGATCCGCCGCCACGGCACCAGCCCGTGCGCAAGGCAGGCCGCCAGCCCCAGGTCGCGCGCCAGGAACCCGTCGGGCGGGTCGGCACCCAGGTCGATGCGCCGCGCGGACCACTGGCTTTCCAGCGCCGTCAGCAGGGCATGATCGTCGAGTCCCGCATCGGCGCGCAGCAGGTCGCCCAGCCGCACCTGCATGTCGCGCTGCCGCCGCACCGCGCGATCGACCTGTGCGCGGCTGACCGCCCCCTGCGCGGTAAGGATGTCGCCCAGCCGCGGCCGCACCCCCGCCGCCGGCGCGGCGAAAGCCGGATCGGTCCGCGCAGCGGCAAGCGACAGGGTCGGGCGGTCCATGCAGGGCGGGCTCCGGTCGGAAGACCCACGAAGCCTGCACGGGCGATGGTTAAGGGGAGTTTACCAAGACCGTCGAAATTCGCGGACCGTGCGCCAGGAACGACGGTGCCGCGTCTGCCGCACCGTCACCTGATCCTGCCCACCGGCGCGTCAGGCCATCGCGCCCACCGGCGCGTCAGGCTATCGCGCCCACCGGCGCGTCAGGCCATCGCGGCGCGGAACCGTTCGAAGAGGTAGAAACTGTCCTGCGGGCCGGGGCTGGCCTCTGGGTGGTGCTGCACGGAAAATACAGGCTTTCCAGTCACCTGTATGCCACAGTTCGAGCCGTCGAACAGCGACACGTGGCTTTCCTCCACACCACCCGGCAGGGACTGCCCGTCCACGGTGAACCCGTGGTTCATCGACGTGATCTCCACTTTCCCGGTCGCAAGCTCCTTGACCGGATGGTTCGCGCCATGATGACCGTGGTTCATCTTGACCGTCCGCCCCCCCAGCGCGAGCGCCAGCATCTGGTGGCCGAGGCAGATCCCGAATAGCGGAATGTCCCGCGCCAGCACACCCTGGATCATCGGCACCGCGTATTGGCCTGTCGCCGCCGGATCGCCCGGACCATTGGACAGGAAGACGCCCGCGGGGTCATGGGCCAGCACGTCCTCGGCGGTGGCGGTCGCGGGCAGGACCATCACGTCGCACCCGGCACTGGCGAGGCAGCGCAGGATGTTGCGCTTGGCACCGTAATCCACCGCCACGACCAGCGGCCCGTCACCGCTGCGCTGCCCGAAACCGTCGGGCCAGGCCCAGCGGGTCTCGTTCCAGCGATAGGATTGTGCGCAGGTCACGTCCCGCGCGAGATCCCGACCCACGAGCCCCTCGAACCCGCGGGCGGCGGCCACAAGGGCGGCCACGTCGAACTTGCCGTCCGGCGCGTGCTGCAATGCGACATGGGGGGCACCCTGTTGCCGGATCGCGCGGGTCAGCCGCCGCGTGTCGAGCCCGCCGATCCCGATGCGGCCGCGCCGGTTCAGCCATTCGCCAAGCCGTTCCTGCATGCGCCAGTTGGACGGCTCCGTCGGGTCCCATTTCACGACCATGCCCGCGGCGACCGGCTCCGCCGCCTCGTCATCGTCGGAATTGACGCCGACATTGCCGACATGGGGGAAGGTGAAGGTCACGATCTGTCCGGCATAGGACGGATCGGTCATGATCTCCTGATACCCGGTCATGGCGGTGTTGAAGACAAGTTCCGCCGTGGTGGTGCCCGCGGCACCGAAGCCGCGACCGTAGAACAGCGTCCCGTCGGCCAGGGCGAGGCAGGCGGTCGGAGCGGCGGTCGCGGGCATGGCATGGGTTCCTTCCGGGGGGACAAATCGTCGGTGTGGTAAGGTGCGGCGGCGGTCGGGTCAAGCGGGGCCGGGACGTCACGACACGGGAATGCGGGGGCCTTGCCTCGTGCCGTGTCACGTCCTAACACTGCCGGATGTATATCGCCCGGAGCCCGCGACCGATGCCGACCCTACGCGATCGCCTGACAGCCGCGCTGAAACGCGCCAAGCACGATGGCGACGATGACCGCGTGTGTATCCTGCGGCTGGTGGCCACGGCCATAAACGATCTTGAACTGGCCAAGCGCGGCTCGGCCGAAGTGGCCGAGAACCCCGTGACCGATGACGAGGTGCGCGCGATTCTCGAACGCATGATCCGGCAACGCCAGGACAGCGTGCGCGCCTACGAGGAATCGGGCCGCCTGGAACTGGCCGAACAGGAACGCGCCGAAGCCGATGTGATCGAGGCGTTCCTGCCGCGCCCCATGTCCGATGACGAGGCCGCCGCGGCGATCCGCGCGGCCATCGCCGACAGCCGGGCGGAATCGCTGCGCGATCTGGGCAAGGTCATGGGCCTGCTTGAGGCCCGCCATGGCGGGCGCATGGACATGACCAGCATCGGCCCCGAGGTCCGCGCGCGGCTGGGCGCCTGAACCCGGCCCGGACCCGACATCCCGACATCCCGGCGCCCGGATCCAATCCCCACGATGGTCGCCGTCCCTGCTTCGTGCGGCGGTCTTTTGCCCGGGTCGGGAACAGGCGCCAGCATTTCCCCGCCGCCGGCGTAGAAGCCTCTCGACGGACGTGCTCGCCCGGATCGCTGAGGGCGCCTTCGGACCGACCGGACTGCGTTCCGGCAGCAGCAGCCGTCAGGGCTGAACAGGGGGCACGGGCGCGGCACTGGCGGTCACGCGGGCCAGCACATCGCGCAGGGTGCCATGCAGCGCTGCGCGCTCGTCGGCGGACAGGAACGCGCCCAGTTCGACCTCGCGCCCCGCGCCCTTCAGGGTCAGGTAGCTCGAAACCGGCCCGCCGGTTTCGTGCAGGTGCACGCTGATCCAGTAGGGATTCGCGGCCCATGTCAGCGGCGCGCGGTTGCGCGCACTGCGGATGAGTTCCGCGCGGTCCGACCAGAGGCGCAGTTCCTCCAGTATCTCGCCGTCGCGGTAGTTCTTCTGGATCATCGCATAGAGCAGCCACAGCGCGCCGAGCACGAAGGGCGCCAGCCCCCACAGGATCGGCGTGCCCAGAACCGCCAGCAGCGGCAGCAGCAACAGCACGAAGGTCGCCCCAATGAACCAGACGAACCCGCGTTTGGGCATCGACCGGTGCGGCCACAGATGCAGGCAGGCCAGCGGCGGCTCGCCCCGCGCATGGCAAGAGGCCCCGGAAATCACCGGGGCCCCTGCGTCGCTATCCAGCCATTCGACGGGCATAGTCGGCGCTCAGTGCGCGTGGCCCTTGTCCCAGTCGCTCTGCTTCGGAAGCGTCTCGAACGTGTGCTCCGGCGGCGGCGAGGGCAGGGTCCATTCCAGCGTGTCGGCCCATTCGTTCCACGGGTTGTTCTGCGTGGCGTTCTTCGGCGCCAGCAGCGTGCGGAACAGGATGACGATGAAGAACACGAAGGATGCGAAGGCGATGAAGGCACCGATGGAGCTGACATAGTTCCAAAGCGCATAGGCTTCCGGGTAGTCGATATACCGGCGCGGCATGCCCTGGCGGCCAAGGAAGTGCTGCGGGAAGAAGGTCAGGTTCGCACCGATGAACATCGCCCAGAAATGCAGGTGTCCGGCCCATTCCGGGATCATCCGGCCCGCCATCTTCGGCAGGTAGAAATAGATCCCAGCGAAGATGCCGAAGACCGCGCCCAAGCTCATCACGTAATGGAAATGCGCCACCACGTAATAGGTGTCATGATACGCCCGGTCGATCGCCGCCTGGCTCAGCACGATGCCGGTGACGCCGCCCACGGTGAACAGGAACAGGAAGCCGAACGCCCAGAGCATCGGCGTCTTGAACTCGATCGACCCGCTCCACATCGTGGCAATCCAGCTGAACACCTTCACGCCCGTCGGAACGGCGATTACCATGGTCGCCAGCATGAAATAGCTCTGCTGCGACAGGCTCATGCCGACCGTGTACATGTGGTGCGCCCACACGACGAAGCCCAGCACGCCGATGGCGATCATGGCCCAGACCATCGGCAGGTAGCCGAAGATCGGCTTGCGCGAGAACGTGGCGATCACGTGGCTGATGATCCCGAAGGCGGGCAGGATGATGATGTAGACCTCCGGGTGCCCGAAGAACCACAGGATGTGCTGGTACAGGACCGGGTCACCCCCGCCCGACGGGTCGAAGAAGGTCGTGCCGAAATTCCGGTCCGTCAGCAGCATGGTGATCGCGCCCGCCAGAACCGGCAGCGCCAGCAGGATCAGCCACGCGGTCACGAAGATCGACCACGCGAACAGCGGCACCTTGAACAGCGTCATGCCCGGCGCGCGCATGTTCAGGAAGGTGGTGATCATGTTGATCGCGCCCAAGATCGACGACGCGCCTGACACGTGCACCGCGAAGATGGCGAGATCCATGGACATCCCGGCCTCGGATGTCGACAGCGGCGGATAGAGCACCCAGCCGACGCCCGACCCGGATTGCCCGTTGCCGCCCGGCGCCAGCATGGACGCGACACCCAGCCCCACGCCCGTCACGAACAGCCAGAAGGACAGGTTGTTGAGCCGCGGGAACGCCATGTCCGGCGCACCGATCTGCAGCGGCATGAAATAGTTGCCGAAACCGCCGAAGAGCGCCGGAATGACCACGAAGAACATCATCAGCACCCCGTGATAGGTGATCATGACGTTCCACAGATGCCCGTTGGGGGTGCAGGGATCGGCCATGAACCCTTCGGTGCACATGTACTGCACGCCGGGATGCATCAGTTCGAGCCGCATGTAGACGGTGAAGGCCACCGAGATGAAGCCGACGGCCCCGGCAGTGAACAGGTAGAGGATCCCGATGTCCTTGTGGTTGGTGGACATGAACCAGCGGGTGAACCAGCCGCGCTGGTCCCCGTCTTCGTGGCTGTGAATGGCGGTGTCGGCCATACGTGCCTCCCATCTTGTTGCGCGCGGACGGACTGCGCCCGCTCTCTGGCTCGTGAATACGGTGCCGGGCGGCCAAGGGCAATTGATCCCGCGCCATTTGATCTGGGTCATTTTGGCACTCGGCCCGGGCGCCGGGCGCCGCGGTCCGGCCCGCCGGGGGGCGGGCAGGGCGAACGCCCCTTGTTTTCCTGCATTCTTGAATATGTTCAGGCGCGCTGCCGCGGGTCAGGGTACCGCTGCGCCGCGGCACGCCCGACCCTTGCGGCCAGTTGTCGCGCGCGCCGCGGATCGCGGGCGGAGGGTTCCCGAACCCCCAATAACAGACGCCCCGGCGCAGCGGCCGGGGCGTCCATCGTGCGATAGGCCGGTGCAGGGCTTTCCCCGCACCGGAATGTGCGTGGCTCAGGCGGCGGCGCGGCGGCGGCGCAGCAGGCCGAACGCGCTAAGCCCGGTGGCCAGCAGCGGCAGGGCGGCGGGCACGGGGATCGCCGGGGTGGTCACCTGCTCGCGGTCGCCGATTGTGAAATCGTCGAAGGCGAAGAAATCGCCTGCGCCGGTCGTCGTCTTGAACGCCACGCTCGAAATCAGCGGATCGCCATTGCCGACGATGTAGCCGAAATAGAAGACCGACCCGCCGGTGCTGCCGCCGCTGCCCTCGGTCGTGGGCACCTCGACCGTGTCCGTGGTCGCGTCGTCGAAGGTCAGTTCCAGCGACAGCTGGCCGCCGAAGTCGCCGATGTCGATGCCGTTGAAGCCGAAGGCCGCGATGGCCGTGCCGAAGGCTGCGGTGAAGTTGTTCGCGCCGCCTGCCGCGACCTCGAAGAAGTTGCTGCCCGAGGTGGCGTAGCGGCCGACACCGTTAGTCGTCCCGGGTGTGACCGAGCTGATGCTCCCGCCGCCGCCCGAAAGCGTTGCGGACAGCGCGCCGGCCGACCCGACGAAGGACAGGTTCAACGGTGTGCCCGTGCCGCTGGAGATGCTTTCGAAATCTTCAGTCGAGGTGCCGGTCAGGAAGGACAGGAAGTCGGCCTCGGCCGCGTCGGCATTGGGCGTCGCGGCAATCGGGGTGGATTCCGAGTTGTTGACGTCTTCGCCGAAGAAGGTGGTCGATGCGGCCTGTGCAGCGGCCGCCGACGCGATCAGGGCGGCAAGGGCGAGGGAGACAAACTTGGTCATGACATTTCCATTCAAATTTTACACTCGTCACGCGAGCGGGATGGGGCTTGCATGGACTGAGTAGCCACCGGATGCGCCCCGCGGCAATCAAAGTGTAAAGAGAAGGTTAATGAAAAGCCGCATAGCGGCGGGCGGCGACCCTCCACCGCGCCCAGTCGCGGGCGATCAGCCTGGCGCGACCGTAGCGTCGCCGGGGCGCGGGGCGAAACGTGCGTCGAAACACTGCCGCAGTGCCACGTCGAGATCGGTCATCGTCACCGGCAGCCCGAGATCGACAAGGCTGGTGACCCCGTGACCGCGGATGCCGCAGGGCACGATTCCGTCGAAATGCGACAGGTCCGGATCGACATTGATCGCCACCCCGTGAAAACTGACCCACTTGCGCAGCCGCAACCCGATGGCGGCGATCTTGTCTTCGCGCGGACGACCGTCGGGCAGGGTGGGTTTCTCGGGGCGCGTCACCCAGACCCCGACGCGGTCGTCGCGCGTCTCGCCCGTCACGTTGAACGTGGCCAGCGCGTCGATCACCCATCCCTCCACCTCGCTCACGAAGGCGCGCACGTCACGGCCCCGCGCGGCGATGTCGAGCATGACATAGGCGATGCGCTGCCCCGGCCCGTGATAGGTATACTGGCCCCCGCGTCCCGCCGGGTAGACGGGAAAACGGTCGGGATCGATCAGGTCGGCCGGGTCCGCACTGGTGCCCGCGGTATAGAGCGGCGGGTGTTCCAGCAGCCAGACCGCTTCGGGCGCGGTGCCCGCACGGATCGCCGCGACCCGGTCCTCCATCCTCGCCAGCGCGTCGGGATATGCCACCGGCGCATCCGAAACGATCCACTCAACCATTCACCGTGTCCCCGCGTCCCCGGCTGTCCGGCCCGCGCCGGGCGGCCGCGACTCCTGCAGGTCTCCTACAGGATTCCGACAGGATTCCGACAGGTCGAAAAAGTGCGAAAAAGCGCTTCACAAGCCCGGGGGACTCGGCTAGACCCCGCGCACTGTCAGACAAGTGCGGTCGTGGCGGAATTGGTAGACGCGCAGCGTTGAGGTCGCTGTGGGGTAACTCCCGTGGAAGTTCGAGTCTTCTCGACCGCACCAGACAGCCTGGAAGTTCGCGAAAGATCAGTGCCTTGCGTTTCGATCGCGGCACGCAGGGGCAGTGGCCCCACGTTACCCGCGCCATCAAGCGCGGACACTTCGCACGGGGGGTACCGGTTCAGCCCGCGGATGCAGATCTCAAACCCCCGGCACCTTGCCGATGCCAGCCGGTCAACCCTTTGTCCTGCTGCGATATTCCCGGATCAGCCCGGAAATCCCAGAACCTTGCGCACGTAATTCTGCGTCTCGCGGTAGGGCGGCACGCCGCCATGTTGCTGGACCGCGCCCGGCCCCGCGTTATACGCCGCGAGCGCCAGTTGCCACGATCCGAACGCGTCGTACTGCATCCGCAGATACCGCGCCCCACCTTCGAGATTCGCACGCGGATCGTAGGGATCTACGCCCAGGAGCCGCGCCGTCCCCGGCATCAGCTGCGCCAGTCCGATCGCGCCCTTGTGCGAAATCGCCATGGGGTTCCAGTTGCTTTCCGCCTGCACCAGCCGCACGAAAAGAGCCTGCGGAATCCGGTGCTTGCGCGCCATTTCCTGCGCCATGGGCAGGTAGATGCCGCGGTATTCCGCCGTGCCCGCGCGGGGGAGGGCGAGCCCCGTGAAATCCGTCTGCGGGACAAGACGCTGCGAATATTCGTACTGGTCCGCAGCCCGCCGGTCGAGCACGTCGACCTGCCGCGAAAAGATGGCCGAACGCGCCTTGCTGGATACGGTTGCAGTATCGGCGGCGGCACAGGTGCCCGCGACTGCAAGCACGGCGGCAAGAAGGTATCGCGTCATGCCCGGCCCTTGAACGGATTTCGTTTCATCGTGCATAGCCGATCGGGGGGCGCAGTGCCAGTGGGTCCGGCCGCATCCTCTTTCGTGCGGTGTGGGGCTGTGCTTAAACGGTGCCATGACGCGGAATCGTGAAAGGAACGGCAATGGCAGGGTCCGTCAACAAGGTCATCCTGGTGGGCAATCTGGGCCGCGACCCCGAGGTGCGCACCTTTCAGAACGGCGGCAAGGTCGTGAACCTGCGCATCGCCACATCGGAGCGCTGGCGCGACAAGGCCAGCGGCGAGAACCGCGAGAAGACCGAGTGGCACAGCGTGGCGATCTTCTCGGAACCGCTTGCGCGGGTGGCCGAGCAATACCTGCGCAAGGGGTCGAAGGTCTATCTCGAAGGGCAGCTTGAAACCCGCAAGTGGCAGGACCAGTCCGGCCAGGACCGCTATTCGACAGAGGTTGTGCTGCGCCCCTACAAGGGCGAACTGACCATGCTCGACGGGCGGGGGGACAGCGGTGGCGGCGGGTTCGTGTCGGATCAGTCGGGCGGCGGCTATGACGACCGTGGCGGCTATGATGACCGCGGCGGCATGGGCGGAGGCGGCGGAGGGCGCGCGCCCGCACCGTCCAGTTCGATCGACGACGACGAAATTCCGTTCTGAGGCCATAGCGCCGCCGGGACGGCGGGGCCGAAGACACTGTTGATGAAAGGCCGGCACGGGCGCGCGACATGCGGCGCCCGTGTTTTTGTTGCGTGATCCGTCAGCCTTGGGCAACGCGAACATGCCGTGACAGAAAGCCGGGCGCCGATGGCGGATCGGCGCCCGCGACAGGCATCCAAACGATCAGCGCTGCATGGCCGGGGCAGGGCTTTGCGCCTGCGGTCGGCTTGCCCCGCTGGCGGGGCTGACCGCGCAGTCTTGCCCATGACCGGTCGGGGTGACGACCAAATCACATGCGAACGCCGCTGTTTTCAGCGCCACAGCGCCCGGCTGGTGCCAGTCGGACACAATATTGTTGCTTTGCCCGCGAAACGCTGACAAATTGTAAACGTTATGGCGGCGGCTCATCCGTGTGAAGCTGTGCGGCGGGCTGCGGTCATGTCCAACAGAGGAGACGCAAACATGAAGACGCTCATTCGCGCGGCGGCGCTGGCCGCCTGTGGCGGTACCGTGGCGCTGGCCGACACATGGGACATGCCGACACCCTATGGCGACGCGACCTTCCACACCCAGAACATCGTGCAATTCGCACAGGACATCGCGGAGGCGACGGATGGCGGGCTGGACATCATCGTGCATTCGGCCGGGTCGCTCTTTCCCCATGCCGAGATCAAGAACACCGTGCGGTCGGGGCAGGTACCCATCGGAGAGTTCTTCCTGTCGCGGCTGGTGAACGAAGACGCGGCATACGGTCTGGACAGCCAGCCGTTCCTGGCGACCAGCTATGACGACGCGGCGCGGCTGTGGGCGGCCCAGGAACCTGTCATCACCGAGCTGTTGGCGGAGCAGGGGCTCATGCCGCTCTTTTCCGTCGCGTGGCCCGCGCAGGGGCTTTACACAAACGGCGAGATCGCGACCGTGGCCGACCTGTCGGGCCTGCGCTTTCGCGCCTACAACGCCGCGCTGGAGGAGTTCGCGGCCCTGGCAGGCGCCGCGCCCGTTCAGGTGGAAGCACCGGACATCCCGCAGGCTTTCGCCACGGGGCAGGTGGAGGCGATGATCACCTCGCCCTCCACCGGTGCGAATTCGACCGCCTGGGATTTCGTGACCCATTACGCGCCGATCAACGCGTGGGTGCCGAAGAATATCGTGGTGGTCAACGAACGCGCGTTCCGGCGCCTGCCGTCCGACGTGCAGGACGCCGTATTGGCAGCCGCCGAAGCGGCCGAGACGCGCGGCTGGGAGATGTCGAAGGCCGAAACCGATGCGCAGACGGCCGTTCTCGCTGAAAATGGCATGGTCATCTACGAGCCGAGCGCGGAATTGACTGCGGGCCTGCAGGAGATCGGCGCGCAGATGCTGGAAAACTGGCGTGCAGGCGCGTCGGAACCGGCGCTGGCGATCCTTCAAGCCTATCAGCAGTGAACCGGGCATGCCACGGGCGGTCCATTGCCGTCCGTGGCGCAGGCCCCCGAGGGCCACGGACACGCCGCAAGCACATGGTGACGCGATGCGCCGATTTCTCGACAGACTATATCTTTCAGCAGGATGGACCTCGGCCTTCATCATTCTCGGGATGGCCGCCCTGATCAGCGCGCAGGTCCTGCTGAACTTCGCGACGCGGGTGTTCGGTCTGCCGCTACCGTCCACGATCCCGTCCTATGCCGATTTCTCGGGTTTCATGCTCGCGGCGGCGACCTTTCTGGCCATGCCCTATACGTTGCGGTCCGGTGGCCATATCCGCGTGTCGCTCGTGACCGCGCGGCTGCCGGTGCGCGTGCAATTCTGGCTGGAACTGGTCGTGCTTGCCCTGAGCGCGGCCTTTGTCGGGTATGCCTGCTGGTACTGTTCCGCACTCGTGCTCGAGAGCCGCCATTTCAACGACGTGTCGAACGGGATCATCCCGATTCCGCTCTGGATCCCGCAATCGGTGATGTCGCTGGGCATGATCCTACTTTGGGTCTCGCTTATCGACAGTCTGGTGCAGACCTTTGACCGCGGTGCCCCGGTCATCCAGCATGCCGAGGAGGTCTGAATGTCCGATCCGCTTGTCGGCGTCGTCCTTCTCGGCGTGCTTTTCGCGCTGCTCGCGTCCGGTGTCTGGATCGCGCTGGCACTGGCAGGGGTGGCCGCTGTCGCGCTGGTGTTCTTCTCCAACGCACCGCTCGGCCTCGTGCTTGCCACCACGTTCTGGGGGCATAGTCATTCGTGGTCCCTGGCGGCGCTTCCGCTCTTCATCCTGATGGGGGAAATCCTGCTGCGATCCCGGTTGAGCCGGGACATGTTCACCGGGCTTGCGCCCTGGCTGGGCGGTCTGCCGGGGCGGCTGCTGCACGTCAACATCCTCGGTTGCGCGATCTTCGCGGCGGTGTCGGGATCATCCGCCGCGACGGCCGCGACGATCGGCAAGATGTCGATCCCGGAACTGAAATCGCGCGGCTATCCGGAAAGCCTGATCCTCGGCACGCTTGCGGGGTCGGCCACGCTGGGCCTGCTGATCCCGCCGTCGATCATCCTGATCGTCTATGGCGTGGCGACCGAGCAATCCATCGCGCGGCTGTTCGTGGCGGGGCTCCTGCCGGGTGCCATGCTGGTGACACTGTTTGCCGCCTATGTCGCGGCGCGGGCCTGGTTGGACCCCGACCTGATCCCGAGAGCGGACATCCGCATGTCGTTCCGTCAACGGGTGTGGGCGTCGCGCGGGCTGGTGCCCGTGGCGCTGCTGATCGTCGGGGTCATCGGTGCGATCTATACCGGCATCGCGTCGCCCACGGACGCTGCCGCGCTTGGCGTGCTGCTGTCGATCCTGCTTGCGGTGCTGTCCGGCAGCTTCTCGCTGTCCGATTTCCTCGACGCGCTTCTGTCGGCGGCCCGCACATCCTGCATGATCGCCTTCATCCTGTTGGGGGCTGCGTTCCTGGCGGTGGCGATGGGGTTCACGGGCCTGCCGCGCAACCTTGCGTCCTGGATCGCCGAGATGGGGCTGTCGCCTTACGTCCTGCTGGTCGTGCTGACCTTGTTCTTCATCGTGCTGGGGCTGTTCCTTGACGGCATTTCCGTCGTGGTCCTGACGACATCCATCATCATGCCGATGGTGCTGGCGGTGGGCATCGACCCGATCTGGTTCGGCATCTATCTCGTGCTCGTGGTCGAGATGAGCCAGATCACGCCTCCGGTGGGGTTCAACCTGTTCGTGATCCAGGGTTTGACCGGAATAGACATCCTGCGCATCGCGCGGGCGGCGCTGCCGTTCTTTTTCCTGCTGTTGCTGGCGGTGCTGCTGATCACGGTCTTTCCGGGCATCGTGACCTATCTGCCGTCGGTCATGAGCCGGTAACAGACCGTCACAGCGACGACGCGGCCCGGCTGGCCTGGTCGTACTGTCCGGACAAAGCCCGGAGGCTGGCCCCCAGTTCGCGCAACTCGTCGCCCGAGATGTCCATCCGCGACAGACCTTCGAGAAGACATCCGCGCCGGATTTCACGATAGACGTCGCATAGCGCAGCGCCGCTGGGCGAGGTGCTGTAAAAGGCTTCCTTGCCACGCTTCTCGGACGTGATGAGACCGGCCTTGCCGAGCTTGCGCAAGGCATAGTTCACGGTGTGCGTGTCTTCGATGTTGAGCAGAAAGCATATGTCGCTCAAACGCTTGGCGCGTTGCCGGTGGTTGACGTTGTGCAGAACGAGGATTTCGAGCGGGGTCATTTCCGCGTGACCGGCGGCGGACATGCACTTGACCATCCACCGCGAAAACGCATTGAAGGCGATGATCAGTCCGAACTCGAACTCGGAGGTTTCCCATCCTTCGCCTTCGGCTAGGTGCCTTGACGAAACGATACGGCGGCTGCGACTGTTTTCCATGACAATACGTTAGTGAAACACCGGGGAATTGTCGAGATATGCAGCGCGGCGTGGCAATGCGCCGTGGAAGTCGATTAAGGTGGTGTAAGCGGAGTTATGGTAAAACTATGCTTCAGCTGGGTGCAGGAAGATCGTATGAATCGCGTATGACTTCCGTATGACTCCGATACACACTCGGAGGGCATTGGCCCGCCATGTGTCCCTGAGCTAGGTCCACCCCATGGACGCCTTCGCCGACCTGTTCCGCGCGCTCGACCAGACGACCCGCACCGCGGCGAAGGTGGCGGCGCTGGCGGCGTATTTCCGTGCGGCGCCGGAACCCGACCGGCTGTGGACCATCGCGCTTTTGTCCGGGCGCAGGCCCAGGCGGCTCATCGGCACCGGGCAATTGCGGGACTGGGCTGCGGCGCGGGCGGATGTGCCGCTGTGGCTTCTGGAGGACTCCTATGCGGTCGCTGGCGATCTGGCCGAGACCATCGCGCTGATCCTGCCGCCCGGCGACGGGCGCGCCACGCCGCCGCTTGCCAGCGTGCTGGAAGATCTCAGCACGCTCGCCGGTGCCGACGAGGACACACGGCGAAACGCGGTTCTGCGCTACTGGGACAGCTTGCCCGACACGTCGCGGCTGGTGTTCAACAAGCTCATCACCGGCGGGTTCCGCATGGGTGTGTCGCGCAAGCTGATGACCCGCGCGCTGGCGCAGGCCACGGGGATCGACGAGCCGGAACTTGCGCACCGGCTGATGGGCGACTGGGACCCGCGGCGCATGACGTTTCGGCGGCTGGTGCTGGACCCGGACCCGGGCGAAGCAGATGCGCGGCCGTACCCGTTCTGCCTTGCCTACCAGATCGAAGATGCGCCGGACACGCTTGGTGATCCGGCCGACTGGCTGGCGGAAGACAAGTGGGACGGCATCCGGGGTCAACTTATCCGGCGCGGCGGTGGCTGGCACCTTTGGTCGCGGGGCGAGGAACTTTTGACCGACCGCTTCCCGGAACTGGGCGCGAGCCTTGACATGCTGCCGGATGGCTGCGTGCTGGACGGCGAGATCCTTGGCTGGCGGGACGGGCGGCCCCTGCCCTTTGCCGATCTGCAAACGCGTATCGGGCGGAAGAACGTGCCGAAATCGCTGCTGGCGAAGGCGCCCGTGGCGCTTTTGGCCTATGACCTTCTGGAATGGGGCGGGTGCGACATGCGCGCGCGCCCGCTGGCGGAGCGCCGTGCGCGGCTGACGGAACTGCTGGCCCCCCTGCCCGACGACGTGCCGCTGCGCCTGTCGCCCGCGGTGCCTTTCGATGACTGGGGCGCGCTGGCTGGCTATCGCCGGGACGCGCGCGCCCGTGGGTCCGAAGGACTGATGCTGAAGCGGCTGTCTTCGGCCTACCGCGACGGGCGGCGCAAGGGCGACTGGTGGAAATGGAAGCTCGACCCGATGACGGTGGATGCCGTGATGATCTATGCGCAGGCGGGCCACGGGCGGAGGGCGAACCTGTTCACCGACTATACATTCGCGGTCTGGGACGGCGAAACGCTTGTCCCCTTCACCAAGGCCTATTCCGGGCTGACCGATGCGGAATTCCGCGAGATCACGACCTGGGTGCGCAAGCACACGCTGGAACGCTTCGGGCCCGTGCGGCGCGTGCCGCCCGAACTGGTGTTCGAGATCGCCTTCGAAGGGATACAGGACAGCCGTCGCCACAAGTCGGGCATCGCGCTGCGGTTCCCCCGCATGGTGCGTTGGCGGCGCGATAAACCGGCATCGGAGGCAAACCGGCTGTCTGACCTGCGCGCGCTTCTGGATGCGCGGGGCTGAGCCGGGTTGCGGTTCGGACCGCGCGCGCCCTATGTCTGTGGCAACCAACGAAAGAGGCTTCCATGCGCGACCTACCCCTGCCCGTCCTCGATGCCGCCGCCACGGGGGCCGAGCGCCGCTTCGGCGATCTGCCCGAATGGGACCTGACCGACCTGTATACGGCCCCGGACTGCCCCGAGATCGACCGCGACCTGACGTGGCTTGAGGGTGAATGCGAGGCGTTTGCAGGAGATTACGAGGGCAAGCTCGACCAGCTTGACGCGGCGGGCCTGCTGCGCGCGGTGCAGCGGGACGAGAAGATCGGGCAGATCGCCGGGCGCATCATGTCCTATGCGGGCTTGCGCTATTACCAGAACACGGTGGACCCGGAACGGGCCAAGTTCATGGCAGACATGCAGGACCGGATCACGGATATGACTTCGGTTCTGGTATTCTATGGGCTGGAATTGAACCGGCTGCCGGACGATCATCTGGCCACGCGGCTTGCCGACAACGCTGATCTGGCGCGCTACAAGCCGGTCTTCGACCGTCTGCGGGCGATGAAGCCGCACCAGCTGTCGGACGAGCTGGAGAAATTCCTGCACGATCAGTCGGCGGTGGGGGCCGCCGCGTGGAACCGGCTGTTCGACGAGACCATCGCGGGGCTGGAATTCACCGTCGGCGACGAGGTGCTGAACCTTGAAGGGACGCTCAACCTGTTCAGCGAACAGGACCGCACCAAGCGCGAGGCGGCGGCGCGGGAGTTGTCGCGGGTGCTGGGCCAGAACCTGCGGACCTTCGCACGGGTGCACAACACGCTGGCCAAGGACAAGGAGATCGAGGACCGCTGGCGCAAGATGCCGAGCCCGCAGCACGGGCGGCACCTGGCGAACCATGTGGAGCCGGAGGTCGTGCAGGCGCTGCGCGACGCGGTGGTCGCGGCCTACCCGAAGCTGTCGCACCGGTATTACGAACTGAAGCGCAAATGGCTGGGGCTTGACGTGCTGGAGGTCTGGGACCGCAACGCGCCCCTGCCCATGGAAACCGACAAGATCGTCGGCTGGGACGAGGCGCGCAGCACGGTGATGGACGCCTATGCGGCATTCGATCCGAAGATGGCGGAGCTTGCCCAGCCCTTCTTCGAGCGAGGCTGGATCGACGCGGGCGTGAAGCCGGGCAAGGCGCCGGGCGCCTTCGCGCATCCGACGGTCACGAACGTGCACCCCTACGTCATGCTGAACTACATGGGCAAGCCGCGGGACGTGATGACGCTGGCGCATGAGCTGGGGCACGGCGTCCACCAGGTGCTGGCGGCGGACCAGGGGGAATTGCTGTCGTCGACGCCCCTGACGCTGGCCGAAACGGCGAGCGTATTCGGCGAAATGCTGACCTTCCGCACGCTGCTGGACCGTGCCGGGACGGACGCAGAGCGCAAGGTACTGCTTGCGGGCAAGGTCGAGGACATGATCAACACGGTCGTGCGGCAGATCGCGTTCTATGATTTCGAATGCAAGCTGCACGCGGCGCGGGCCGAGGGCGAGTTGACCCCCGACGATATCGGCGCGCTGTGGATGAGCGTGCAGGCCGAAAGCCTCGGCCCGGCGTTCCGGTTCATGGAGGGGTATGAAACCTTCTGGGCCTATGTCCCGCACTTCGTGCATTCGCCCTTTTACGTCTATGCCTATGCGTTCGGCGACGGGCTGGTGAACGCGCTCTATGCCGCCTACGAGGACGCGCCCGACGGTTTTCAGACGAAGTATTTCGACATGCTCCGCGCGGGCGGGTCGAAGCATCACCGCGACCTGCTGGCACCCTTCGGGCTGGACGCGGCGGATCCGGCGTTCTGGGACAAGGGGCTTTCGATGATCTCGGGTCTGATCGACGAGCTGGAAGCGATGGAGGCGTGACGCGCGGCGGGGTTGCGGAAATCGCGGGCCAAAGCGGGTTTTGCCGCTTGACGCCCGGCGGCGGTTTGCGTAACTCCGCCCGCACTGGCGGAGTAGCTCAGTTGGTTAGAGCAGCGGAATCATAATCCGCGTGTCGGGGGTTCAAGTCCCTCCTCCGCTACCAAGCAACCCCATGATGTAGATTGATGATTTTTCGCCCCTCGAGCCGGGGCGCGCATGTGGCGACGTTCAGGGCTACGCGGGGGCTACAGGGACGCGCTGACCTGCCATTGACCTTTCATCCTACGCGCTGAGGCGGGCGATTGCGGTGGTCGGGGTCAGGCAATCCAAAGCCGAACGCGGGCGTTGGGCGGTATGATCGGCGGCCCAGACCGCGCGACGCGCTCAGTGCGTTCGGACCCTTTACATGGCAGCCAGTGCCCGCTGGTGCGAGGAAGCCTGACGGGACTGATCCAGTGGCGCGCGGCATCTCCGTTCCGCCGACCCGCCCAACCGCGCAAGGCGGGGTGGCGGGCGAAGTCGTCAGGATGCATGGCGCGGCCGACCCCGGGCGGGCGCGTGCCCGCCGGGGTCCGCGGATCACTCCGCCGCCACGCGGCGGGATTTCAGCATGGGTTTGAGGTAGCGGCCCGTATGGCTCGCCTCCACCTCGGACACCTCCTCCGGCGTGCCGGTGGCGACGACCGTGCCGCCGCCATCGCCGCCCTCGGGACCGATGTCGATGATCCAGTCGGCGGTCTTTATCACGTCGAGATTGTGTTCGATCACGATCACCGTGTTGCCCGCATCCACCAGCTCGTGCAGCACTTCGAGCAGCTTCTTCACGTCCTCGAAATGCAGGCCCGTGGTCGGTTCATCGAGGATGTACAATGTCCGCCCCGTGGCGCGCTTGGACAGTTCCTTCGACAGCTTGACGCGCTGCGCCTCGCCGCCCGACAGGGTCGTGGCCTGCTGGCCGACCTTGATGTAGCCCAGCCCCACGCGCATCAGCGCGTCCATCTTCTCGCGGATCGACGGGACCGCCTGGAAGAAGCCCTGCGCCTCCTCCACCGTCATGTCGAGCACCTCGGCGATGGACTTGCCCTTGAACGTGACCTCAAGGGTTTCGCGGTTGTAGCGCGCGCCCTTGCAGGTTTCGCATTCGACATAGACGTCGGGCAGGAAGTTCATTTCGATCTTCAGCACGCCGTCGCCCTGGCAGGCCTCGCAGCGCCCGCCCTTGACGTTGAAGCTGAACCGGCCGGGCTTGTAGCCGCGTGCCTTCGCCTCGGGCAGCCCGGCGAACCAGTCGCGGATGGGCGTGAAGGCGCCCGTATAGGTCGCGGGGTTGGAGCGCGGCGTGCGCCCGATGGGGCGCTGGTCGATGTCGATGACCTTGTCGAGATGCTCCAGCCCCTTGATCGTCTCGCAGGGCGCCGGGGTCTGGCGCGCCCCGTTCAGCCGCATGGAGGCGGATTTGAACAGCGTTTCGATGGTCAGGGTGGACTTGCCGCCGCCCGACACGCCGGTGACGCAGACGAACTTGCCCAGCGGGAAATCCACCGTGACGTTCTTGAGATTGTTGCCTGTCGCGCCCTTCACGGTCAGCGCCTTGCCCTTGCCTTTCCCCTTGCGGCGTTCGGTCGGCACGGCGATCTCGCGCGTGCCGGTCAGGTATTGTCCGGTGATCGACAGCGGGTTCGCCGCGACCTCGGCCGGGGTGCCGTGGGCCACGACCTGACCGCCATGCACGCCCGCGCCGGGGCCGATGTCGAAGACGTAATCGGCCTCGCGGATCGCTTCCTCGTCATGCTCCACGACGATCACGGTGTTGCCCTGGTCGCGCAGGTTCTTGAGCGTGGTCAGAAGCCGGTCGTTGTCGCGCTGGTGCAGGCCGATGGACGGCTCGTCCAGCACATACAGCACGCCGGTCAGCCCCGACCCGATCTGCGAGGCCAGCCGGATGCGCTGAGACTCGCCGCCCGACAGCGTTCCCGCGTTCCGCGACAGGGTCAGGTATTCGAGGCCGACATTGTTCAGGAAGCCCAGCCGTTCGCGGATCTCCTTGAGGATCGCGCGGGCGATCTCGTTCTTCTGGGCGGACAGCGATGCCGGGACCGTGTCGCACCAGTCATAGGCCTGCTTGATCGACATTTCGACCACCTGGCCGACATGCAGTCGGCTGTCCGGCCCGCCTGTGGCGGGACCGATCTTCACCGCCAGCGCCTCGGGCCGCAGGCGGTAGCCGTCGCAGGTCCCGCAGGGGCGATTGTTCTGATACCGCTCGAACTCCTCGCGGACCCAGGCGCTGTCGGTTTCGCGGTAGCGGCGTTCCATGTTGGGGATCACGCCTTCGAAGACGCGGTTGATCTGGTAGACGCGCCCGCCTTCGTCATAGCGGAAGGTGATTTCCTCGTCGCCCGACCCGTGCAGGAAGACCTGTTGCACATGGGCGGGCAGCTTGCCCCACGGCGTGCGCTTGTCGAATTCGTAATGCTTGGCGATGGCGTCGATGGTTTGCAGAAAATACGGCGACTTGCCCTTGCGCCACGGCGCCAGCGCGCCGTTGGCCAGGGTCAGCGCGGCATCGGGCACGACGAGCTTTTCGTCGAAGAACAGCTCCACCCCCAGCCCGCCGCAATCGGGGCAGGCGCCGAAGGGCGCGTTGAACGAAAACAGCCGCGGTTCGATTTCGGTGATGGTAAAGCCCGACACCGGGCAGGCGAAGTTTTCCGAAAACGTGATGCGCTCCGGCTCCCCTTCCTTCGGGGCCGTTTCCAGGATCGCGATGCCGTCGGCCAGATCCAGCGCGGTGCGGAAACTGTCGGCAAGCCGCGTCTCCAGCCCCTCGCGCACGACGATCCGGTCCACTACCACGTCGATATCGTGGCGGAACTTCTTGTCGAGCGTGGGCGGATCGTCGAGATCGTGGAAATTGCCGTCCACCTTCACGCGCTGGAAGCCCTGCTTGCGCAGCTCCAGCATCTCCTTGCGGTACTCGCCCTTGCGGTCGCGGATGATGGGCGCAAGCAGGTAGCCGCGGGTGCCTTCCTCCAGCGCCATGACACGGTCCACCATGTCCTGCACCTGCTGCGCCTCGATCGGCTGGCCGGTGGCGGGGGAATAGGGCGTGCCCGCGCGCGCGAACAGCAGCCGCATGTAGTCATAGATTTCCGTCACCGTGCCGACGGTGGAGCGCGGGTTCTTGCTCGTGGTCTTCTGTTCGATGCTGATCGCCGGGGACAGGCCGCTGATATGGTCCACATCCGGCTTCTGCATCATGTCGAGAAACTGGCGCGCATAGGCCGACAGCGATTCGACATATCGGCGCTGCCCTTCGGCATAGATCGTGTCGAAGGCGAGGCTGGATTTGCCCGACCCCGACAGGCCGGTGATGACAACCAGTTGATCGCGCGGGATATCCACGTCGATGCTTTTCAGGTTGTGCTCGCGCGCGCCGCGCACTTCGATGAACTTCAACTCGGCCATGGGCGACTCCCGTTGGGTCAGGCGCAAAGGTAGCGGCGGGCGCGGCGCTCTCCAACCGAAAATTGCGAACGAAAAGTGAACGTTTGCGCCGCCGCCGCGAATTCGAGCGGAAAGCTGCTGTCAGGTCCGATCCCGCCAGCGGTTGACGATGGGATAGCGGCGATCGAGCCAGAAGGACCGTTTCGACAGGCGCGCACCCGGCGCCGCCTGATAGCGTTTGTATTCACTGATGTAGACCAGATGCTCGATCTTCTCGACCGTCGCGCGGTCGATGCCGGTCGCCGCGACCTCGGCCACCGACGCGTCCTCGTCCACCAGCATCGTCAGGATCCGGTCGAGCACCGGATAGGGCGGCAGGCTGTCCTCGTCCTTCTGGTCCTCGCGCAACTCGGCGGTGGGCGGCTTGGTGATGATCTGCGGCGGGATCACCGCCCCCGCCGGCGCCTGCATCCAGTCGCGGTGGTTCGCGTTGCGCCAGCGGCAGATGTCGAACACCCGCGTCTTGTACAGGTCCTTGATCGGGTTGTAGCCGCCCGCCATGTCGCCGTAGATCGTCGAATAGCCCACCGCGACCTCGGACTTGTTGCCGGTGGTCAGCAGCATTTCCCCGAACTTGTTGGACAGCGCCATCAGCAGCACCCCGCGCAGGCGGGACTGCATGTTTTCCTCGGTCAGGTCTGGCGCCAGCCCGTCGAAAAGCGGTGCGAGCGTGTCGGTCACCGCCTCAACCGGCCCGGTGATCGGCAGCGTGTCGAGCTTCGTTCCCAGCGCCCGCGCCACCCCCGCCGCGTCATCGAGCGAGGCTTGCGAGGTATAGCGCGAGGGCAGCATCACGCAGCGCACGTTGTCCGGCCCCAGCGCATCGGCGGCGATGGCCGCGACGATGGCGCTGTCGATGCCGCCCGACAGGCCCAGCACGACCTTGGAAAACCCGCTCTTGCGCAGGTAATCGGACAGGCCGAGGCACATCGCGTGGTAGTCCTGCTCGAGCGAGCCCGGCCGCGGCGACACCGCGCCGTCCGCGATCCGCCAGCCGTCCTCGCCGCGCGTCAGGTCCACGTGGCGGGTCTCGGCCACGAAATCCGGCATCTGGAAAGCCAGCTTGCCGCCGGGGTTCAGCCCGAAGCTGCCGCCATCGAAGACCTGGTCATCCTGCCCGCCCACCATGTTGAGATAGATCAGCGGCAGCCCCGTCTCGACCACGCGGGCGACCATGTGGCCCAGCCGCTCGTCGTGCTTGTCGCGGTGATAGGGGGAGCCATTGGGCACTAGCAGCACCTCGGCCCCCGATTCCGCCTGCGCCTCGGCCACGTCGGGCGACCACGCGTCCTCGCAGACCGGCATGCCGATGCGCAGCGGGCCGATCCGCACGGGGCCGTGAATCTCTCCGGGCGTGTAGAAGCGCACCTCGTCGAACACGTCCGTGTTGGGCAGCTTGTGCTTGAGCACACGCGCCACGACCTTGCCGCCCGCGCAGACATGGTAGCCGTTATACAGCCGGTTCCCGTTGAGGAACGGCCCGCCGATGGCCAGCGCAGGCCCGTCGGCGCAGTCGGCGGCCAGACGGTCGATGGCGGCCATGGCGTCGGCCACGAAGGCGCGCTTCCGCACGAGGTCCTGTATCTGGTAGCCGGTGATGAACATCTCGGTCAGGGCCACCAGCCCCGCGCCCGCGTCGCGCCCCGCCGCCCATGCGGCGCGGGCCTGTTCGGCGTTCGCCCGAATGTCGCCCACCACCGGGTTGAGCTGCGCCAGCGTGATGCGGAACGTGTCGGCCATGGCGGATCTCCTTCACCGGCGTCATAGGGCGCCGACGCGCCGGAGGAAAGACGCGATCCTCCGTGCGGCCCCAGCCCCGGCGCGCGTGCTGTCCTGTTGCCCGGATGTGCGCGATCCTCTAGCACGGGATCAAGACGGGGCAGACGAAGGACAAGGCAGCCATGGCAGGACACGGGCGCAAGCGGCGGGTGACGGCGGTGGCGGCGGTCGTGCTGATGGCGGCCCTGGCCGTGGGCGCGCAGGATGGCGGCGGGGGCAACGGCGGGGGCGGCACGGTCACCCAGCAATACGCCAATGGCGGGCTGTTCGAGGGCACGATGCGCGACGGCAAGCCCCATGGCGAGGGTCGGTACACCCTGCCTGGCGGCTATGTCTACGAAGGCGAATGGGTCGAAGGGGAACGCACGGGCCAGGGGCGCGCGACCTTCGTGGACGGGGCGACCTACGAGGGCGGCTTCCTGCGCGGCGAGCCGCATGGTCGGGGGCAGATCTCGCTGCTGGACGGGTCGGTTATCATCGGCGACTGGGTCGAGGGCGCACTGACCGGCACGGCGACGGCGACCTATGCGGACGGCTCGGTCTACCAAGGGCAGTTCGCGGACAACCAGCGCCACGGCACCGGCACATGGACCCGGCCCGATGGCTACGTCTATGAGGGCGGCTGGCAGGCCGGGCTGCGCCACGGCGAGGCCGAGATCACCTATCCGGACGGGTCGCGCTATGTCGGGGAGATGCGGGGCGACCGGCGCAACGGCACCGGGCAACTGACGGTCCCCGACGGGTTCGCCTATGACGGGGCGTGGCTTGACGACCAGATGTCGGGCTTCGGGCGCGTGTCCTATGTCAACGGCGATGTCTATGAAGGCGTGCTGGTCCAGGGTCAACGGCAGGGCAACGGCAAGATGACCTATGCCAACAGCGACGTCTTCGAAGGTGCGTTCGAGAACGATCAACGCAATGGCGTAGGGACATTCCGCGGCACGGACGGGTACCTTTTTGTCGGCGATTGGGTGGACGGCCAGCACCACGGCGAAGGCCGGCTCGTCTATCCCGACGGGTCGATCTACGAAGGTACCTTCGCCGAAAACCTGCCCCATGGTGAAGGACGCATCACCTACCCGTCCGGTGACAGCTACACCGGTGAATGGGTCGCGGGCGTCATTGACGGACAAGGCATCAGCCGCCGCGCGAACGGTCTCGTCTACGAAGGCGGCTTCGCGGGCGGGCGCCAGCACGGGCAGGGCGTACTGACGGCGCCCGACGGCTATCGCTATGAAGGCGGGTGGGATACCGGCCTGCGCAGCGGCACGGGGCGCGCGGTCTATGGCGACGGCACAACGTATGAGGGTGGCTTTCGCAACGACCTGTTCCACGGCACGGGCACGATGACGACACCGGACGGGATGACCTATGTCGGCGACTGGCTGGACGGCGAGATTACCGGGACGGGCCGCGCGACCTATGCCACCGGCGATGTCTATGAAGGCGGCTTCGTGGCCGGGCGGCGCGAAGGCATCGGCACCCTGACCTATTCCGGCGGCGAGGTGCTGTCCGGCGAATGGCGCAATGGCGTGCTTGTGGAACCCGCCGCGACGGGCGGGACGGCCGGCCCCGGGGATGGCGACACGACGGACGCACCGGCGGCGGCCGATCTTCCCGACACCCCCGCCGCCCCCGATGCGCAACCGGAGGCGCCCGATGCTCCCGCCGCACAGCCGGAGGGCACCGATGCCCCCGGCGCGGACGATGCGCCCGAGGCCGCCACCGAGACCGGGTCGGAGACACAAGCCGACCCCGAGTGAGGGCCGCGCGGGATGCCGCGCCGCACCCGAGACTGCCCATGAAAGGGACCCACATGCACGACCCTGCCCCGCCCCCGCTGCGCGCCGTGGTCTTCGATGCCTACGGCACGCTGTTCGATGTGACCGCCGCCGCGCGTCGCGCGAGCACGGAACCGGGGGGCGAAGGACTGGCGGAAATCTGGCCCCGGCTGGCCGAGGACTGGCGGCGCAAGCAGCTTGAATATACGTGGCTGCGCGCGGCATCCGGCGACCATGCCGATTTCCAGCGCGTGACCGAGGACGCGCTGGACTGGGCGCTGGAGGCGGCGGAGCTTGCGGACGACCCGGACCTGCGCACGCGGCTTCTTGACCTCTACCGCGATCTCGACTGTTTCCCCGAGGTGGCAGGCGTTCTGCGCGACCTGCGCGGGCGCGGGCTGCGGCTGGCGATCCTGTCCAATGGCACCGAGGAGATGCTTGCCCGCGCGACGCAAACCGCCAGCATCGCCGGGATGTTCGACGCCGTGCTGTCGGTGGATGCGGCCGGGGTCTTCAAGCCGTCGCCGCGGGTCTACGACCTTGTGGAGCAGCGGCTTGGCGTCGCCCGCGACGCGGTGCTGTTCGTGTCGGCCAACGGGTGGGACGTGGGCTGCGCGGCGGGCTATGGCTTCGCCACCTACTGGGTCAACCGTGCCGGCACACCCGTGGACCGGCTGACCGCCCGGCCCGACCACCAGTATCCCGACCTGACCGCCCTGCCCCCGCTGATCGACGCGCGCCCCCGCCCGGCCGACCCGCCGCGGCGGTTCACCGCCAGTGACGGGCTGTCGCTTGCCTACCGCGACGAGGGGACGGGGCCGCCACTCTTGTGCCTGTGCGGCCTGACGCGCAACATGGCCGATTTCGATTACGTGGCGCGCGATTTCGCGGGGCGCGCACGGATCATCCGGCTTGATACCCGCGGTCGCGGCGCGTCGGATTACGACCGGGATTTCAACAACTACAGCATCGCGCGCGAGGCGCATGACGCGATCGACCTGCTCGATCATCTCGGGCTCGACCGGGCCGCCATCCTCGGCACTTCGCGCGGGGGGCTGATCGCCATGGCGCTTGCGGCCAGCCACCGCGACCGGCTGGCGGGCGTGTGTCTCAACGATATCGGCCCGGAGATCGACCCCGGCGGACTTGGCAAGATCATGGGGTATCTCGGGCAGCCGCCCGGCCTTGCGACGCTGGAGGATGGCGCGCGGGCGATGGCGGCAACCCAGGCCGCGCAGTTCCCCGACGTGCCGCTCGACCGCTGGCGGGTACATGCCGCGCGCATCTGGCTGGAGACCCCGACGGGGCTCGCACTGCGCTATGACCGGCGCCTGCGCGATGCGGTGATCGCGCAAAGTGCGACCGGCGGGGTGCCGGACCTGTGGCCACTGTTCGACCTGCTGGCCGGGCTGCCGCTCGCCCTGATCCGAGGTGCGAACAGCGATCTGCTGAGCGCCGAAACCGCTGCCGCGATGCGCGCTCGCCGCCCGGACATGATCGCGGCGGATGTGCCCGGCCGCGGCCATGTCCCCTTCCTCGACGAACCCGAGGCGCAGGCGGTCATCGCGGCGTTCCTCGACCGGCTGGCATGACCGGCGACGACACCGCGCCGGACGAGACCCGGATCATGGCGGCGGCGGCGCGGCTGGCGGGGCATGTCCGGGAAACCCCGCTCCTGCGCGATCCCGCGCTCGATGCCATTGCGGGCCGACCGGTCTGGGTAAAGGCCGAATGTCTGCAGCACACCGGATCGTTCAAGTATCGCGGTGCCAAGGCGGCGGTCACGGCGCTCTGCGCAGCGGGGTCCGTTGCCGGGGTGGTCGCCTGCTCCTCGGGCAATCATGGGCAGGGCGTGGCCCGTGCCGCGCGGGAGGCCGGGATCGCCGCGGTCATCGTGCTGCCCGACGACGCGCCCGATCCCAAGGTCGCCGCGATCCGCGCCAACGGGGCCGAGATCGTTACCCATGACCGCCATGGCGCGGACCGCCACGCGATTGCCGCGGCAATCTGCGCGGCGCGCGGCTTCGCCTTCATTCCGCCCTTCGACCATCCCGATGTGATCGCCGG
Source organism: Meridianimarinicoccus zhengii (assembly GCF_003254465.1). Taxonomy (GTDB): domain Bacteria; phylum Pseudomonadota; class Alphaproteobacteria; order Rhodobacterales; family Rhodobacteraceae; genus Meridianimarinicoccus; species Meridianimarinicoccus zhengii. The sequence continues at coordinate 25,509 of NZ_QDFI01000005.1, forward strand.
GCAGGCGGGCGTCGGGCTGGAGATCGCCGCACAGGTCCGGGCGACCGGCGTCACGCAGGCCGATGTGCTTGTGTGTTGCGGTGGCGGGGGGCTCGCCGCGGGGATCGCGCTTGCGCTGGAACCCCGCGCGCCGGGCTTGCGCGTGTGCACCGTCGAACCGGAAGGGTACGACGACACGGCGCGCGCCCTTGCCGGGGCGCCGGGTCCGAACCCGCCGGGCGCGCGGTCCGTCTGCGATGCGATCCTGACACCGGCACCGGGTCGGCTGACCCTGCCCGTGCTTGCACGGCTGGCCGGGCCCGGACGGACGGTGACGGATGACGCGGCCCTGCGCGCCATGACGCTTGCTTTTGCCCACCTGCGGATCGTCCTGGAACCGGGCGGCGCCGTCGCGCTGGCCGCGGCGCTGGACTGGACGGACGCGGCGGACACCCCGGTGATCGCGGTTGCGACGGGGGGCAACGTGGACCCGGCACTGTTCGCCCGCGCCATCCGGGCCGGCACCTGATGCTGCGCTGCGGAAAGGTCACATCTTCCTGTATGCGCGGCCGCGGCGACGCTGGCGGATTGTAAAGCTCTGCCACGATACCTATACTGCCCGTTGACGCTGGGGACGTCTGGCGCGTGGTGCTGCACCGCCGCGACACATGTTAGGTCGACGCTTCCCCCGGCAGGACACGCGATACCGTGCCCAGACCGTATTGCGCCTAGGAAAGGGACGGATGTGCAGCCTCTCGATCTACAGCAGGGAAACGACGCCGTGGCTGATGACAATGCAGCGATTGCCGCGGACATGCAGCAGCAGTCGGAAAGGGCCGCGGCCTTTCTCAAGGCCCTCGCGCACGAGGGGCGCCTGCTGATCCTTTGCCACCTCAACACCGGCGAGAAATCCGTGACCGAACTGGAACGGCTGCTCGGACAGCGGCAGGCGGCGGTCAGCCAGCAGCTTGCACGCCTGCGGATGGAGGGGCTGGTGAAGTCGCGGCGCGAGGGCAAGGCGATCCATTATTCCATCGGCGACCCGCGCGCCGCGCGCATGATCTCGCTGATGTACGAAATCTTCTGCGCCGATGACGGGGCAGAGGATTGATGGGGGCGCGCGCTCCGGCGCAGGACGCGGAACATTTCGTGAAAATTTAGACATCTCTTAACGGATCGCGGGCCAAGGTGGCGCCATGCAGCGCAGGGAAGCAGCCGCCATGACACGTGCCGATCCATTCCGAGCGTCCGAGATTTCCCGTCGAAACGCACGCCTCTTCGGACGCATGCTCGACCCCGCCGAGGTTGTCTGCGCCTTGCGGCAGGACCGCGTCGTGCTGGCGTGGCAGCCGGTGATGCGCCCCGGCGCGCCGCAGCGCCCCGCCTTTCACGAGGCCTTGATGCGGCTTCGCCTGCCCTGCGGCGACATCGTCGCGCCGGGGCGTTTTCTGCCGCCGCTGGGCGAGGGCCCGATCGCGCGGGCGCTCGACCGCCATGTTCTCGGGCTCGCGCTGCGCGCGTTGCGGGACGATCCCGCCCTGCGCGTGTCGGTGAACGCGGCGCCTGCCAGCCTGGCCTGCCCGCGCTGGTTGTCGGCCCTTGCAAGCGGGCTGGCCGCCGCCGGACCGCTGGTAGCGGAGCGCCTGATCGTCGAGGTCACGGAACACGCCCCCCTGCCGGCCGCATCGCGCATGCCCGCGCCGCTGGCTTCGGCACGCGCGGCGGGCATGTGTCTTGCGCTGGACGATTTCGGGGCGGGGCACACGGCGTTCCGGCATTTGAGGGACTGGCGCTTCGACATCATCAAGGTCGCGGGCTGCTTTGCGCGCGGCGTGGACCGGTGCCCCGACAACCAGGTGCTGTTTCGCACCCTGTCCGGGCTCGCCCGCCATTTCGAGGCCATGATCGTCGCCGAGGGCGTTGAAGCCGCGGCCGAAGCCGCATGGTTGGAAGACGCTGGCATCGACGCGTTGCAGGGCTATCACGTCGCGCGCCCGGTGCTTGGTTCGCCGGGCCAAGGGTCGGCCGGGACGGAAGGAGCCGTCGCGCGACAGGCGGGCTAGCCATCCGGTTCCGGCGTCTGCGGATGGGACCGACGCGGGGCCGACGTTCCCCTCAACTGTGTTCACGTAGCCATGTGCCTATGGGCGAGACGCCGTCGCTGCGCGTGGGAGCTGCATCAGTCGGTCAGCGCCCGGTCAAGGCTTCCACGACCTCGGCCACCGACGGTGTCGGCCAGTCGAAGAGATCGCGTGTCGTGCTGTAGCCATCGCCGCCCATCCGCCCGATGGCATCCAGTTTCGCCGGGTCGGAATGGTAGTTCTCGAGGTCAATGATGTCCTCTCGCACATGGGCCATCTCGATCCGGCCCAAGATGATCTCGCGCGCGGCACTGACGGCGATGGAGACGTGGCGGCGGCATTCGAAGGCCACGGGCGCCTCGGCGATGCGCGGACAGGAGACCGTCACGCCGGGGATCGCGGTCAGCCCCGCCGCCTGCAACTCGTCCACCTCGGGCGGGAAGGGTGCGGCGGTGGCCGCCATCTGCGCGGTCATGGCCACGTCGCAGATGTTGACCGTAAATTCCTCCGTCTCGCGGATGTTCCAGGCCGTGTCCTTGAAACCGCGGTCGGGCTTGTTCTCCACCCCCAGCGCGAGGATGGGCGGGTCTGCCGAAAGGCAGTTGAAGAACGAATACGGGGCGGCATTCACCACACCACCGGCCGAGCGCGTCGTGACCCAGGCGATGGGCCGCGGCACGACGGTGCCGATAATGACCTTGTACGCCTCGCGCGGGCTCAGGTCGGCGAAGCGGATCGCATGATGGCTCATTGCGCAAGCTCCCGGCCGTAGCGCGCAAGGATCGCTTCCACCGTGTCGGGCGTCGCGTCGAATTTCGCACGATCGGCCACGGCGCCGAGATGGTGTTCCATCAGCGCCACCGCCCGCGCGGTATCGCCCGCACGGATTGCCGCGATGATCTGCGAATGCTCGTCCACGGCGCAGTCGGACGAATGGGAATTGGCGAACATCGCCATGATGAGCGAACAGCGTCGCACGACCTGCGTGACGTATTTCGCCAGCACGTCGTTCCCGCTGAGTTCCGCCATGAGCACGTGGAATTCCCCCGCAAGACGGATCGATACCGGGCCATCCTTGCCCTTCACGCCGTGTTCGCGCCGGACATGCGCCTCCAGCGCGTCGAAACCCGTGCGAGGCATGCGTTGCACCAGCAGCCGCGTGACCTCTGCCTCGAGACAGCGGCGCACCTCGAAGATCTGGCGGGCTTCCTCGAGCGTCGGTTCGGCCACGAAGGCCCCGCGATTGCGCTTCGACACGACCAGCCCTTCGGATTCGAGCCGCACCAGCGCGTGACGCACGATCGTGCGGCTGACGCCGAACTGTTCGCCGACCGTATCCTCCGGCAGGCGCATCCCCGGCTTGAGCGACTGCTCGATGATCGCCCGGCAGAGCAGATCATAGACCGCGTCGGTGGCCGTGCTTTTTCCGTGTTCAGACATGGATGGCTGTGCCCGTTTCTTCGGCGCCCGATGAAGAACGCATGCAATTTCTTACCCTAATTGGATACAAATGGCTGGACATGTCAACCCGGCATGTGCTTCATCGCCTTCAGGATCGTATCCAATCTGCGCCAGTAAGTCGGTGCAATCACCAGCCGAGGAGACCCGGATGAAACTGCGACATTTCCTATTCGTTACCGCCGCGACGAGCGCGCTCGCCCTGCCCGCGCAGGCTCAGAACATCCTCGACTGGGGGGCGAATCGTGACATCGGGTCGCTCGACCCGTATTCCTTCGGGGACAGTTTCACGATCAACGTGCTGAACCACGTGTATGAGGGGCTGGTCCGCTATGACCGCGACCTCGCCATCGAGCCCGCGCTGGCGACATCCTGGGAAATCCTCGACGACCAGGTGACATGGCGGTTCACTCTGCGCGAGGGCGTGACCTTCCACAACGGCAACCCCTTCACCGCCGAAGATGTTCAGGCGTCGCTCGAACGGGTCAGCCACGAGACCTCGCCGCTGAAGGGCAACCTGCCGGCCTATGTGTCGTCAAAGGTGGTGGACGACTACACCATCGACGTGACGCTGAACGGCACCTATCCTTTACTGCTCAACGATCTGACGAACATCCACATCTTCGACCGCGACTGGCTGGTGGACAACAACGCCGAACTGCCCACCGACATCGGTGCGGGTGTGGAAGGCTACGCCACCTACAACGCCAACGGCACGGGCCCCTTCATCGTCGAAAGCCGCCAGCCCGAGGCGCAGACGGTGTTCACGGTCAACCCCGACTGGTGGGACGAGGCCCAGCACAACCTCGACGGTTTCGTGCTGCGCCCCGTCACGTCCCCGGCGACGCGGGTCGCTGCGCTGTTGTCCGGCGAGATCGATTTCACCAACGACGCACCGGTGCAGGATCTGCCGCGGCTGGAAGCCTCGCCCGACGTGAACGTGCTCGAAGGGGTGGACCTGCGCACGGTCATGATCGGCTTTCCGTTCCGCGAGACGCTCGCATCCGGGGAACCGAACCCCTTTGCCGATATCCGGGTGCGCGAGGCGATGTACAAGGCCATCGACCTGCAACTGATCCACGACCGGATCATGCGCGGGAAAAGCAGGATCGCCGGGGCCGTCGTCGCCCCACCGATCCCCGGCTACACTGAAGACCTGGATACAATCCCCGCATACGATCTGGAAGGCGCGCAAGCGCTTCTGGCCGAGGCGGGCGTGCCCGAGGGCCTGTCCTTCGAATTCAACTGTCTGTCCGACGGGCTGGTGAACGAGGAACAGTTCTGCCAGGCGCTGGCCTCCATGTGGAGCCGCCTCGGCCTTGAGCCGCAACTCGACGTGGCGCCGCGCGCGGTGCAGTCGCCCAAGCGGACTGGCGGCAAGACCGATGTCTACACGCTGGGCTGGGCGACGCTGCCGATGCTCGACAGCTATTCGCCGCTCATCCAGATCTTCCATTCGAAGGAAGGCAACTCGGGCGTGTTCAACTGGGGCGACTGGTCCTACCCGGAGCTTGACGCGCTGGTGCAGGCGGCGGGCAGCGAGCTTGATCTCGATACGCGACTGAAGCTGCAAAACGACGCCATGCGGATAATCAAGGACAATCACATCATGATCCCGCTGCACCAGCAACCGATGGCCTGGGCCGTGACACCTGCTGTCAGCGACATGCCGCTTTTCCCGGACAACAAGCCGCGGCTGTGGTTCGCGCGCATGGGCGGCGACGGCTGATCCACCCTGCCCCACGGGTCCGGGCGCGTTCCCGGACCCAACCCGAGCGGAGACACCATGCTGGCATTCCTTCTCAAACGCACCGCCAACGCCGCCTTCGTGATGCTGGCGGTGGCGTTCCTCGCCTTCCTGATCTTCCGGTCCTTCGGCGACCCGGTGGAGATGATGGTGAACGAACAGGCCACCCAGGAAGATCGCGCCGAGCTGCGCGAACGGCTGGGCCTGAACGACGGCTTCTTCACACAGTATGTCCGGTTCGTCACAAACGCGGTGCAGGGGGATTTCGGCATTTCCTACCGCAACCAGCAGGACGTGATGGTCCTGATCGCCGAACGCCTGCCCGCGACCTTCGAACTGGTGCTGGTGGCGACCGTCATATCGCTGGTCGTGGGCATCCCGCTGGGGGTCATCACGGCGGTGCACCGCGACAGCCGTCTGGCGGATGCGCTGCAACTGACCTCGATCGTCGGCGTGTCGCTGCCCAGTTTCGTGGTCGGCATCCTGCTGATCCTCGCGTTTTCCGTGACGTTGGGCTGGCTGCCCGCCTTCGGTCGTGGCGAGACGGTGGATATCGGCTGGTGGTCCACGGGGCTGCTGACACCGTCGGGCCGGGCGGCGCTTGTGCTGCCCGCGGTATCGCTGTCGACGTTCCAGATCACGCTGGTCATGCGGCTGGTGCGCGCCGAGATGCTGGAAAGCCTGCGCGCCGATTACGTGAAATTCGCCCGCGCACGCGGAGTCCCGCGCCGCCGGGTCCACTGGGTACACGCCTTGCGCAACTGCCTGATGCCGGTCATCACGCTGACGGGGATGCAGATCGGCAACCTGATCGCCTTCGCGCTGGTCACGGAAACCGTATTCCAGTGGCCGGGGATGGGCCTGCTGTTCATCCAGGCGGTGACCTTCGTCGATATCCCCGTGATGGCCGCGTACCTGATGCTCGTGTCGTTCATCTTCGTCGTGCTGAACACAATCGTCGACGTGACCTATGCCTGGGTCGATCCGCGGCTGCGCGACGATACCGCCAAGGCGGGGGCGTCCAATGGCTGATCGCACCGACACCGCGCCCGTTGCTCCCACGCCGACCTCCCGGCTTGCGCGGCTGCGCGACAGTGACCTGTGGTATTCCTTCCGCGCGCACCCGTCCGCGATGTTCGCCGCCGGACTTCTGGTGGTGCTGGCGCTGACCGCCCTGGCCGCGCCGTGGATCACGCCGCAGAACCCCTATGACCTCGCGGCGCTGGAATTGTGGAACTCGGAAATCCCGCCGATCTGGAGCCCGCAAGGGCAATGGCCCTTCGTGCTCGGGACCGACGTGCAGGGGCGGGATATCTTCTCCGCGATCCTGTATGGCTCACGCATCTCGCTCATCATCGGGTTCGCGTCGGTAATCCTGGCTCTCACCGTGGGGCTCAGCCTCGGGCTGATCGCCGGGTATTTCGGCGGCTGGATCGACAACGTGATCATGCGCGTGGGCGACGTGCTGCTGTCGATGCCTTTCATCCTGATCGCCATCCTCATCTCGGCCATCGCCACGGCATCCCTGCCGACGGGCCTGAAAAGCGCGCTGGCCGCACCGATCCTGATCGTCGCCATCGCCGTGCCGTCATGGGTGCAATACGCCCGCACCGTGCGCGCATCGGCCATGGTGGAGCGCAAGAAGGAATACGTGCAGGCGGCGCGCCTGATCCGGGTGAAGTCGTGGCGCATCATGCTGCACCACATCCTGCCCAACACGCTGACGCCGATCATGGTCGCGGCCACGCTGAATTTCGGGCTGGCGATCCTGTCCGAGGCGACGCTGTCCTTCCTCGGCGTCGGCATGCCCGCGGACCAGCCCAGCCTTGGCACGCTGATCCGGATCGGCAACCAGTACCTATTCTCGGGCCTGTGGTGGATCGTGGTCTTCCCCGCCATCCAGCTCTGCCTGATCGTGCTATCGGTCAACATGATCGGTGACTGGCTGCGCGACGCTCTCAACCCCAAGCTGAATTGAGCCCCATGACCAACCTGACCCTGACGAACGTCCGCCCCATGGGCGCCGCTGCCACAAACCTGCACATCGCCGACGGGCGCTTTGCCGATGCCGCCCCCGAGGGCGCGGAGGTCATCGACTGCGGCGGGCGCATCCTGATCCCCGGACTAATCGAGGCGCACACCCATCTGGACAAGTCGCTGCTGGGTCTGCCGTGGTATCGCAACGAGGTCGGCCCGCGCCTGATCGACAAGATCGACAACGAGCGCGCGGTGAAGGTGTCGCTGGGTCTCGACCCGCGGGTGCAGTCTGAACGGCAGGCGATCCAGTCCGTGGCGTTCGGCACCACCCATATCCGCAGCCATGTGGACGTGGACACGCACCACGGGCTGGCGGGTGTCGAAGGCGTCATGGCCACCCGCGAAAAGCTGGCAGGCATCGTGGATATCGAAATCGTGGCATTTCCCCAGTCGGGCATGATCACCCGCCCCGGCACGGTGGAATTGATGGACGAGGCCCTGTCGATGGGGGTGGAGGTCGTCGGCGGGCTCGACCCCTGCGGCATCGACCGCGACCCGCGCGCGCATCTCGACGCGATCTTCGCGCTGGCGGACAAGCACGGCAAACCCATCGACATCCACCTGCACGAACGGGATGCGCTCGGGTGGCTTTCGATGGAAGAGATCCTGGTCCGCACCCGCGCCCACGGGATGCAGGGACAGGTCACGGTCAGCCATGCCTTCTGCCTTGGTGCCGCAGACCGCGCGGCCGTCGCGGCGTTGCAGGACCAACTGGCCGAGGCGCGCATCCACATCGTCACCACGGCGCCGTCCGCCACCACGGTCCCGGCGGTGAAGGAACTGCGCGCCTTGGGAATCCTGACCGGGTCCGGCTCGGACGGTATCCGCGACACATGGGGGCCTTACGGGAACGGCGACATGCTGGAACGCGCCATGTTCATCGGCCTGCGCAACAACCTGCGCCGGGACGACGAGGTCGAACTGGCGCTCGACATCTGCACCCATGGCGGGGCTGCGGTCATGGGCATCGACAGCTACGGCCTGACCCCCGGCTGTGCCGCCGACGCCGTGCTGGTCGAGGGCGAAACGGTGGCCGAAGCCGTGGCGCTGCGCGCCCCGCGCAAGCTGGTCCTGAAAGGCGGTCGCGTCACCGCGCGCGACGGCGCCTGCGTGCTGGACGCGCCATGACCCGCACCCTCCTGACAGCCCGCTGGGTGATCGGTTTCAACCGTGGCGGCCACATTGTGCACGAACACGGCTGCGTGCTGATTGACGGCGATCTCGTGGCCCATGTCGGCGCCATGCCCGATCCCCTGCCCGACTGCGACCGCATCGATTACGGTCAGGCAATCCTGTCGCCGGGCTTCATCGACCTTGACGCGCTGTCGGATCTCGACACCACGATCCTCGGGCTCGACAACTTTCCCGGTTGGGAAAAAGGGCGCGTCTGGCCGGACACCTATGTCGAACGCGGCCCTTACGAGATGTATTCCGAGGAAGAGCTTGCGTTCCAGAAACGCTTCGCCTTCGCCGCACTCATCCGCAACGGGATCACAACGGCGCTGCCCATCGCGTCGCTGTTCTACCGGGAATGGGACGAAACCGTGGCGGAGTTCGACGCGGCGGCGGACGCCGCCGAAGAGCTTGGCCTGCGCGCCTACCTTGGTCCCGCCTACCGCACCGGCGGGCAGGTCGTGGACACCGGCGGTGCGATCCGCGCGATTTATGACGAACCCCGCGGGCTGCGGGGGCTGCAGGACGCGGCGGCCTTCGCCGTCCGCATCGACGGGCGTGCAAAGGGCCGCCTTCGCGCCATGTTCGCCCCCGACCGGATCGAGACCTGTACGCCAACCCTTTTGTCCCGCACCGCCGCCATCGCCGCCGAGATGGGCGCGCCCGTCCGCCAGCACTGCCTGCAATCGGACACGGAACTGCGGCTGGTCCGCGAACAGCACGGCGTCAGCCCGATCCGCTTCATGGCCGACAATGGCGCGCTCGGGCCGAATTGGCTGCTGCCCCACGGCACCCACGCCACCGACAGGGACATGTCGCTGATCCGCGATGCAGGCGCGGCGCTGGTCCATTGCCCGCTGGTGGCCGCGCGGCATGGCGGCATGCTGCGGTCCCTGCCCCGCTGGCTGGACATGGGCATCACCGTGGGCATGGGCACCGACACATGGCCACCCGACATGGTCGCAAACATGCAGCTTGGCCTGATGACCGCCCGCATCGCCGACGGGCACGACGCGATCCGGTCGGAGGCGCTGTTCGACGCCGCCACGCTGGGCGGGGCGGCAGCACTGGGGCGGGACGATATCGGCCGGCTCGCCAAGGGGACGAAAGCCGACATCACGGTGATCGACCTGTCCACGACGCTCCAGACCACCGACCCGGTGCAGACGCTGTTGGCGTCGTGTTCGGGCCGCGACGTGCGCGACGTGTGGATCGACGGACGGCGTGTCATGGCGGACCGCGTCATCCCCGGCTTGGACGAGACCGCCGACATGATGTGCGCTCAGGCGCAGTTCGATGGGGTGGTGGCGAAGTATCCCGACCGGACACTCGGCCACCCGCCCGTCAGCCAGATCTTCCGCCCGTCCTATGAAAGGGTCACCCATGACCGACACCGTTCTTGACGTGCGCGACCTGCGGGTCGAATTCCCCACGCGGCGTGGGCTGCTGACCGCGCTCGACGGTGTGTCGCTGTCCATCCGGCGGGGCGAGATCCTTGGTGTCGTCGGCGAAAGCGGCGCGGGCAAGTCCATGACCGGGATGGCGATCCTCGGTCTGCTGGAACCGCCGGGCCGCATCGCGGGGGGCGCGATTCATCTGTCCGGCGACCGGATCGACACGCTGGCCGAACCCGCGATGGAAAAGGTCCGGGGCCGCCGCATCGGCGCGATCTTCCAGGACCCGCTCACGTCGCTCAACCCGCTCTTTCGCGTGGGCGACCAGTTGATCGAAACCATCCGCCTGCACACCGAACTGACGCGCGAACAGGCTGCCGAACGCGCCTTGGGCCTTTTGCGCGAGGTCGGCATCCCCGCGCCCGAGGACCGGATGAACAGCTACCCGCACCAGTTTTCCGGCGGCATGCGCCAGCGGGTGGTAATCGCGCTGGCGCTTTGTGCCGAACCCGAACTGATCGTCGCGGACGAACCGACCACCGCGCTCGACGTGTCGATCCAGGCGCAGATCACCGCGCTCTTGCGGCAGCTCTGCACCGACCGCGGCACCGCCGTGATGCTGGTCACCCACGACATGGGCGTGATCGCGGAAACCGCCGACCGCGTGGCGGTGATGTATGCCGGGCGGCTGGTGGAAACCGGCCCGGTGGACGACGTGGTCCGCCGCCCGCAGCACCCCTATACCGTGGGCCTGATGGGATCGATCCCCGGCCTGCGCCGCGATGTGGAGGAACTCAGCATGATCCCCGGCAGCATGCCCCGGCTCGACGCGATCCCGCCCGGCTGCGCCTTCAACCCCCGCTGCGACCATGCAGGCCCCCGCTGCCGCCGCGAGGCCCCGCGCGTGGCCGGCGAAGGGGCCGCCTGCTGGCTCGCCATGGAAGGAACCACCGCATGACCCGCGCAGACGCCATCCTCGAAGTGGACGCGCTTGAACGGCGCTTCGACGTGTCCGCCCCCTGGCTCAACCGCATGCTGGAAAACAAGCCCCGCCGCACTCTGCGCGCGGTGGACGGGGTCGATTTCGCCATCCCGCGCGGGCGCACGCTGGCGCTGGTTGGCGAATCCGGCTGCGGGAAAAGCACCATCGCCAAGCTGGTGACCGGCCTGTACCCGCCATCGGACGGCGCGATCCGCTTCCACGGCGACCGCGACCGGGTGCAGATGATATTCCAGGACCCTTACGCCTCGCTCAACCCGCGTTGGCGGGTGGGTCGGATCATCGCTGAACCGCTGCGCACCCTTCGCCCCGACACGACTGACGCCGAGGCCGAGGCGCGGGTGGCCGAATTGCTGGGTATCGTCGGGCTGTCGCCCACGGACGCCGCGAAATACCCGCACGCGTTCTCGGGCGGCCAGCGGCAGCGCATTTCCATCGCGCGCGCGCTGGCGGGGGAACCCGAGTTCCTCGTCTGCGACGAACCCACATCCGCGCTCGATGTCAGCGTGCAGGCACAGGTGCTGAACCTGATGAAGCGGCTTCAGCGCGAATTCGGCCTGACTTACCTGTTCATCAGCCACGACCTGTCCGTGGTGCGCCACATGGCCGACGAGATCGCGGTGATGTATCTGGGGCGGATCGTGGAATTGCAGCCCACGGCGGACCTGTTCGCCAACCCGCTGCACCCGTATACGCGGATGCTGCTCGACACGATCCCGGACCTGGAAAGACCCAATCGGAACCGCAGCCCGATGCGGGGCGAGGTGCCGTCGCCCATCGCCCCGCCGCCGGGATGCAGCTTTCACCCACGCTGCCCGCTTGCAAATGACCGTTGCCGCACCGAACGGCCCAGCCGCCAGGAAAGGGTTTTGTCCGGGCGCGTCGCCTGCTTCGCCGCCGAGGAGGGCCGCACATGAGCTATGATGACGCGTTCATGCGCCGCGCGATCGAGATTTCCGCGCAGGCTCTTGACCAGCCGGGGCTGGAGCCCTTCGGCGCGGTGGTCGTGAAGGACGGCAAGATCGTCGGCGAAGGGATCAACCGGTCGCTGGCCAATTTCGACCCCACGTCCCACGGCGAGACCGAGGCGATCCGCAACGCCGCGCGCAACCTGCGCACGGTCGATCTGCGCGGCTGCGACCTGTACACGAGTTGCGAGCCTTGCGCGCTGTGTGTCGCAGCCATGGCCATCGCGGGCATTTCGCGGCTCTACTACGCCGCCGATATGGCGCAGGCAGGCGCGGCGTTGGGGGCACTGCCGGAAAGCGCGCGGTTTCCCATCGACGTGGACCACCTGACCCACGAATGCGCGCACCCCGTGGGCGCGCGCCGGATGCCAGCCGAACAGGCCCGCGGGGACGAGGCCGCGGCGATCCTGCACGCGTGGGCCGCGGCGCGCACCGGTGACGCGCCGCCATAGACACGCGCACGCGTTACGCGAACGCGCCTGTCCCTAGCGTCGCCCCCGGTGCAGGGGAGCTAGTTTGCGCCCCCATGCGGGCCGACCCGTAGGCCCGCCGCCGTGTCAAGCGCCGCGCAGCGTCAATGCTCTGCCATCCGCGCCAGCGCCTGCGCCACCTGGTCTGCAAAGCGTGACGTGGCGACTGACAGCACGCGCCCGCGCATCTGGCCCAGAAGCAGATCGCCGGGTGGCATGTCGCGCTCCGAGATCGGGCGGAACGACAGTCCTGCATCCATCGTCTGCGACAGGCCGATCGGTATCTGAAATCCGACCGCGCGTTCATGCATGACGTAGTAGCGGATCAGCTCGAACGACTCCGTTTCGACCACCGGCGCGACCGTGCGGCCAATCCGCTTCGCCGCCATGTCGAGCAGCCCGCGCACACCGTATTTCTGAGCCGGGGCGATATGGGGAAAGTCGAGACAGTCCCGCAGTCGAAGCTCCGACCGCTGGGCAAGGGGATGGTCCTGCGCGAAAAGCGCGCAGACCGGCTGCGGCAAGGCATGGAGCACTTCGAAATCCACCAAGACGCGCGGTTCGAACACGAGCGCCAGATCGCTGCGAAAGCTGACCAGCTCTGCCTCGGCCTGTTCGCGGTCGCGCACGTTGACCGCGAAGGTCACGCCCGGATGGGCGTTGCGGTAGGCGGCGATCTGTTGCGGCAGGAAAAACGGCAGAAGCGCCTGTGAACAGGCGATGGTCACATGACCGCGCCGCACCCCGGTCAGGTCCGCGACCTGGCTTTGGACCCGTGCCAGGTCTGAGCGTTGCGCGCGATAGTGTTGCAGCACCAGTTCGCCCGCCGGGTTCAGACGCACGCCGCGCGGCAGACGTTCGAAAATCTGCGAGCCGAACTCCCGCTCGAACCGGCCAAGGCGGCGATTGAGCGCCGAAGCGGTGATGTTGGAATCTTCCGCCGCCTTGCGGATCGACCCGGCGCGGGCAATCGCCTCGATCAGGCGGAACGTATCAAGATGCTGCATCATGGCTCTCCACAACCGGTGCATCTGATACACCGGATCGGTGAAATCATAGCATTTTGAGAACTGCATGGAATCTGCCACGCTGCAAGGAAGAATGCTTCGCCCCATCTCAAAAGGCCGCCGCCCATGCACACTGACCGCAGACATTTCCTGAAGCTGACCGCCGCCGCTGGCGGTGCTGCCATGACACCGTTCGCCTGGGCGACCAGGGCCGACGCACAGGGGTTGGAAACGATGGTCGTCGCCTCGGGCCAGACCATCAACAGCCTCGATCTGCACCGCACCGGCACGAACCGCGCCAGCTACCAGGTGGCGATCAACTGCTACGACCGGCTCGTGGGCTTCGGGTCGCGCCAGTTGCCCACCGGCGAGATGTCCTATGACTACGACACTATCGTTCCCGAACTGGCCGAAAGCTGGACCATTTCGGACGATGGCCTGATCCTGACCTTCACGCTGAAACCCGACGCCACCTTTACCGATGGCAGTCCGGTCACGGCGGCGGATGTGAAATGGTCCTTCGACCGCGCAGTCACCGTGGGCGGCTTCCCGTCGACGCAGATGCGCGCGGGCGGGTTCTTCCGCCCCGACCAGTTCGAGGCGGTTGACGACCGGACCTTCGTGCTGCGGCTCGATTATCCGTCCAAGCTGTCGCTGCCGAACCTTGCCGTTCCGGTGCCCTTCATCATCAACTCCGCCGTCGCCAAGGCGAACGCGACCGAGGCCGACCCATGGGCGATGGAATTCCTGCACACCACCACCGCCGGATCGGGCGCCTATACCGTCGCGCGCTGGGACCAGGGCCAGCAGATCGTCTATGACCGGAACGACGCATGGACCGGCGGGCCGCTGCCCGAAATCCGGCGCGTCATCATGCGCGAGGTGCCGAACAATTCGACCCGCCGGGCACTGGTCGAACGGGGTGACGTGCAGGTGTCGTTCGACATACCCGACCGCGATGCCTCGGAACTGGTCGACACGGTCGACGTGTTCTCCACGCCCATCGAGAACTGCATCCACTGCGCCTGCCTGAACACGAAGTTCGAGCCGTTCCAGGACCCGGAGGTCCGCAAGGCCATCGCTCACGCAATCCCTTACGAGGCGATCTTCCAGTCCGCCGCCTATGGTCGCGGTGCGCCGATGTGGGGTGGCGCGGCCGAAATCGCCGATACCGCGTGGCCGCGCCCCTTCCCCTATGCAACCGACATGGACAAGGCGCGCGCCCATCTCGAAGCCTCCAGCTTCGCGTCCGGCTTCCCGGTGCAGATGTCCATCAGCCTCGACCTGGCAAGCTGGATGGAACCGACCGCGCTGCTGATCCAGGAAAGCCTCGGCCAGCTTGGCATCACCACGACGGTGGAACGCATCCCCGGCGCCAACTGGCGCACGGTGGCACTGGTCGAGAAGTCGCTCGATTTCCACCTCGAGAATTTCGGCGGCTGGCTGAACACGCCGGATTACTACTTCTTCTGGGCCTATCAGAAGGACCGGCTGTTCAATTCCTCCAACTACGCCAACGAGGAGGTGCACGAACTGACCGACCGCGCCCTGCACATGTCGATGGACGATCCGGAATGGGCCCCGATGATCAAGCGGATGTTCGAGATCGTCATCGACGACCTGCCGCGCATTCCGCTCTATCAGCCGGCGCTGAACGTGGCGGTCAACGGGGCCTCGGGCTACGAGTTCTGGTTTCACCGCCAGCTCGACCCGCGCCGCATGACAGGCGCCTGAGCCATGGCCGGGCGGGTGCGCGCGATCGGGCTGCGGCTGGCGCAGACCGTGCCGGTCATCATCGGGGTGATCGTGATCAGTTTCATCCTGACACGCGCCCTGCCCGGCGACCCGGCGGTCTATTTCGCCGGGGCCATGGCCGACGAACAATCCATCCAGCAGGTGCGCGAGACGCTCGGCCTCGACAAGCCGCTGGTGGCGCAATTCTTCCTCTATGTCGGAGACCTGCTGCAGGGCGACTTGGGACGGTCGATCAGCACGGGGCAACCTGTGCTGACCGATCTCGCCATGCGCCTGCCCGCCTCGCTGGAACTGACGCTGTCGGCGCTGGTGCTGTCCTGCATCATCGCCATTCCGCTCGGCGTTCTGGCAGCGGTGCGGCAGGGGTCGTGGATCGACCATCTGTGCCGGGTGCTGGTGACGGCGGGCGTGTCGCTGCCCACGTTCTTCACCGGGATCCTGCTGGTCTACGTGTTCTACTATCTGCTGGGCTGGGCACCTTCGCCGCTCGGGCGTCTCGACTTCATCTATTTCGAACCGCCGCGCGTCACCGGCTTCTACCTGATCGACAGCCTGATCGCGGGCGATCTTGAGACCTTCGCCGCCACACTGCGACAGCTGGCCCTTCCCACCATAACGCTGGCCCTGTTCACGCTCGCGCCCATCGCGCGGATGACGCGGGCGGCGATGCTGCAGGCGCTGTCGTCCGACTACATCCGCACCGCCCGCGCGGCGGGCCTGTCGCGCGGCAAGATCCTGTTCGGCTATGGCCTGCGCAACGCGCTGCTGCCGGTGGTCACCACGCTGGGAATGGTGTTTTCCTTCGTGCTGGGCGCCAACGTGCTGGTGGAAAAGGTCTTCGCCTGGCCCGGCATCGGGTCCTACGCGGTCGAGGCGCTGGTCGCGTCGGACTATGCCGCCGTGCAGGGCTTCGTGCTGGCGATGGCGTTTCTCTTCGTGACGCTCAATCTCATCATCGATCTCAGTTACGCGCTGATCGATCCGCGCATCGGGTTCGACACCAAATGACCGACGCCACGCAGGTTCCGGGCCGCAAACCCGATGGCGCATGGGCACATCTGCTGCACGTGCTGCGCGAGAACCCCGTGACCATGCTGTCCTTCGGCATGTTCGCCTTCTTCCTGCTGCAGGCGGTCTTCGGCGCGATGCTGGTGCCGCACGACCCGCTGGCGACCAACGCCACAAACGCGCTGCAACCGCCCAACTGGACCCACTGGTTCGGCACCGACAGCCTGGGTCGGGACGTGTTCAGCCGCGTGGTGGTGGCGACCCGGCTGGACCTGACGATCTCGGTGCTGGCGGTGGCGATCTCCTTCGTGATCGGGTCGGTGCTCGGGGCCATCGCCGGCTATTGGGGCGGCTGGATCGACGCGGTGCTGAACCGCATCCTCGACACGATCATGGCCTTTCCGCTGTTCGTCCTGGCCATGGGGATCGTCGCCGCCCTGGGCAACACGATCGAGAACATCATCTACGCGACCGCGTTGATCAACATCCCCTTCTATGCCCGGCTCGTGCGGGCCGAGGTCAACATCCGGCGCGAGGCAGGGTTCGCGCTGGCCGCGCGTCTGTCGGGCAACTCGCACCTGTGCACGCTCGCCTTCCACATCTTCCCGAACGCCCTGCCGCCGATGATGGTGCAGGTGTCGCTGAACATGGGCTGGGCGATCCTGAACGCGGCGGGTCTGTCCTTCATCGGGCTGGGTGTGCGTCCGCCGACGCCGGAATGGGGCATCATGGTCGCCGAAGGGGCCAACTACATCATCTCGGGCCACTGGTGGGTCGCGCTGTTTCCGGGGCTGTGGCTGATGCTGGCGGTCTTCACCTTCAACCTGATGGGCGACGGTCTGCGTGACATCGTCGACCCGCGCCGGAGAACGTGAAATGCTGAGCATCAAGGATTTCGCGGTCTCTTTCCGCACACGACGTGGCGAGGTGGAGGCGGTGCGCGGCATATCCCTCGACCTCGCGACGGGTGAGACGCTGGGCATCGTCGGCGAAAGCGGATCGGGCAAATCGGTCACGTCCTACGCGCTGATGCGCATCCTCGACGCGGGCGGGCGGATCAAGGCGGGCAGCGCGACGTTCGACGGGCGCGATCTGGCGCAGGCTGCGGAACGCGACATGCAGGCGATCCGCGGTCGCGAGATCAGCATGATCTTCCAGAACCCCCGCGCGGCGCTGAACCCGATCCGCAAGGTCGGCCACCAGTTGGAGGACGTGCTGCGCCGCCATGGCCGCGCGACCCGCGCCAACGCCCGCGCCAAGGCCATCGAGGCGCTCGAAGCCGTGCGTATCCGGGACGCCGAAGCGCGCTATGATGCCTACCCGTTCGAGTTGTCGGGCGGCATGTGCCAGCGGGTCGTCTTCGCCATCGCCCTCGCCTGCGGTCCGCGCCTGCTAATCGCCGACGAACCGACCACGGGCCTCGACATCACCACGCAAAAGGCGGTGATGGACCTTGTGCGCGACCTGACGCGGGATCGCGGGATGTCATCGATCCTGATCACCCACGACCTTGGCCTAGCGGCGGAATATTGCGACCGGCTTGCGGTCATGAAGGACGGAAAGATCGTGGAAACCGGCCCCGCCGCAGCACTGTTCGCCGACCCGAGGCACCCCTATACCCGCAAGCTGGTCGATGCGACGCCGCGTCCCGGTGCAGGCTTGCGCGACCTGCTGCCGGTCGAGACGCGCACGCCGCTGGCCGATCACGCGCCTGGCGACCGGGCGCTGGTGCAGGTGCGCGACCTTGTGAAGACCTATCCGGGCAAGTCCGGGCCGGTGCACGCGGTCAAGGGTATTTCCTTCACCATCCGCGAAGGCCAGAGCGTCGGGCTGGTGGGCGAGTCGGGCTGCGGCAAGTCGACAACATCCTCCATGCTGGTGCGCTTGCTTGACCGAACGTCGGGCGACATCCTGTTCGACGGGTTCGACATCGCGGCCATTCCCGCCGACCGTTTCGTGCGCGACGCGCGACGCAGCCAGATCCAGATGGTGTTCCAGGACGCCACCGACAGCCTCAACCCGCGCCATTCCGCCCGCCAGACCATCGCCGACCCCATCCTGCGGATGAGCGATCTGCGCGGCACGGCCCTGACCGCCCGGATCGAGGAACTGGCGACCCTGTGCGGCTTGCCCCTGCCGCTGCTGGACCGCTTCCCGCACCAGTTGTCGGGCGGGCAGAAGGCGCGGGTGGGCATCGCGCGGGCCATCGCCCTCGATCCTAAGTTCCTGATCCTCGATGAACCAACCGCGGCGCTGGACGTGTCCATTCAGGCGGTGGTGCTGAACCTGCTGGCCGACCTGCGCGCCCGGCTCGGCATGACCTATCTGTTCGTCAGCCACGATCTGAACGTGGTGAGGCTGCTCTGCGACCATGTCATCGTGATGCAGGGGGGAGAGATCGTCGAACAGGGGCCCGCCGCGCGGGTCATGGATGCGCCGCGGCATCTCTATACCCGCACCCTTCTGGCCGCAGCGCCGAGGCCGCCGGCCGCGATTGCGCCCGCGACGACATCCGCTGCCGAATAAGAGACGATCCATGACCACACCCCTACGCGACCTGCCTTTCACCCTCAGCGCCCTGCGCGATTCCTATGCCGCGGGCGTGACACCTGCCGAGGTACTGGACGAGGTTCTTGACCGTCTGTCCGCCGTGGACGATCCAGCGATCTTCATTCACCTCGCAGGCGAGGATGAGCTTGCCGCCGCTGCGGCCGCCCTTGGCCGCTTCGACCCCGACCGCCCACTCTGGGGCATTCCGTTCGCGGTCAAGGACAATATCGACGTGGCAGGCATGCCCACGACAGCCGCCTGCCCGGACTATGCCTATGACGCGACCGAAGACGCGTTCGTCGTCGCCCGGCTGCGCGCGGCAGGTGCCATTCCCGTCGGCAAGACCAATCTCGACCAGTTCGCCACCGGTCTGGTGGGCGTGCGCTCGCCCTACGGCGTGCCGCGGAACGCGCTGGATGCCGCCATCGTGCCGGGCGGGTCGTCCTCCGGTTCGGGCGTCGTCGTGGCGCATGGGATCGTGCCCTTCGCGCTCGGGACAGACACCGCGGGGTCAGGACGCGTGCCCGCCGCGCTGAACAACGTCGTCGGACTGAAACCCAGCCTCGGGGCGCTGTCCGCCTCCGGGGTGGTGCCCGCCTGCCGGACGCTCGACACGATCTCGATCTTCGCGCTGACGGTGGCCGACGCCCATGCCGTCTTCCGCGCGGCGGCAGCCTTCGATGCCGATGACGCCTATTCCCGCCCCCTGCCCGCAACCGCCATGCCCGCCCCGATGCCTGCGCCGCGCATCGCGGCCCCGGACACCGCCAGCCTGCGCTTCTTCGGTGACGCCATGCAGGAAGCGGATTTCGAAGCGACCCTTGCCACGCTGGCCGCCGATGGCGCCTCCATCGACAGGGTCGATTTCACCCCATTCTACGACGTGGCGCAGATGCTCTATGACGGCGCCTGGATCGCGGAGCGCTACGCCGCCATCGAGGACGTCATGACCACACGCCCCGACAGCGTGCACCCCGTCACCCGCGCGATCATCGCGCAGGCCGAGGGGCAGAGCGCGGTAGACACCTTCAACGGGTTCTACCGACTCGCGCGTCTCCGCCGGGCCTGCGCCCCGGTTCTCGACCGCGCCGACATGCTGTGCGTGCCGACGATCCCGACCTTCGCGACCCTGGCCGAGATGGAGGCCGACCCGATCACGCCGAATTCGAACCTGGGCACCTACACCAACTTCGTGAACCTGCTGAACCTCTGCGCGCTGGCGGTACCGACCGGCCCCCGCGGCGACGGACGGCCCGGCAGCGTCACGCTGATCGCGCCAGCGGGGCAGGATGGCGTGATCGCAGCACAAGGGCAGCAGTTGATGCAGACCCGCGGGCCCATGCTCGGGGGAACCGGCCACGCGACGCCCGATCAGTCAACCCCGGACCCCATCCGCCTCACCGGGAGCGAGATGATCCTCGCCGTGTGCGGTGCGCACATGTCCGGGTTGCCGCTCAACCGGGAACTGACATCGCGCGGGGCACGGTTCATCGCGGCCACGCGAACCGCGCCCAGCTACGCCTTCTACGCCTTGCCCGGCGGGCCGCCCTATCGTCCCGGCCTTTGCCGCCGCGACGACGGGCAAGGCACCGCCATCGCGCTGGAGCTTTGGGCGATCCCGAAAAGCGCCATGGGCGATTTCATGGATGGCATCCCCGCACCGCTGAGCATCGGAAACGTCGAGATCGAAGATGGCTCGTGTGTGAAAGGGTTCTTGTGCGAATCCGCCGGGCTTGGCGCAGCAGAAGATATCAGCGCGTTCGGCGGCTGGAGAGGCTATCTCGCGCGGGAGGCGCAGGTCGTCGCCTAGACATGGGGACCTGCCGCTGAACCCCGGCATGCCAGCGCCCCGGTCCCCTTCGTCATGTGCACCGCGCCGCCTGAGGGATCGGGCGGCTGCGTCCGCCCGGCACCGAACCAAGCCTGCAGTGGTCCCCGCGGCACGGGGCACGACCGCTTCTTGTCCGGAGCAGCGGATCCGACGTCGCATGGACCAACCCCAATCGGGAAAGGGCTTTCCGCAATGCCGAAAAGCCGCTAGCTGTTCCAGGGGTGAGACTGGGCGGCATGAGACATCGATACATCCTGAGGCCGAAGCCCTGTCAGTCGCACGCGCGTCCCGGCCTGCGCCGCCGGACCTGTCCGCCAACCGTCCTGCTCGCGGGTCTGCTGTGTGCCGTGCTGTCCGGCTGCGCCGGGACACTGGCGCCGGTCACCGCCCCGGACCCGCAGGGCGATGTGGCGGGGATGCCGGCCATGCGCGAGTTCGGTTCCCCACGGCCCATACCGCCCGCACGGGCCAATGCGGACATGGCCATCGATTTCATCGATCTGACGATGGAACTGGAAAGCGGTGCGCCCCTGCCCGTCTTCACCCGTTTCGACGAACCGGTGACCGTGGCGCTGGCCGGGGCGGCGACACCCGTGTTCGACACCGAGCTTGACCGGCTCGTGACGCGGTTGCGGCGCGAGGCCGGGATCGACATCCGCCGGACCGACGCCGCGGGCGCCATCACCGTCGAAGCCGTGCGCCGCGCCGATCTCGACCGGGTGGTGCCGCAGGCAGCCTGTTTCGTGCTGCCGCTCGCCACCAGCTGGACAGTGTTCCAGGCCGACACGCGTGCCGCAGGGCTCAACTGGGCAGACCTGACCAGCCGGCAGGCGGCCACCATCTTCATCCCCGCCGACATCAGCGCACAGGAGATCCGCGACTGCCTGCACGAAGAGATCGCGCAGGCGCTCGGCCCGGTGAACGACCTGTTCCGGCTAGAGGATTCGATCTTCAACGACGACAACATGCACAGCGTGCTGACCGGCTTCGACATGCTGATGTTGCGCGTGGCCTATGACCCGGCGCTGGCCAATGGCATGGCTCGGGAAACAGTGGCGGCGCGGTTGCCCGCGATCCTCGCGCGGCTGAACCCGGCCGGCGAATCCGTGCCCGCCCGCGGCATCGCGCCGACCCCGCCCGAATGGCAAAGGGCTACGGTCTTCGCGCTAAGCCCGAACCAGCCGGTGCTGCGGCGGCGGCAGGCGTCGTTGCGGGCGCTGTCGGTGGCGCAGGACGAAGGCTGGCAGGACGTGCGGCTGGGCCTGTCACTGCTGACCGCGGGGCGGCTTTCCACGGGCCGCGACGCGGGCTTCGCGCTGGAGGCGTTCTTCAAGGCCGGGCAGGTCTATGGCGCGCGGCCCGCGACCGCCGTGCATGCCGCGCAGGTCGGCATACAGGTCGCGGCGTTCGCGCTCGTTGCCGAGGATTTCGACACGGTTCTGCGGCTGACAGACCGGCACATTCCCGCCGCCCGCCGGGCCGAGAACGGCGCTCTACTGGGCGATCTCCTGATGGTGCGCGCGGCGGCGCTCGATGCGCTGGGACGGTCCGAAGTGGCCGCGGAGATCCGGGGTGACGGTTTCGGCTGGGCACGGTATGGGCTACGCTCCGACGCCGAGGTGCTGCGCCGCGCCGCCGAGATCGCGGCGCTGCTGCCGCCAGAACAGGAGGGATCATGATCGTCATCGCAGCCGCCCTGGCCGGGGGCGCCTATGGCGGATGGCTCGCGCGCCGCCGCAAGGGCAAGCCCGCCGATATCGCGCAATACGCCGCGGGCTTCGCGCTCGCCTTCGCGACCGTGGCTGTCTTCGCCAACGTCTTCATCGTGCGGATGGGCTGACCCCCGTGTTCCTGCCGTTCTTCGACCAGCTCCGCGCCCACGAGGTCCCGGTATCCCTGCGCGAATACCTCGGGTTTCTTGAAGCGATGGACGCGAACCTTGTGACCTATGATGTGGACGGGTTCTATTACCTCGCGCGCGCGACGATGGTGAAGGACGAACGGCATCTCGACCGGTTCGACCGCGCCTTCGCTGCCGCCTTCGCCGGGTTGGAGCATGTCAACGTCGCCGACATGCTGAGCGCGGTGGATCTGCCGCGCGACTGGCTGGAAAAGCTCGCCGAAAAGACCCTGAGCGACGCCGAGAAGGCCGAGATCGCGGCCTTGGGCGGGTTCGACAAGCTGATGGAAACGCTGAAGGAACGCCTGAAGGAACAACAGGGCCGCCACCAGGGCGGCTCCAAATGGATCGGTACGGCGGGCACGTCCCCGTTCGGGGCCTATGGCTACAACCCCGAAGGCGTGCGCATCGGTCAGGACGGGTCGCGCCACCGCCGCGCCGTGAAGGTCTGGGACAAGCGGGAATTCCGCAATCTCGACGACAGCGTCGAGCTGGGCACCCGCAACATCAAGGTCGCGCTGAAACGCCTGCGCCGCTGGGCCCGCGAGGGCGCGGCGGAGGAACTGGACCTCGACGGCACGATCCGCGCCACGGCGGAACATGGCTACCTGGACGTGAAGACCCGTCCCGAGCGGCGCAATGCCGTGAAGGTGCTGCTGTTTCTCGATATCGGCGGGTCGATGGACGACCATATCCGCGTGGTGGAGGAACTGTTCTCGGCCGCGAAGGCCGAGTTCAAGCATCTCGAACACTATTACTTTCACAACTGCCTGTACGAAGGTGTGTGGCGCGACAACGCCCGGCGCTGGACCGAACAGACCGCCACATGGGACGTGCTGCACACCTACGGGTCGGACTACAAATGCATCTTCGTCGGCGATGCAAGCATGTCGCCCTACGAGGTGCTTTATCCCGGTGGTGCCAACGAACACTGGAACGCCGAAGCGGGCGAGGTCTGGCTGCGCCGCGCCTGTGCGCAATGGCCTGATCACCTGTGGATCAACCCCGTGCCCGAAAGGCACTGGGGCTATACGCAAAGCATCGGCCTGATCGGGCAGATCTTCGAGAACCGCATGGTGCCCATGACGCTGGACGGGATCGACCGGGGCGTGCGGCTTCTGACCTGATCAAGCCTGCTCTTGGCGCGCTTGCGTCCAGCGGCTACATCTTGCGCATGTTCGCAAAGCTGCTGTCCGGCCTTATGGCCCCCGACCCCGCCCCCCTGCCCGACGCCGATGCGCGGCTGGCTCTGGCCGCCCTTTTGGTGCGCATTGCCCGGTCCGACGGGGACTATGCCGCGATCGAGATCGACCGGATCGACCGCATCCTCGCGCGCCGCTACGGGTTGTCGCCCTTCGAGGCCACGGCGCTGCGCCGCGATGCCGAAACGCTGGAAAGCGAGGCTCCGGACACGGTGCGCTTCACCCGCGCGATCAAGGATGCGGTGCCCTATGACGACCGGCTCGCCGTGATCGGCGCGCTGTGGGAGGTCGTGATGGCCGACGGCACCCGCGACGAGGAAGAAAACAGCCTGATGCGGATGGTGGCGAACCTGCTGGGCATCACCGACCGCGACAGCAACATGGCCCGGCAACAGGCGGGCGGCGGCTGAAGCTCCAGCCCGCGATCAACCGCCCATGAGTCCATCCCGAAGGGCGGAGTGGCGCGCCAGCGCCCCCGCCAGATCGAAACGGGTGAAGGACCCGTCACGGATCACCGGGCGCCCTTCGACGATCAGGTCGCGCACGTGCGTCGGCCCGGACAGGACCAGCGCCGCGACCGGGTCCCACGCACCCGCGGCCTCGATCCCCGACACGTCCCAGACCGCGAGATCGGCACGCATCCCCGGTGCGATCTGGCCAAGGTCGGCGCGGCCCAATACGGCGGCCCCGCCCCGCGTCGCCACTTCGAGCACCGCCCGCGCCGACATGGCGTCGGCCCCCTGCGCCACCCGCTGCAGCAGCAGCGCCTGCCGGGCTTCGAGCACAAGGTTGCCCGCGTCGTTGCTTGCCGATCCGTCCACCCCCAGACCCACGGGCACGCCCGCGCCCAGCATGGCCCGGACCGGAGCAATGCCCGATCCCAGACGGCAGTTGGAACAGGGGCAATGGGACACGCCCGTGCGCGTGCGGGCGAACAGGTCGATCTCGGACGCATCCAGCTTCACGCAATGGGCATGCCACACATCCTCGCCGGTCCAGCCCAGATCCTGGGCATACTGGCCCGGGCGGCAGCCGAACTGCGCCAGACTGTAGGCCACGTCCTCGTCATTCTCGGCGAGATGCGTATGCAGCCGCACGTCCTTGTCGCGGGCCAGCAGGGCCGCATCGCGCATCAGCCCGCGGCTGACCGAGAACGGCGAACACGGCGCCACGCCCACCTGGATCATGGCGCCCGGTGCCGGATCGTGGAACGCGTCGATCACCCGGATGCAGTCCTCCAGGATGGCGGCCTCGGCCTCCACCAGGCTGTCCGGCGGCAACCCGCCCGCGCTTTCCCCGATGCTCATCGCGCCGCGCGTGGCCAGCAGGCGCACGCCGATTTCCTGCGCCGCCGCGATGCTGTCATCCAGCCGCGCGCCATTCGGGAACAGATACAGATGGTCGGAGCTGAGCGTGCAGCCCGACAGCGCCAGTTCCGCCAGCCCGACCAGCGCCGAGACATGCACATGGTCCGGCGTGAATCGCGCCCAGATGGGATAGAGCGTCGTGAGCCAGCCAAACAGCAGGGCATCCTGCCCGTCCGGCACGCCGCGGGTGAGGGTCTGGAACAGGTGGTGATGGGTGTTGACCAGCCCCGGCGTCACGACGCAGCCGCGTGCGTCGATCACCTCGGCCCCGTCTGCCGGAAGGTCGAACCCGACCGCTTCGATCACCCCGTCGCGCCATAGCACATCGGCCCCGGCCAGTTCGCGCCGCGCGTCGTCCATGGTGACGACGACCTGCGCGTCGCGAAGCAGTGTCGCGGCCATCTCAGCCGCCGTTCAGGACGGACAGCGCCGCTGCATGCAGCGTGGCATTGGCCGCGGCGACGGCGCGCCCGCCATGGTGGACCTTGCGGCCCTCCCAGTCCGTGACGATGCCGCCCGCCGCCTCGATCACCGCGATCGGGGCCGCGATGTCATAGGCGTTCAACCCCGCCTCGATCACGAGATCGATCTGCCCCGCCGCCAGCAACGCATAGGCGTAGCAATCCATCCCGTAGCGGACCAGCCGGCACTGCGCGGCCACGCGGGCGAAGGCCGCCGCCTCGTCTGCGGTGCCGATCTCGGGAAATGTGGTGAACAGGATCGCGTCGCCAAGCGCCGGATTGGCCTTTGTCCGCAGCGACGTGAGCGTTTCGGCGCGCGACATACGGGCGCTGCCGAATCCACCGGCGAATCGCTCGCCGGTCCAGGGCTGGTCGATCAGGCCGAAAACCGGTCCTTCGGCGTCGGTGACGGCGATCAGCGTGCCCCATGTGGGCGTGCCCGAGATGTAACCGCGCGTCCCGTCGATGGGATCGAGCACCCAGGTCAGTCCGCTTGTACCCGTGCTGCTGCCGTATTCCTCGCCGAGGATGCCGTCATCGGGGCGCATCCGCCCAAGCAGATCGCGCATGGCGCGTTCGGCGGCGCGGTCCGCTTCGGTGACCGGGTCGAACCCCGCACCGGCCTTGTTGTCCGTGGCAAGGTCCATTCGGCGGAAATGGCGCAGGGTCTGTACCGCGGCCGCATCCGCCAGCGCATGGGCGGCGGTGACGATGCCGGCCGCGTGCGGCGGCAAACCCTTGGGAATCGTGTGCATGGCATGGTCCGTGAATTGACACGCGCCTGCATAGCCCCCCGGCCGACGCCTGTCACGCATCGGCCGGCAATCGTTGAAAATCAGGACGTTCTTTCGTCCGACTTGCTGGCGTTCGGATCGTACTTCTCGAAGAAATGGCTGACCGGCACGTCGAGAACCTGCGCGATCTCCCACAGCCGGGACGCGCTGACACGGTTCGCCCCCGTCTCGTATTTCTGGATTTGCTGGAACTTGACGCCGACCTGCGCCGCCAGCATCTGCTGCGTGAGCGCCCGTGCACGACGGGTATTGCGAATTGTGTGTCCGACATGGACATCGACGGGATGGGGCATGGACGACTCCTGTAATCCGACATCTTGTAAAAGCCGGCACACTGGCAGGTGCTGCCGGAACGAAGACAAAATTCTCCACGCCCGCGAAGCGCAGGTTAACCGGCCACCGAGGCACATGGAGAGCATCAAGGGCTTCTGCCCGCTATTGCTGCGGTGTATTTAGCGCAAAGTCGGATCAACTTGTAAGAGCATCCCCCGCTCTAGTTGATTCGTTGGTTAACCCGCGGCCCGGTGTAAAGGACAATTCGTGCGCAGTTTCTCGATCAGAGCCGTCGGTGACGAGCCTACTTTTCACGACCTTGACAAGCCGGAACCGGGTGCCGGGCAGGTCGTGGTTGCCGTCGGCGCCTGCGGGCTGAATTTCGCCGACCTGCTGATGATAGACGGCAAGTACCAGGAAAGGCCGCCACTGCCGATCACGCTTGGCATGGAGATCGCCGGGCGGGTGCATGCCATCGGTCCGGGCGTCACGGGACTTCTGCCCGGCGACCGTGTGGCGGCGGTACCTGGCACCGGCGGGCTGGCCCCCTACTGCGTCGTGGATTCGGCGCGCTGCGTGCCCCTGCCCGACCGGATGCCGGACGTGGACGCCGCCGCGTTCCAGATCGCCTATGGTACGTCGCATCTTGCCCTGACCCACCGTGCCGCGTTGCAAAGGGGCGAGCGGCTTCTGGTGCTGGGGGCCGCGGGCGGGGTCGGGCTGACGGCCGTCGAACTGGGCGCGAAGCTGGGGGCGCATGTCATCGCCTGCGCACGTGGCGACACCAAGCTGGAGATCGCCCGCGCCGCCGGGGCCCACGACATCGTCGACAGCGACGTGCCAGACCTGACCCAGCGTCTGAAGGCCAGGGGCGGCGTGGACGTGATCTACGATGCCGTGGGCGATCCGCTGTTCAGCGCGGCCCTGCGTGCCACACGCCCCGGTGCGCGGGTGCTGGTGATCGGCTTCGCCGCGGGATCGGTGCCGCAGATCCCGGCGAATTATCTTCTGGTCAAGAACATATCGGTCCACGGGCTATACTGGGGCGGGTATCTCGGTTTCGCGCCGGAGGTTCTCACACGCTCGTTGTCTGACCTGCTCTCGATGTATGAGGCCGGGGACATCGCGCCCCACGTCAGCCACGTCCTGCCGCTGGAACGCGCAGCAGAAGGGCTGGAATTGCTGCGCAGCCGGGCATCCACGGGAAAGGTCGTGATCACCGTCGCCCCGGATTCGTAAAAACCCGACCTTTCCGGTCACATCGCGGACCGGTCTTGCTTGAAAAAGGCACGCGAGCCACCGATATTACTCCCAAGTCCGCGGCCCGTCCGGGGCGCGACGCGCGAGTTTCACAGGAGGGAACACATGGCTGACTACCAGACGATCCGTGCAACTGCGGCCGGCGCCCGCAGTGTCGAGATCGACGAGGGGCTTCGCGCCCACATGACCAAGGTCTACAGCACGATGTCGGTGGGCATGCTCATCACCGCCGCCGTGTCCTGGGCCATCGCCGGGCTGGCGGTGTCGGACGTGCCGACCGCCTATCAGATCGGGGCGGACACCTATCTGACTGGCCTTGGCGCAGCGATCTACGCCTCGCCGCTCAAGTGGCTGATCATGTTCGCGCCGCTGCTGTTCGTCTTCGGGTTCAGCGCAGGCATCAACCGCATGTCCGCGGCCACCGCGCAGACCGTGTTCTACATGTTTGCCGCCGTGATGGGCCTGTCGATCAGTTCCATCTTCCTCGTGTTCACAGGCGTGTCCATCGTGACCACGTTCCTCGTGACCGCCATCGCCTTCGCGTCGCTCAGCCTTTACGGCTACACGACGAAGAAGGATCTCAGCGCGATGGGCACCTTCCTCATGATGGGGCTGGTGGGGCTGATCGTGGCGATGATCATCAACATCTTCGTGGCCTCGTCGGCGCTGCAATTCGCCATCTCGGTCATCGGCGTGCTGATCTTCGCCGGCCTGACGGCCTATGACACGCAGTCGATCAAGAACGAGTACATCCAGATGGCGTCGAGCGGCGATCAGGAGTGGCTGGGCAAGTCGGCGATCATGGGCGCGCTGCGTCTCTATCTCGACTTCATCAACATGTTCATGTTCCTGCTTCAGTTCCTCGGCAACCGCGAGTAAATCCGCCTTCAGGACATGGGACAGGGCCAGCCTTTGGGCTGGCCCTTTTCGTTTGGGGCGGCTTTGTCGGATCGGGCGCACTGCCGCCGCGCATGAAAAAGGGCCGCGCAATTGCGCAGCCCCCAAGACGCGTCACCAGCCGCTGCCGGTTACTTGATCTTGCCTTCCTTGTACTCGACATGCTTGCGCGCGACCGGATCGTATTTCCGGACGGTCATCTTTTCCGTCATCGTGCGCGCATTCTTCTTGGTCACATAGAAGTGCCCAGTATCCGCGGTCGAGTTCAGGCGGATCTTGATGGTTGTCGGCTTCGCCATGGTGTGTCTCCTCAACCGGGCGGCGACACCACCCGTGAAAATCTGGAACCCGCCTTTTAAACGTGGGCAGTCCAGTGTCAAGCGCAGATCATGCCGGAAGCGGCGGCACCCCCATTGCGGCGTGCACACGATCACGCGCGGCGGCGTCAAGACCGAGTCCCGTGGACAACTGGCGCAGGAAATCGGCTTCCGCGGCATGATCCACGCGCACTGCGGTCAACGCGGTGGAATAGACCTGCGCCTTCATCGCGTCATTGGTCGCCGCGGCCAGCGCCATGGGGTCGACGGGGGCCGCAAGCTGTTCCTTGACGAAGGCGACCTCCTCCGGTTCGGCGTCCTTGAGCGCATCCATGATCGTCTTCTGCTCCTCGGCGTCGATCTCGCCGTCGGCCTTGGCGGCCTGGATCATCGCGCGGATCATCAGCTTTGCGTTCTCTTCCGCCGCCATGCCGACGGGCGTCCCCTTGAACAGGCCCGACAGCATGTCGTCCGCCTGCTTGCCGCCCGCCGCGGCGGCCCCGCCCATGGCCGACATCAGTCCGGCAAAACCTGCCGCCGCCGCCTCCGGCTGTGCCCCCGGCACGGTCCCGCCCATCTTGGCCATCATGTCGCGCACGGCATTGCCGGCACCCGGCACCCCCATGCGTTCGGCCATCTGCGCGACCTGGTCCGCCATGCCGGCCGTACCGCCCGCCTGTGCGAACATGTCCTGAAGCCCCGCCATGCCGCCGGCCTGCCGATATTTCGACACGCCCTTGGCCGCAGCCACGCCGACCGCGACGGTCGCCAGCGTTCTCAGAAAGCTCATGGTTCGTTCTCCCTCTCCCCGGTTCCACAGGCAGAGTACCACCGCGCGGGCGTACCGGTGCGGGCGCTTTGTCGCGGGGGAAGGCAGGGGTCGAAATGCGCGCGGATGGCCTGTAAGCCGGATTCTGTTCCGGGGTCGCCCCCTTCGACGGCCATTCATCTGGGCCCGGCGTTACCGCCGCGCTCGTGCTGCCAACCCGGGTTCCTGGGCCGAAGCGTGCCCGCGGCATGAGCCGCGCGGAACCCCTATTTGGCATTGCTCCCGGTGGGGCTTGCCATGCCGGTGCTGTTGCCAGCCCCGCGGTGGGCTCTTACCCCACCGTTTCACCCTTGCCCCGGCGGACCGGGGCGGTCTGTTCTCTGTGGCGCTGTCCCTCGGGTTTCCCCGGCCGGGCGTTACCCGGCACCGTTGCTTCATGGAGTCCGGACTTTCCTCGACGCCCCTTGCGGGCCGCCGCGACCGTCCGGCCATCCGCGCGTGGCTGCTGCTAGACCTCGCGGCGCGCGCGGTCAACGGGGAAGTCGCGCGCGAGTGCAGCCATGATTCTGGCATCGGTCGCATCGAGCGGTCCCTGCGCCGTTGGACGGAACCGCGTGCGGAACGCCGCAAGCAGCACATCGGGCGCGGCATCCGGGTAGCCCACGGCCCGCGCATGGGCGACAAAGTCCCCGGGTGTGGCCGGCTGCGGCGCGGGCGTCGGCACGGCCAGCCCCTGCCGCGCCAGTCTTGCCCAGTCAAAGCGCGCCCCCGGATCCTGCTTGCGATCAGGCGCCATGCAGGCATGCCCGATCACCCGTTCGAGCGGAATGTCCCAACGCGCCATGATCCCGGCCAGCAGCGATTCCAGCCGGTCCATGAGCGGTGCCGCAAAGGGCGTGCGCCCGTCATTGTCCAGCTCGATCCCGATGGAGCGTGAGTTGACGTCCGTCACGGCACCCCAAGCCCCCGCCCCCGCATGCCAGGCGCGCGCCGCGTCATCCACCATCTGCCAGCATGTGCCACAGCGTCCGATCAGGTAATGCGCCGAGACCTCCGCGCCCGGATCGCAGAGCCGTGCGAGCGCGGACTCGGCATCCCGCATCGCCGTGTAGTGGATCACCACCATGTCGGGCACCGCGCCATCGCGCCGTGGCCCGTGGTTGGGCGAAGGATGCCAGATGGTCGCGTCCGTCACGGACCTAGCGCACCGCGCGGCGGAACCGCTCCGGGTCCCAGCCGCAGGCGTAGCCGTCGCCGTCGGGGTCCATGCCCAGCCGGTCGCCCTCCGGCCCGCCCGCCCGCAGGAACGCTTCCTGCGCCAGATCGGCCGATACATAGCGTTCGCAGGCCCGTTCCGCGCGTTCCGCAGACGGATTGTCCCGTGCGTACCGCGCGGTGCCGACCGCATGATCGGTTGCCAGCGCGAAGGCCACGACGTTGGGGCCCTCCTCTGTCGGACGACCACGCAGTTGCACGGGCCGCACAGGAACTGGGGGCGGCACCGCCGATGGGGCCGCATCGGCGCGCGGGGTCGCGGCTTCGGCAGAGGCATTCCCCCGCAGCGCGGCTTCACGCGTGGCGCGCGGCTCGCCGGTCACCGGCACCAATCCCACCGTATCGCCGGGTCCGTAGGCTGGCCCGCAGGCCGCCAGCAGCGCGACCAGACCGAAAATGGCGCGGCGCGCCATCCCTACCACCAGCGGTCGGGGCGGGCGGTGAACCCCGCCGCCCGTTCCAGCGCGTAAGCATGGTTCAGCAAGCCCGCCTCGTCCCACGGCTTGCCGATCAGTTGCAACCCCAGCGGCAGGCCGCGCCGGTCCAGCCCCGCGGGCACGGAAATCCCCGGCAGACCGGCCAAGTTCACAGTCACCGTGAACACGTCGTTGAGATACATCTGCACCGGGTCTGCGCTTGCCATTTCGCCCAGCCCGAACGCCGCCGAGGGCGTGGCTGGCGTCAGGATCGCGTCCACACCGGCGGCGAACGCTTCGTCAAAGTCGCGCTTGATCAGCGTGCGGACCTTGCGCGCCCGGTTGTAATAGGCGTCGTAGAACCCTGCCGACAGAACGTAGGTGCCGACCATCACGCGGCGCTGCACCTCCGCCCCGAAGCCTTCGGCGCGGGTCTTTTCGTACATCTCGGTGATGCCGTCGCCGGGCGCCAGTTTCGCGCGGTGCCCGAACCGCACCCCGTCATAGCGCGCAAGGTTCGACGACGCCTCGGCAGGCGCGATGACGTAATAGGCGGGCAGCGCGTATTGCGTATGGGGCAAAGAGATTTCCACAACCTCCGCCCCGGCATCGCGCAGCATCTCGGCGCCGTCATCCCACAACTGGGCGATCTCGGGCGGCATGCCCTCAACGCGGTAT
Organism: Meridianimarinicoccus zhengii; assembly: GCF_003254465.1. GTDB lineage: Bacteria > Pseudomonadota > Alphaproteobacteria > Rhodobacterales > Rhodobacteraceae > Meridianimarinicoccus > Meridianimarinicoccus zhengii. The sequence goes on from NZ_QDFI01000005.1 coordinate 57,576, forward strand.
TCGCGCGGGATTCCGATCTTCGTGCCTCGGATATCGCCGGTCAGCGCCGCCTCGAAATCCGGCACGGGGATGTCGGCGCTCGTGCTGTCATGCGGGTCGTGCCCGGCCATCGCCTGCAGCATGATTGCCGCATCGCGCACGTCGCGGGTCATCGGCCCCGCCTGGTCGAGGCTGGAGGCGAAGGCCACGATCCCCCAGCGCGAACAGCGCCCATAGGTCGGCTTCAGCCCCGTGATCCCGGTGAAGGCCGCGGGCTGCCGGATCGACCCGCCCGTATCGGTGCCCGTCGCGGCAAGGCATAGCCCCGCCGCCACCGCCGCTGCCGACCCGCCGGACGATCCGCCGGGTGTCAGCGGCGCGTCGGACCCTTTGGCGCGCCACGGATTCACGGCATTGCCGTAGATCGAGGTCTCGTTGCTCGACCCCATGGCGAATTCGTCCATGTTCAACTTGCCGAGCATGACCGCACCGGCGTCCCACAGCTTCGCGGTCACGGTGCTCTCATACTCCGGGCGGAAGCCCTTTAGGATGCCGGACGCGGCCTGCGACGCGACACCCTTGGTGCAGAACAGGTCCTTGATGCCAAGCGGTATGCCGCACATGGCGGGCGCATCGCCATCGCGCAGCCGCGCGTCGGCGCGCGCCGCCTGTTCGCGGGCCACGTCCGGCGTGTGATGCACGACCGCGTTGAGCGCCCCGGCGCTCTCGATCTCACGCAGACAGGCTTCGGTCAGGTCCGCCGCGGTGACGTCCCCGCGTCGCAGGGCGTCGCGGGCAGCGGCGATGGTCAGGCTGCTCAGGTCCGACATCACTCGACCACCTTCGGCACGGCGAAGAACCCTTCGCGGGCATCGGGCGCGTTCGACAGCACAGCCGCCTGCTGGTTGCCGTCCGTCACGACATCGTCGCGCCGTTTCAGCCGAATAGGTGTGACGCCGGTCATCGGCTCCACGCCCTCGACATCGACCTCGCCCAGTTGCTCGATGAACCCGAGGATGGTGTTGAACTCCGCCGCCAGCGCCGGCAGCGCGTCATCTTCCACCCGGATGCGGGCAAGCTTGGCCACCTTCGCGGCGGTCGCTGTGTCGATCGACATGGGGCCTCTCCGTCTGCTGTTCCGGCGCCCGCTTTAGCCCCCGCGCAGGGTCGCTGCAAGCGGGCCGCGCATGTGGCGCAGGTAGACCTCGATCATCCAGCCCAGAAGGACGCCGTTCAGCACATGCCACAGGAAATGTGTCCCGATCGGGATCGCGGCGCAGAGCGGTTCGTCCAGCGACCGCGCGGTCAGCGACACCGCGCAGATCCCCGCCGCGATCAGCAGGCCCTGCCCCGTTTCGGGTGCGCGTCGGCGCAACCCAAGTCCATACACGAGCACCAAGATTGGCAGCGGCCAGTAACCCGAAGAGATCTCGAAGAACGGCAGGCGCGCGAAGATCGGCACGGTCAGAACGACATACGGGATGAACAGCCCTGTCGCAGCCCAGGCCCGCCAACCCTTCAGTCCCCAGAAATCGCGGTTTGCGGCGAAGACATAGACAAGTGCGAAGACCGCGATGGCACCGCTGTCGGCGAAGGCCGCCCAGACCTGCGCATGGGTGTGGAACAGGAACGACCCCACGCCGATACCGGCAAGAATGCCCACCAGCGCGGTCGCCAGCGGCAGACCGGCCCCGCGCGTGCGCCGCCACATGACGACGGCTGTGATCAGGAAGGCCGCGTTGGTGACCGCGTTGACCGGTTCAGCCCAGTATTCCGGGCCGAGCCGTTCGCAATACCCGTCGATCGATCGTGTCCAGTCCATCCGCGTACCCCGTGTCGTGACGGAGAGCGACATAGATCAAAGCGAGGACAGGAACATCGGCCCGACGCGATCAGGGCCGCAGATAGGCGTAGCCGTCGTATTGCAACTCCATCAGCCGCACGGCGCCCGATGGCACGACCTCTGCCTCGCTGATCAGCGGCACCTCTTTCTGGGTGCGCTGCTCCATGGCCTGCACGGTGTTCAGGCAGGCGGAAAACGTGATATTGTCGAGTTCCAGCGCCATGACCGCGATCCGGTCGGCCACGGGTGAGGTATCGGCGCGCAGCATGTGCAGGCCGGGGCCGTAGGTCACGATCTCGATTGCGACCTCCTGCCCCAGATCGCCATAGTGCTTGGCGATGTTAGCCGCGTTGTTCAGCGCCATGTTCATGGTGGACACATTCTCCTCATCCACATGGATGGCGACCTTCGCGGTCGGTTCCGCCCACGCGGGCAGACAGGTGAGCGCAAGCACAGCGGCGCCGACGGCAGTGCGTATCGTATTCATGCATTCCTCCTCTTGCATGGAGCGACGATGCGCGGGGCCTTGCCGCGCGGCAAGCGGTTTCTCGCGAAAGGTTCGGTCCGGGCCGCGGGCCCCGTTCACGCCGCAAGGCGTGGATGGGGGGCATGGCATGCCGCGTCAGCGGCGCATCCCGGCGAAGAAATCCTGCAGCAGCGCCCCGGCCGCCGCGGCGCCGATCCCGTCATAGACCTCGGGGCGGTGATGGCACTGCGCCCGGTCGAAAACGCGCGCGCCCTGCGCCACGCCACCCGATTTCGGGTCCGCAGCGCCATAGTAAAGCCGTGCCACCCGCGCCGCCGCGATGGCCCCCGCGCACATCGCGCAAGGCTCCAGTGTCACGTAAAGCGCACAGCCCGTCAGCCGATCCCGCCCAAGCGCCGCGCAGGCTGCCCTGATCGCCAGCATCTCGGCATGGGCCGTTGGATCGCCCGTCTCGCGCATGCGGTTGCCGACGCGGGCGACGATGCGGCCCGCGGGGTCCACCACGACGGCGCCGACGGGCACTTCCCCGCGCGTGGCGGCGGCGCGGGCCTCGGCGAGGGCTGCGTCCATGTGGCTGATGAAGGGGCTGTCCTGCGCCATGGCCGCAGATGGCCCGTGCGCCGCGCGCGATGCAACAAGCATTCGCGTATCCCAGGCGGGGTTCAACAGGCTTTCGCCGCCCCACGGGACGCGGTATGGCCCGGACATGGTCAAGCCCCCATCCAAGCCCCCGGCCCGCTCCGCGAGCAGCCCCGCCCCGAAGCCCCGCCCGAAACGCCCGGCGCGGACCGCCCCGCCCACCGTCGCGGCGGCGGCGCCCGCGAATGACGGAGGAACCGGCGACCGCATCGCCAAGGTGCTGGCCCGGGCCGGGGTCGCCTCGCGCCGCGCGTCCGAAGCGATGATCGCCGAAGGCCGGGTCGCCGTGAACGGCAAGCGGATCGACAGCCCCGCGTTGAACGTGACGCCCGCCGACAGGATCACCTTGGACGGCAAGCCCCTTGCGCCGCCGGAGGCACCGCGCCTGTGGCTGTACCACAAGCCCCCAGGCCTCGTGACCACGACCAGCGACGAGATGGGCCGCCCCACCGTGTTCGACGCGTTGCCCGACGACCTGCCGCGCGTGGTCAGCATCGGGCGGCTCGATCTGAATTCCGAGGGGCTTCTTCTGCTGACCAACGATGGCGGGATCAAGCGACGGCTGGAACTGCCCTCGACCGGCTGGGTGCGCAAGTATCGCGTGCGCATCAAGGGCGCCCCGAACGACGACGCCTTCGCCCCCCTGCGCCGCGGCATCACGGTGGAGGGCGAACGGTTCGCGCCCATGGCCGTCACGCTCGACCGTCAGCAGGGCGCCAACGCCTGGCTGACGCTCGGGTTGCGCGAAGGCCGCAACCGCGAGATCCGGCGCGCCATGGAGCATATCGGTTTCAGCGTGAACCGCCTGATCCGCATCAGCTATGGCCCGTTTCAGCTGGGCGATCTCGCGCCCGGTGCCGTGGAAGAGGTCAAACCGCGCATCCTGCGCGACCAGCTCGGCCTGCCCCGCGACGGCGCGGATACCGGCGGGACGGTCCCGACCAAACCCGACACGCCCGCCAAAGCGCCCAGACGCCGCGCAGCGGGCCCTGTCGCGTCCGCGAAACCTTCGCGCCGCACCTGACCCGACAACCCGCGTCTTCCCTTTGACGCGCGGCTGTGCTTGCCTGTCGTCGAAACCATCGCGGGGAATCCGGGTGTCGGGATCGGGCCTTCAGAAACTGTCTTTCGCGCTGCTCGCGCTGCTGATCCTCTATGCCGCGTTCACGGGGGCGGGCTGATGGCCCAGCGTTTCGGTGGTCGATACAGCCCCGGCGGGGCGGCGCATGACGGCGCGCAGGGTGGACCGCCGCCCGCGGCATTGCGCAGCCGGGCCGGTGCAAGGTCGAACCTGCTCTACGTGCTGCCGTTCCCGTTCCTGATATCGGCTTTCCGCGCCGAGCCGCTCGGGCTTGCGCTGAATCTCACATGTTTCGCGGCACTGATGCTGGCCGCGTGGCTCACCCGCGAAGGCATCGTGGCGCAGGAAGCCTATGCCGCGCGAAAGGTCGCCCGCCGCCCCGCCATCCCGCGCAAGCTGCTGGGTAGCGTGCTGACCGCCGCCGGGCTGGCCTGTGCGGGCCTGGCGGATGGCAGCCTGACGAATGCCATTGTCTTCGCGGTCTTGGGCGGCATTCTTCACCTTGGTGCCTTCGGACCCGACCCTATGCAGGACAAGGGGCTGGATACCGGAGGCGCCGTGGACCGCGCCCAAAGCGACCGCGCCGACCGCGCCGTGCGCGAGGCCGAGGCGCATCTCGCCGCCATGACCAATGCCGTCGCGCGCACCGGCGACCGCGAGCTTGTGGCCCGCATGAAGACCTTCACCGCCACCGCGCAGAAGATGTTTCGCACCGTGCAGGACGATCCGCGCGACCTGACCCGTGCGCGGCGTTTCCTTGGCGTGTATCTTCTGGGTGCGCGGGACGCGGCGGTAAAATTCTCGGACCTTTATGCACGCAGCCGCGCCCCCCAGGCGCGGACCGATTTCCTGACGCTTCTGGACGATCTGGAACGCAACTACGCGGACAAGACCCAGACGCTGCTGCTGGACGACCGCAGCGATCTCGATGTCGAGATCGAGGTACTGCGCGAAAGACTCGCGCGTGAGGTGCCCCCCGGCTGAACACCCGCGACGCCGCCATATCGGATGCCCAATCCACCCAGGAGAGTCCCATGCCGCAAGACACCCGCACCCGCGCGATGGAAGACGAGGCCTTGATCGCCGAAGCCACGGCACCGCTGCCCGCCCCGCGCGACGGCGACATATCGCTCGACCATGCCGAACCGCAGGTCGCCGAGGCCGTGCGCGCCCGCATGACCGAGATCGACATGGCCGACAGCGGGTCCATCATCGGTTTCGGTTCGCGCGCCCAGGCTGAATTGCAGGAAATCAGCCAGGCCATGCTCGCGGACGTGCGCAACAAGGACGTGGGCCCGGCGGGCGACAGCCTGCGCGAGATCGTCAGCACGATCCGCGGCTTTTCGGTGGACGAGCTGGACCCGAACCGCAAGCGGACGTGGTGGGACCGGCTGACCGGCAAGGCCGCCCCCGTGGCGCAGTTCATGGCGCGCTACGACACGGTGCAGGGCCAGATCGACAAGATCACCGACAGCCTGCTGGGGCACGAGCACCAGCTGCTGAAGGACATCAAGTCGCTCGACAAGCTCTATGAAAAGACGCTCGCGTTCTACGACGAACTGGCGCTCTACATCGCGGCCGGGACGGAAAAGCTGGCCGAGCTGGACAGCAAGACCATCCCCACCAAGGAGGCCGAGATGAACGCGGTCGCCCCCGATCAGCAGATGATCGCGGCGCAGGAACTGCGCGACCTGCGCGCCGCGCGCGACGATCTCGAACGCCGGGTCCATGACCTGAAGCTGACGCGGCAGGTGACGATGCAGTCCCTACCCTCGATCCGGCTGGTTCAGGAAAACGACAAGTCGCTGGTCAGCAAGATCAATTCGACGCTCGTGAACACCGTGCCCCTTTGGGAAACGCAACTGGCGCAGGCCGTGACGATCCAGCGGTCTGCCGAAGCGGCGAAGGCCGTGAAGGACGCGGGCGACCTGACGAACGAATTGCTGACGGCGAATGCCGCGAACCTGCGGCAGGCCAACAAGGAGGTGCGGACGCAGATGGAACGCGGCGTGTTCGATATCGAGGCGATCAAGAAGGCCAACGCCGAACTCGTGGCGACGATCCAGGAAAGCCTCCAGATCGCGGACGAGGGAAAGTCACGGCGCGCGGCGGCGGAACAGGAACTCACCGCGATGGAGACCGAATTGCGCAAGACGCTGTCCGCCGCGAAGGCCGCCCCGACCGGCGCGGGCGCCGCCTGATCGTCATGCGCATGGGACTGCACATGGTGCCGACAGCGGCGCTGCTTTGCGCGGCGTTGTCGGGCTGTGTGCGCCCGGCCATCGAACCGACCCCGGGAACGGACGGCGCCGCGACGACGGCCCCTGCGCCGCGCAGCGCGCCGCAGCCTTCGGCGGAAAGCGCGCGGCTGGAGCGGCGCTATGCCCAGCTCGAACAAGATCTGCTGGCGCGTGGCCTGCTGCGGCAGGATTCCGGTGGCCCGGATACGCCAATGGACAGCCGGATGCTGACCGGGAATTTCATGCAGATCGCGCTGTTCGACGAATTCGTGCCCGATGCCGACCGGATCGTGGCGCGCGAAAGCGAAAGTGCGCTGCGGCGCTGGGAAGACCGGGTCGAGATCGGGCTCGTCTTCGGCGATTCGGTTCCCGAAGCCGAACGGCGGCGCGACCGCGCGACCGTCGCGGGGCTGGCGGAACGGCTTGCCACTGCGACCGGACACCCGGTCACGACCACTGCCGGGACCGGCAACATGACGGTGCTTGTCGTGAACGAGGACGAGCGCCGCGCGCTCGGGTCGCGTTTGCAGACGCTGATCCCCGGCATTTCCCCCCCGGTGGTTGCAGCGGTCACCGACATGCCGCCCACGATCTTCTGCCTGATGATCGCGTTCTCGACGGATGACGCGCCCCATGTCTACCGCCGCGCCGTCGGCATCATCCGGGCGGAACACCCGCAGCTTCTGCGCAAATCCTGCCTGCACGAGGAAATCGCCCAGGGGCTGGGACTGGCGAATGACAGTCCCGCCGCGCGCCCGTCGATCTTCAACGACGACGAGGAATTCGCGCTGCTGACCACCCATGACGAGCTTCTGCTGGCGATCCTGTACGACCCGCGGCTGCAGCCGGGCATGGACGCGGTCATGGCCCAGCCCATCGTGCGCACGATCGCCGAGGAACTGCTGCCCCCCGACACGGTCGCCCGCACGACCCCGGCCCTCGAGGAGAGTTGACATGCCGTTTTTCGATTTCCTGTCCGGCGAGTTCATCGATGTCATCCACTGGGTGGACGACACGCGCGACACGATGGTGTGGCGGTTCGAACGGCACAGCCACGCGATCAAGTATGGCGCGAAGCTGACCGTGCGCGAAGGGCAGGCCGCCGTCTTTGTTCACGAAGGCCAGATCGCGGACGTGTTCATGCCCGGTCTCTACATGCTGGAAACGAACAACATGCCCGTGCTGACCACGTTGCAGCACTGGGACCACGGGTTCCGGTCGCCCTTCAAGTCCGAGATCTATTTCGTCAACACTACGCGGTTCAACGGGCTGAAATGGGGCACCCGCAACCCGGTGATGCTGCGCGACGCCGAATTCGGGCCGCTGCGGCTGCGCGCCTTCGGCACCTACAGCGTGCGGGTGACGGACCCCGCGCGCTTCATGACGGAAATCGTGGGAACGGATGGCGAATTCACGATGGACGAGATCAGCTTCCAGATCCGCAACGTGATCGTGCAGGAATTCAGCCGAGCGGTGGCCGGGTCGGGCATTCCCGTTCTGGACATGGCGGCGAACACGGGCGATCTGGGCCGGGTGATTGCCGAACGGATCGCGCCCACGATCGCGGCCTACGGGCTGACCCTGCCGGAGTTGTATGTCGAGAACATCTCGCTGCCCGCGGCGGTGGAGGGTGCACTCGACAAGCGCACGGCGATGGGGATGGTGGGCGATCTCGACCGTTACACCCAATATGCCGCCGCCGAAGCGATGGGCACCGCCGCGGCCCAGGGCGGCGACAGCGGAATGGGCGCCGGGATCGGCGCGGGGCTCGGCATGGCGATGGGCAACCAGATGGCGCAGACGGGTCCGTGGGGCGGGCGGCCCGCGCCCGCCGCCGCAGCACCCGTGCCGCCGCCGCCCCCGACCGAGCATGTCTGGCACATTGCCGAGAACGGGCAGACAACGGGCCCGTTTTCCCGCGCATCCATGGGCCGCATGGCGCAGGAGGGTCGGCTCACGCGGCAGAGCCATGTCTGGACGCAAGGCCAGGACGGCTGGTTGCAGGCGGAGGACGTGCCGGAGCTTGCACAACTCTTCACCGTCATGCCACCGCCTCCGCCGCCACCTGCGGACTGACCGATGGACACGGGGGCCAAGGCAGCCCGCACCGAGGGCACGGCGCATCACTTCCCCTGCCCGGCCTGCGGCGCGGATCTGCGCTTCGACCCGGCGACGGGCGGCCTGCGCTGCGGTCATTGCGGCCATGACGAGGTGCTCGGCGCGCCGTCGAGCCCGTGGCAGGCCGCAGCAACAGCCCCTGTCGAACAAGATTTCGCCGCGGCCCTTGCCACCGACCTGCCGGGCGACGCCTATGATGAGACTCAACTTGTCGCCTGCACCAGCTGCGGCGCGCAGGTTGAGCTGGACGATACCGTGCAGGGCACGTCCTGCCCGTTCTGCGCCAGCCCCGTAGTCACGGCCACCGGCACCCACCGCGCGATCCGCCCGCAGGCCGTGCTGCCATTCGCCATGACCGAACCCGCCGCCCATGACGCGATGCGCCGCTGGCTGGGGGGCCTCTGGTTCGCGCCGAACGGGCTGAAGCGCTATGCCCGCAAGGGGCGGCGCATGGATGGCATCTACGTGCCGTTCTGGACCTTCGACGCCGACACGGCCTCGCGCTATCGCGGAGAACGGGGCACGGTGCATCACCGCCAGCAATCTGTCGTGCGCAACGGACAGCGCACAAGCCAGACCGTGGCCGAGGTGCGCTGGCGGCCCGTGTCAGGCGCGGTGCGGCGGGCCTTCGACGATGTGCTGGTGCTGGCGTCGCGCAGCCTGCCGCGCCGCTTCACCGAGGCACTGCCGCCGTGGGACCTCAGCCAGTTGCGCCCGTATGCGCCCGAATACCTCGCCGGGATGCGGGCCGAGGCCTATACGGTCGACCTGCGCGACGGGGTCGTGCTGGCGCGCGAGACCATGGACCGGCAGATCGAAAGGGACGTCCGGTTCGATATCGGCGGCGACCGGCAGCGCATCGCGCAGATCGAAACGCAGGTTGCCAACGTGACCTTCAAGCACGTCCTGCTGCCCATATGGATCGCCGCCTATCGCTATGGCGGGCGCAGCTACCGGATCGTCATCAACGGCCAGACCGGCCGGGTGGAGGGCGAGCGCCCGTGGTCGGTCTGGAAGATCGCGCTCACGGTCCTGACGGCGCTGATCGCTGCCGCCGCGTTCGGCTTTCTCGCGTCGAACCAGTAAGCCTGCCGCCCGATCCGCTTGCAGCCATGGGCCCATGGCGGCTAGGATAGCGGTAACATCCCAGCGAGGCCCAAGATGATCCTGTGTTGCGGCGAAGCCCTGATCGACATGCTCCCAAGGCGGACCGGGGACGGCGCGGCCTGCTTCCAGCCCTTCGCGGGCGGGGCGGTGTTCAACACGGCCATCGCGCTGGCGCGGCTCGGGGCTCCGGCGGCGATGTTCACCGGGCTGTCGACGGACCTGTTCGGCACGCAACTGGCCGATGCGCTGACCGGTGCGGGCGTGTCCACCCAGTTCATCCATCGCAGCGACCGGCCCACGACGCTGGCCTTCGTGGAACTGACCGACGGGCAGGCGCGCTATGCCTTCTACGACGAGAACACTGCCGGGCGCATGCTGACAGAGGCCGACCTGCCCGCCCTGCCCCATGACCTGCGGGCGCTGTTCTTCGGGGGCATCTCGCTGGCCGTGACACCCTGCGCGGACACCTATCGCGCGCTGATGCTGCGCGCCGCTCCGGATCATGTCACCATGATCGACCCCAATATCCGTCCCGGCTTCATCAAGGACGAAGCCGCCTATCGTGCGCGGCTCGACCCGATGCTGCGCGCGGCGGATATCGTGAAGCTGTCGGACGAGGATCTGTCCTGGCTGATGGGACCGGGAGAGATCGCGGATCTTGCCGCGCAAGTGCGCGCGCTGGGGCCAAAGCTCGTATGCATCACCGAAGGCGCGAAGGGCGCCTGGGGCTTTACCGCGCACGATGTGGAATTCGTTGCCGCCACCCGCGTGACCCCGGTCGATACCGTGGGCGCGGGCGACACGTTCAACGCGGGCATTCTGGCCGCGCTGGACGAGGCGGGCGCGCTGGACAAGGTGGCGCTGGACATGCTCGACAGCGACACCCTGCGCGCGGCGCTGTCGCTGGCCGCGCGGGCCGCCGCAGTGACCGTGTCCCGCGCCGGGGCGAACCCGCCGACCCGCGCCGAACTGCCCTGATGCGGGCAGTGGTGCAGCGTGTGGCCCGCGCCGATGTGCGGGTGGGCGATGAGGTGACCGGCGAGATTGGCGCTGGCCTTATGATCCTCGTGTGCGCGATGCAGGGCGATACCGATGCCGCTGTTGCCCCCTTCGCCGCCAAGATCGCCAAGCTGCGCATCTTTCCCGACGACGCGGGTAAGATGAATCGGTCCCTGCTGGACATGGGCGGCGCGGCACTGGTCGTGTCGCAGTTCACGCTGGCCGCCGACACGCGGCGCGGCAACCGCCCCGGATTTTCCAGCGCCGCAGCACCCGCAGATGGCGCGCGGCTGTATCGCGCATTCGGCGAAGCGCTGGCCGGACTTGGCGTGCCGGTCGCATGGGGGCGTTTCGGCGCGGACATGCAGGTATCGCTGGTCAATGACGGGCCGGTGACCATCTGGCTGGACAGCGCGGCGCGCTGATCCCCCTTGGCGCGGTGCGCGCGGCGTGCTTTGTGCCCTGAAAAACGGGGGAAGGCAGGCGGATGGATCTCAACACCTTGCGGGAATTCAGCGCAATCGCGGCCGAAGGTTCCTTTGCAGCGGCCGCGCGACGGCTCGGCATGCCGAAATCCACGATTTCCAAGCGGATACAGGACCTCGAGGCGGCACTCGGGGTCCGGCTGATGGACCGTACCACGCGGCGGTTGAGCCTGACCGCCGAAGGCGCGCTAGTGCTGGCCCGCGCCGAACGCATTCTCGCCGATGCCGGGGAAATCGCCCGCGCGCTCAGCGATCCCGATGAAGTGGCGGTGCGCGGTCATCTCCGGCTGGCCGTGCCGCTGCTGTTCGGGCAGGCTTTCATCGGGCAGATCGTGGCGGCGTCGCGTAGGCTCTATCCCGACCTGACGCTGGAGGTGGTCTTGACCGACAGCCAGCCCGACCTGATCGAGGAAGGTTTCGACGCGGCGATCCGGGTGGGACATCCCGCCGACGGCCCCTTCGTGGCGCAGCGTTTCGCGCGGTCGGAACAGGTAGTCGTGGCAACACCGGATCTGTGCCCCGAACCGCTGACCGACCCGGCGGGGCTGGCGTCATTGCCGGTGCTGCTGCACGGGGTCGGCCTGGTCCAGGGCTGGCACCTGACCCGCGGGCGCGAGGATCGGACCGTGCGGCTGGTGGGCGGTCTTGCGTTGACAAGCCATGTCGCGCTGCGCGACGCTGCGCTTGGAGGTGCGGGCGCAGCCCTACTGCCGCTGTTCCTGGTGGAGCGCGATCTTGCCGAGGGGCGGCTGGTCCGGGTGCTCGACGGCTGGGACGGCCCCGCCGCCGATCTGCACGTCGTCTATCCGGGTCCGCAGGCCCTGACCGCGCGTCTGCGGGCCTTCCGCGACCTTCTGCTGCAAGCCTTCCCGGACGGGACGCTGCACGGCGGCGTGTTGCGGGCGGGCGGCTAGGCGGCGCGGGCTGCCGCGATGATCTCGCGCGCCATGCGATCGGCGATGACCTCGGGCGGGGTCGCCTCCGCGGCGCTGCGGGCAAGCAATTCGGCGACGCGCGGGCCGATTGCATCCACATCGGCCAGCACCGACGTTTCAGATCCATGGCCGAGGTATTCAGCCCCGACGGCGATGATCCCGCCCGCGTTCGCCACATAGTCGGGCACATAGGTCACACCGCGGCGGCGCAGAATCTCGCCCGCCTCGGATGTCGCCAGCTGATTGTTCGCCGCCCCGGCCACGATCCGCGCGCGCAGGGTCGCCGCGACCGGCGCAGTGATCGCGCCGCCAAGGGCACACGGCGCCAAAACGTCCACGTCGGTTGTCAATATCTCCTCGAGCCCCGCGGTTTCTGCGCCGGTTTCATCCGCCAGCCGCGCCTGCCGCGCGGGGTCGATATCGGCTATGGTCAGACGCGCGCCCTGCCCCGCAAGCAGCCGCGCCAGATGCCCGCCCACGTTCCCGACCCCCTGCACGCCGACCCGCAGCCCGTCGAGATCGGACCGGCCGAGCGCGTGCCGCGCCGCGGCCTCGATCCCGCGCAGGACGCCGCGCGCTGTATAGGGCGATGGATCGCCCCCGACGGTACCGGACGCGCCGATGCCCGACACATGCCGGGTTTCGCGCGCGATCTCTGCCATGTCGGCGACGTGCACGCCGACATCCTCCGCCGTCACGTAGCGCCCGCCCATCGTTTCGATGGCCCGCCCGAAAGCGCGGAAGGCCGCGGCCCGGCCCGGCCCCTCGGGAACCGGACCAAGGATCACCGCCTTGCCCCCGCCCAGCGGCAGACCGGCCATGGCGTTCTTCAGCGACATGCCTTCGGACAGGCGCAGCGCATCGGCGAGTGCCGCGCCCGGATCGGGATATCGCCAAAGGCGGCACCCGCCCATGGCAGGCCCCCGCGCCAAGGAATGCACCGCGATGACCGCGCGCAGCCCCGTACCCGCATCGTGCAGCCAGGTGACGCTTTCATGATCGCTGTAGCCCTCGGTATCGAACATGATGCCCCCGCCGCGCCCGCTCTGGTTCGTTTCGCGCGCAGCCCTACCGTCAATGGCTTGAACCCGCAATCGGAACCAACGACAGTGACCGCGCGGGCCGCGTTCGGCCCCCCGCAACGGTGGCCGATTGGACAGCACCGCCGAGAGCGGCTACAAGGATCACATCCATGGGACTTGACCTGTCAACAGACGACCTGCCGCAAAGCGGTGCGCGGGGCATCGGCACCGTTGCCGTGATCGGCGCCGGGGCATGGGGCTGCGCGCTGGCAGCGGTGGCGCGCCATGCCGGGCGGCAGGTGCGGCTGTGGGGGCGCAATCCCGACCTTGTCGCCGCCATCGCCCGCGACCGGGTGAACGCGCGCTACATGCCCGACGTGCCGCTGCCCGACGGGCTGAACCCGACGACGGATATTGCCGATGCCTGCACGGGCGCGGACCTCGTGCTGATCGTCACGCCCTCCGCGTCGCTGCGCGAGATGTGTGCGGCGATCCGGCCGCATCTGGGCGCGGGCGTGCCCGTTGCGCTGTGCTGCAAGGGGATCGAACGCGGCACGGGGCTGCTGCTCAGCCAGGTTGCGGAGGAGGAACTTCCCGGCCACCCGATTGGCGCCATATCCGGGCCGACCTTCGCGCGGGAAACGGCGCTGGGGCACCTGACCGCGGCGACCGTGGCGTTTCCGTTTTCCTACCAGGACCGGCTGCACCCGGAAAACAGCACCGCCGCGCGGGTGGCGCTGGCAATGGGGTCGAACGCCTTCCGGCCGTACATTTCCGACGACATCATCGGCGTGGAGATCGGCGGTGCGGTGAAGAACGTGATCGCCATCGCCTGCGGGATGATGACCGGGGCGGGCTTCGCCGAGAACACCCGCGCGGCGCTCATCACCCGCGGCATGGACGAAATGAAGCGACTGGCGCAGGTTCTGGGCGGGCGGCGCGAAACGGTTACCGGCCTGTCGGGCGCGGGCGACCTGACGCTGACCTGTTCCAGCCAGACCTCGCGCAACATGTCGCTGGGCGTGCAACTGGGCGAGGGCCGCGCACGGGAAGACTGTTTCGACGGCAAGCCCGTGGTGGTGGAGGGCGAGATCAACGCCGTGTCGGTCGTGGAGCTTGCCCGCCGGGTCAAGGTCGCCATGCCGATCTGCGAAGCCGTCCATGCCGTGCTGCACGAGGGCGCGCCGCTGGGCGAAACCTTCGCGCGCCTCTGGTCCCGGCCTATCGAGGGCGAACCGGCCGGTCTGACCTTCACGCTGGCCCATCCCGCCGGCGACGACGCCATCAACGATCTTGCCGAAAGGATGTCATGACAAATCCCCAGACCGACCTGCCGCCGCTGCACGCGCGCGGCTTCACGCTGGCCACGGACCTCGATGGCACGTTCCTCGGCGGAACGGATGCGGACCGGGCCGCGCTCTATGACTGGATTGCGGCGAACCGCGCCTCGGTGGGGCTGGTGTTCGTGACCGGGCGCGACCCGGATTTCATCACCGGCATGGTGCGCAACGACGGGCTGCCCCGGCCCGACTACGTGGTCGGCGACGTGGGCACGACGATCGCCCAGGTGGCCCCTGATGCAAGCTTGCACCCGATCCCGGACCTGGAAGCCGAAATCGCCGCGGCTTGGGACGATGCAGGCGACAGGGTGCGCGCGGCATTTTCCGATCTGGCGGGGCTGACGCTCCAGCCGACGCAGTTCCGCTACAGGGTGAGCTTCGACATGGACCCCGATCTTTTCGACCGGGATGCGGCCAGGGCGCGGGCGGCGGACATGGGCTTCGACGCGCTCATTTCGGCCGAGATGTATTTCGACGTGCTGCCGCGCGGCGTGTCCAAGGGACCGTCGCTGCGCCGTCTGGTGACGCACCTTGGCCTCGATCCGGGCGGCGTGCTTGCCGCGGGCGATACGATGAACGACCATTCCATGCTGGTGTGCGGCCTGCCCGCCGTGGCCGTTGGCGGATCGGAACCCGCCCTGCTGGCCGCGCTCGACGGCCACGCATCGGTCTACAAAGCCCGCGCCATCGGCGCGGCCGGCATAGCCGAAGCGATCGCCGCCCTGAACCTGCATCCGACACCCCCGGAGGTGTGACATGACCCAGGAACTGACCCAAGACACGGCCGAGGCCAGCATGCCGCAGAAATCGGATCTCGTGATCCTTTACCACCGCCAGCCCTACGAAGAGGTGGAGGGCAAGGACGGGCGCGTCGTGCTGCGCGAGAACACGTCGCCCAACGGAATCGTGCCGACGCTGAAGAGCTTTTTCGGCAAGGCCGACCGTGGATCGTGGGTGGCGTGGAAGCTGGCCGATGATCCGTCCAAGGTCGATTTCGAACGCGTGGTGACGATCAACGACAGTTTCGGGGAATACCGCGTGTCGCGCCTGCCGCTGACGGCGGAGCAGGTAAAAAGCTTCTATCATATCACCTCGAAGGAGGCGTTCTGGCCGATCCTGCATTCCTTCAAGGAGCGATATAATTACGACCCCGTGGACTGGCCGACATTCCGCGAGGTGAACTGGGCCTTCGCCGAAGCCGCCGCCCACGAAGCCGCCCCCGGCGCGAATGTCTGGGTGCATGACTACAACCTGTGGCTGGCACCCGGCTATATCCGGCAGCTACGCCCTGACGTGAAAATCTCGTTCTTCCACCACACACCCTTCCCCGCCGCCGACATGTTCAACGTGCTGCCCTGGCGCAAGGAGATCGTGGAAAGCCTGTTGTCCTGCGACGCCGTGGGGTTCCACATCCCGCGCTACGCCGACAATTTCGTGTCGGTCGTCCGAAGTCTTCTGGACGTGGAAGTAACGCGCCGCGAAAAGGTCCGCCCGGAATGGGTGAACGAGGGCACCGCACTGAGCGAACGCACGATGCCGACGCAGATCGAATACGAAGGCCGCCGCATCCTTGTCAGTGCGTCGCCCGTCGGCGTGAACATGGACTACATCGAGGAACAGGCGGAAACACCGGCCACGGCAACGAAGCTGTCGGAGATCAAGGACGAACTGAACGGCCGCAAGATGATCCTGTCCGTGGGGCGCACCGATTACACCAAGGGCGGGATCGAGCAGCTGGAAAGCTTCGGGCGCGTGCTGGCGGACAATCCTGGCCTGCGCGGCAAGGTGCGGCTGTTGCACGTGTCGGTCGTGGCGAACCGCAACATGACCGCCTATGCCGAGATCCAGACCGAACTGGAACAGACCGCGGGGCGGATCAACGGCGCATTCGGCACGTTCGAATGGCAGCCCATCGCCCTGATATCGCGGGCGATTCCGTTCACCGAACTCGTGGCCTATTACCGCGCGGCGGACGTGGCCTGGATCACGCCGTTGGCCGATGGCATGAACCTTGTCTGCAAGGAATACGCGGCGGCTCGGATCGACGGGGACGGCGTTCTGGTGCTATCTGAATTCGCGGGTGCGGCGGTGGACCTGTCGGCGGCGGTGATGGCCAACCCATTCTCGGCACGCTCGATGGATCGCGCGATCCTTCAGGCGCTCGACATGCCCGAAGCGGAACGCCGCGACAGGATGGAGGCGCTGCGCGCCAAGGTCCGGTGCTATGACATCAATGCGTGGGCGCGGGACCAGACGGACCTGTTCGAGGCCGCGCAAAAGAAGGGCGGCGCGACGACGGTCGATCCCGTGGCCTGACCGCCGCGTTTCAGCCCGTGCGCCGATCGCGCGCGGGCAAGTCGGTTGCGGGATGCGCCAACACGGCGTCGGTGACGGCGGACAGGGCCAGGGCCGCACCACCGCGTGCCCAGACCGTGTCGCCCCACGTGTTGATGGCGACGTCCGTGCGCCCGCGTCCGATCCGATCGGAAAACCGGTGCATGTCGGACAGCACCTCCTCGGCATAAAGCAGATCATAGCGCAGCCGTGCGCCCGAGATCAGCAGCAGTTCCGGGTCGAACACCCGGATCACGTTGGCAAGCCCCAGCGACAGGTAGCGCCCGGCCCTTTCGAAGATCAACCGCGCAGCCTCGTTTCCCGCCTTGGCCTGTGCGTAGAGGATCTCCAGCGTCTGCTCGGTCGGGCGCGCGGTCTGCAGATCCCATTCCAGCGCCGTGGACGCCTCGCGCACCAGCGCATAATCGGCGACGTAAGCCTCAAGGCACCCGCGCTGCCCGCAGCGGCACAGCGCCCCATCGAGCTGCACCGTGGTGTGGCCGATTTCCAGCCCCATCCCGCGCGCGCCGCGATACAGCGCCGTGTCGAGGATCAGGCCCATGCCGACCCCGTGTTCGATGGTCACCACCGCAAAGCTGGACAGGTCGCGCCCCATGCCGAACCACAGTTCCGCGAGCGCCAGAAGGTTCACGTCGTTGTCGAGATAGACCGGCATACCCAGACGTGTCGCCAGCACCGGGCCCAATGCGACCTTGCGGTCGCGCAGGATCGGCGACCACAGCACAGCCCCCCCATCGTGATCGATGAATCCCGGCAACCCGATCCCGACCGCCGCAAGATCGCCCGAAGCCATTCCGAGCGGGCCGAGCATCCGGTCCACGAGGTGCGCGATATCGGTTAGCACCGCGTCCAGCAGGCGCGCACCCGTCTGGACCGGCCTTTCCGCGTCCGCCAGAACCTGCCCGTTGAAATCGGTGACGACGGCGCTGATGAGTCCGTCGCGCAGGTTCAGGCCAAGCACGTGCCGGGCATCGGCGACCACGGAAAGGTCCACCGGCGGGCGGCCCCGCACGGTCGCAGTGTCGCGGGCGGCCCGCGGGATTTCGCGCACCAGCCCCGCCTCCATCAAGGTGGTGACAGCGCTGGTCACGGAGCCGGGGCTGACGCCGAGATCGCGGGCCACATCGCTACGCGACACCCGCCCGAGCGACCGTATCCGTTCGAAAACCTGCTGCGCGAGCGGCTTGGCGGTCCGGTCCGCACAGGTTCGCAAGGGGCCGCACCCGTCCCCCGGCTGTACCATGTGCCCGGTCCGATCCTGCCCTGCCATTCCCGTCACTTTCTTCATTCCAGAAACATTATGTGTCTGCCGCGGCGCAGCAAAAACTTTGCATGCGCAGCATTCTTGCTGTCTGAGCCTACGTTGCCACATTTTTCATGCAAACTGAAATTTTTTATTTTGACAACTGAATTAATAGGCGGCATCCTCTCAGCCAGCCAGCGAGTCTGGCCGCCCGACCACGGGCAAAGCCAAGGGAGGCATTCAATGCACAAAGCACTCATCGCCGCGGCGGCGATG
The DNA here is from genome assembly GCF_003254465.1 of Meridianimarinicoccus zhengii. Classification (GTDB taxonomy): domain Bacteria; phylum Pseudomonadota; class Alphaproteobacteria; order Rhodobacterales; family Rhodobacteraceae; genus Meridianimarinicoccus; species Meridianimarinicoccus zhengii. The sequence goes on from NZ_QDFI01000005.1 coordinate 75,725, forward strand.
GCCGCAGGTGTTGCGGTATCCGCCAGCGCACAGGACCTGACCGTCGGTGTCAGCTGGTCGAATTTCCAGGAAGAGCGCTGGAAGACCGACGAAGCCGCGATCCGCGAAGCACTCGACGCCGCGGGCGTCGGCTACGTCAGCGCGGACGCGCAATCGTCGTCGTCCAAGCAGCTGTCCGACGTCGAAAGCCTGATCGCGCAGGGTGTCGATGCGCTCATCATCCTCGCGCAGGACAGCCAGGCGATCATTCCCGCCGTCACTGCCGCCGACAACGAAGGCATCCCGGTTCTGGGGTATGACCGCCTCATCGACGACCCGCGCGCGTTTTACCTGACCTTTGACAACGTCGAAGTCGGCCGGATGCAGGCGCGTGCCGTTCTCGAACAGCAGCCCACGGGCAACTACGTGATGATCAAGGGATCGCCCACCGATCCGAACGCGGATTTCCTGCGCGGCGGCCAGCAGGAAGTGCTGCAATCCGCAATCGACGCCGGCGACATCACCATCGTGGCCGAAGCCTATACCGATGGCTGGCTGCCGTCGAACGCGCAGCGCAACATGGAACAGATCCTCACCGCGCAGGGCAACGCTGTCGATGCCGTCGTGGCGTCCAATGACGGCACCGCCGGCGGCGCCGTCGCGGCACTCACCGCGCAGGGCATGGAAGGGATCCCGGTTTCGGGGCAGGACGGCGACCATGCCGCACTGAACCGCATCGCGCTTGGCACCCAGACCGTCAGCGTCTGGAAAGACGCCCGCGATCTCGGCCGCGCTGCGGGGTCCATCGCCGTGCAGATGGCACAGGGCACCGCGATGGCGGACATCGAAGGCGCCGTGAAATGGAGCTCGCCGTCGGGCAACGAGCTGAACGCGATCTTCCTGGAACCCGTGCCGGTCACGCAGGAAAACCTGCCGGTCGTCGTGGACGCAGGCTGGATCCCGCTGGAAACGCTTTGCCAAGGTGTGACGGACGGTCCGGCCCCATGCAACTGACCTGACGCGATCCGTCCCGCGCCCCTTGCGGCGCGGGACAACCACGGGTGCATCGCCCCCGCCCAGCCGCCCCGTTCCGGCGCCACGGCCACGGCCCGCGCGCCCCCCATGCCGCGGAGCAATCCCATGACAGATACCACGACCGCGCAGGCCGCCCCGAAGCGCAGCCTCACGAAAACGCTTGAACTCGATACCCGCCTTCTCGGCATGATCGGCGCTTTCGCCGCCGTTTGCATCGTTTTCAACCTCATGACTGGCGGCCAGTTCCTGACGCCGCGGAACATCTTCAACCTGACGATCCAGACCGTATCCGTGGCGATCATGGCCACGGGCATGGTGTTCGTCATTGTGACCCGCCATATCGACCTGAGCGTCGGGTCGGTGCTGGCGACGTGCTCGGCCATCATGGCGATGACCCAGACCGTGGTGCTGCCCGAGGGGCTTGGCCTCGGACTCGGCCATCCGCTGACACCGTGGCTGACCATCATCGTGGGTGTGATCGCCGGCGCCGTCATCGGGGGGTTTCACGGCTGGCTTGTCGGGTACATGGGCATCCCCGCCTTCATCGTGACGCTGGGCGGGCTCCTCGTCTGGCGTAATATCGCGTGGTACATCACCAACGGCCAGACCATCGGGCCGCTCGATCCGACCTTCCAGAATTTCGGCGGCATCGGCGGGACGCTCGGGTCCACCGGATCCTGGATCGTCGCGGCACTGGCGACGGCGGCGGCGGTCGCGGCCCTGTTCAGCGCACGGCGCAACAAGGTCGCCCATGGCCAGACACCGAAACCGCTCTGGGCCGAACTGACCATGTCCGGCATCATCGCCGCCGCCATCTTTGGCTTCGTCGGCATCCTGAACGCGTACCAGGTGCCCGAGCGCGTGCTGGAGCGTGACTTCGCCGCGCGGGGCGAAACGATGCCCGATGGCTTTACCGCCGCTTATGGCCTGCCGATCTCGGTTCTGCTGCTCGCAGCCATAGCCATCGCCATGACAGTGATCGCCAAGCGCACGCGACTGGGACGGTACATCTTCGCCACGGGCGGCAACCCGGACGCGGCGGCCCTGTCGGGGATCGACACACGGTTCCTAACGGTCAAGGTCTTCGCCATCATGGGTGTCCTTTGCGCCCTGTCGGCGGTGGTCGCCTCGGCCCGGCTGTCGTTCCATTCCAACGACATCGGCACGCTGGATGAATTGCGCGTGATCGCGGCAGCCGTCATCGGCGGCACGGCGCTCGCGGGCGGGATCGGCACCATCCACGGGGCGATCCTCGGCGCGCTCATCATGCAGAGTCTGCAATCCGGCATGGCCATGGTCGGGGTGGACGCGCCGTTCCAGAACATCGTGGTGGGCGCGGTTCTCGTCCTCGCCGTGCTGATCGACATCATCTACCGCAAGCGCACCGGAGGCTGAGACATGACACCCCTTGTCGAAATGAAGGACATCTCGATTGCGTTCGGCGGCGTGCAGGCGGTCAACCGCGTGAGCATCGACCTCTATCCCGGTGAAGTCGTGGGGCTTCTGGGCCACAATGGCGCGGGCAAATCCACGCTCATCAAGATCCTGTCGGGCGCGTACAAGGCCGACAGCGGCGAGATCAGGGTCGACGGCAAGCCCGTCAGCATCACCAGCCCGCGCGATGCCCGCGCGGCGGGGATCGAAACGATCTACCAGACGCTGGCGCTGGCCGACAATCTCGATGCCACGGCGAACCTGTTTCTCGGGCGGGAGATCGTGACCGGGACAGGCATGCTCAACGATGCCAAGATGGAAGCCGAGACGCGCAAGATCATGGCGCGGCTCAACCCCAACTTCCGCAAACTGCAGGAACCCGTGTCCGCCCTGTCGGGCGGGCAGCGGCAATCGGTGGCCATCGCTCGCGCGGTGTATTTCAACGCCCGCATCCTGATCATGGACGAACCGACCGCCGCGTTGGGGGTGCACGAGACCAAGATGGTCGCGGACCTGATCCAGGAACTCAAGGCGCAGGGGCTGGGCATCTTCCTGATCTCGCACGACACGCGCGAGATGATGGAGCTTTGCGACCGGGTGTCGGTGATGAAGAACGGCGAGTTGATCGCCACCGAGCGGGTCGAGGACGTGACCGAGGATGACATCCTGTCCATGATCATCATGGGAAAGAAACCCGAGAAGGCTGCCTGATGTATCTTGGACTCGACCTCGGCACATCGGGGATCAAGGCCCTGCTGATCGATGACGATCAACAGGTGATCGACGAACAGAGCGCGCCGCTGGAGGTCCAGCGGCCGCATCCCGGCTGGTCGGAGCAGCGCCCGGCCGACTGGATCACCGCGGCGACGGCCGTGATGGACGCGCTGGCGGCACGCCGGTCGCTGGCAGTCTTGCGCGGCGTCGGGCTGAGCGGGCACATGCACGGGGCGACCCTGCTGGATGCTTCCGACAACGTGCTGCGCCCCTGCATCCTTTGGAACGACACCCGCAGTGCTGCACAGGCTGCTGCGCTGGACGGCGACCCGCAGTTCCGCGCCATCACCGGCAACGTGGTCTTTCCCGGCTTCACGGCACCCAAGCTCGTGTGGGTGCGCGACAATGAACCCGACACGTTCCGTCGCACCGCCCGGGTACTTCTGCCGAAGGACTACCTCCGGCTCTGGCTGACCGGGGAGGCCGTCTCGGAGCCCTCGGACGCGGCGGGCACGGCATGGTTCGACACCGGCGCGCGGGACTGGTCGGCCGATCTTCTGGCGGCCTGCGACATGGACCGGTCGCACATGCCCCGGCTGGTCGAAGGTTCCACCCCGTCGGGCACAATGCGCCGCGAACTGGCGGCGATGTGGGGGATCGGCCCCGATGTGGTCGTCGCAGGCGGCGCGGGGGACAACGCGGCCTCGGCCGTCGGTGTCGGTGCGGTGCGCGCGGGACAGGGCTTCGTGTCGCTCGGCACATCGGGCGTGCTGTTTGCATCGAGCGACGCCTACAGCCCGGCGCCGGAAACCTCCGTTCACACGTTCTGCCATGCCCTGCCGGGCACATGGCACCAGATGGGGGTGATCCTGTCGGCCACCGACAGCCTGAACTGGTTCGCGCGGCTGGTGGACCGGGATGCCACGGACCTGACAGGCGATCTCGGGCCCTTGCAGGCTCCCGGTCGGGCGCTGTTCCTGCCCTATCTGGGCGGAGAGCGGACACCCCACAATGACGCAACCGTGCGGGGTGCCCTGATCGGGCTGTCCCACGACACCGCCGCACAGGCGGGCACGCGCGCGGTGCTGGAGGGCGTGGCCTTCGCCTTCCGGGATTGCCGTGATGCGCTTGCGGCGACGGGTACCGCCATCGACAGCCTGATCGCAGTGGGTGGCGGCAGCCGGTCGGAATACTGGCTTGCCGCACTCGCCACGGCGCTCGACCAGCCCATCCACCTGCCCGAAGCGGGCGATTTCGGTGCTGCCCTCGGGGCGGCCCGGCTCGGCCTGATGGCCGCCACCGGCGCGGGCGCCGAGATAGCAACCCCTCCGCGCATCGCGCGGACCATCGACCCGGACCTCGCCCTGACCGCGGCCTTCGCCGACGCCCATGGCCGCTACCGGGCCACATACAACGCACTCAAGGATCTGTCATGACCGACTTCTTCGCGGGGATCGACCCCGTCACCTATCAGGGCCCCGACGCCGATGGCGACCTCGCCTTCCGCCACTACAACCCGGACGAGATGCTTGCCGGCAAGCGGATGGAGGACCACCTGCGCTTTGCCGTCGCCTGGTGGCACAGCTTCGCGTGGCCCGGCGGCGATCCGTTCGGCGGGCAGACCTTCGAGCGCCCCTGGTTCGGCGACACGCTGGACCTGGCGAAGATGAAGGCCGATGCCGCGTTCGAACTGTTCGCGATCCTCGGGCAACCGTTCTTCTGCTTCCACGACTTCGACATCCGCCCCGAGGGTGCGGATTTCGCGGAGAACACCCGCAACCTGGAAGCCATCGTCGATTACATCGGCGAGAAGATGGTGGCGGGCGGGCCGAAGCTGCTGTGGGGCACCGCCAACCTGTTCTCGCATCGCCGCTACATGTCGGGTGCCGCCACGAACCCCGACCCGGACGTGTTCGCCTTCGCTGCGGCGACGGTGAAGACCTGCATGGACGCGACCCATCGCTTGGGCGGCGCGAACTATGTCCTGTGGGGCGGGCGCGAAGGCTATGAGACGCTCCTGAACACCGATCTTGCGCGCGAACGCCAGCAGGCGGGGCGGTTCCTGCAGATGGTGGTGGAGTACAAGCACAAGATCGGCTTTCCCGGCACGATCCTGATCGAGCCCAAGCCGCAGGAACCCACGAAGCACCAGTACGATTATGATGTCGCAACAGTTTACGGGTTTCTCAAGGAGTTCGGACTGGAAGCTGAAGTGAAGGTGAACATCGAGCAGGGCCATGCCATCCTGGCTGGGCACAGCTTCGAACACGAACTGGCACTGGCGGGCGCACTGGGCATATTCGGGTCCATCGACATGAACCGCAACGATTACCAGTCGGGCTGGGACACCGATCAGTTCCCCAACAACGTGCCCGAGGTGGCGCTGGCCTATTACGAAGTTCTGCGTGCAGGCGGCTTCACCACGGGCGGCACCAATTTCGACGCGAAGTTGCGGCGCCAAAGTCTTGATCCCGTTGACCTTGTCGCGGCCCATGTGGGCGCGATGGATGTCTGTGCGGCCGGGCTGAAGGCGGCGCACGCGATGCTGACCGACGGAAAGCTCGAAGCCGCGAGGGCCGACCGTTATGCCGGGTGGGACAGCGCGGCGGCTCAGGCGATGCTGAAAAGCGATCTTGCGTCCATCGCCGACCGGGTGCGGGTCGAAGGGATCAACCCCGCACCGCGGTCGGGTCGCCAAGAACGTCTGGAGAACCTCGTGAATCGTTACCTCTGAACACGGCCATCAGGGACCGGAAAACTCGGTACGGAACGCGCGAAAAGCACGCCTGCGCAGCGCTACGGTCGGCGCAGGCGTTTCCGGACACCGGACCGGGGATGTGAGGGTTTAGGCCCGGTGTCCGATCCGTGTCACTCGGCCGTGATGACGGTCATGACGAGGTTTCCGTCCATCCGGACGGGGCCGTCTTCCTTGGCGCCGAGCGTGTACTCGAAAATGCCAGTCTGCATGCCGCCGTCTTCGCCGTGCACCATGAGCATGAGCATGTCACCCGGCGCCACGTCCTCGGTCAGAATCGCGGCAACGTCCATCGTCGTGCCCGCGCGGATGGGCGCATGGGCGACAACCGGGCCGGGCTTCATGTGGGCACCCGTGCGATGCACCACGAGCCAGCCGTTGGTGTCGGCGGTGATTTCCGCGGCGCTGACCACCCCATTGGCGACGCTCTGGTCGCTGGCGGTCACGCTTGGTCCCATCGCCTGCGCCATGCCGGGGATCAGGATGAGCGCCGTCAGTGCGGCCTGTGCGATACGTGTCATGTCGTCTCCTCTTGCGTCTGCACCCCGCCTGCGGGGATGTCACACACAAGACACGCGAACACCGCCGCGTGGGTTTCACGGCGGCGGCGATTTTTTTTCGACAGCGCGCTTTCGGCGGCAAAGGGCGCGTCACGCGCGTTCGGAATATTCCATCGTCTCGGTGTTCACGACGATCTCTTCGTCCTGCCCGACGAACGGCGGCACCATGACCTTCACCCCGTTGTCGAGGATCGCGGGCTTGAAGCTGTTGGCCGCGGTCTGGCCCTTCACGACCGGCTCCGTCTCCACGATCCGGCATGTGACCTTTTGCGGCAGGGTCGCGTTCAGCGCTTCGTTCTCATGGAATTCCACGAGAATGGTCATGCCGTCCTGCAGGAACGGGCGGCGATCACCGAGGATCTCCGCGGGCAGCTCGATCTGTTCATAGGTCTCGGCGTCCATGAATACGAGCATGCCGTCGCTTTCGTACAGGAACTGTTGGTCCTTCTGTTCCAGCCGGACGCGTTCCACCTTGTCGGCAGAGCGAAACCGTTCGTTCAGCTTAGATCCGTTGCGCAGGTTTCGCATCTCGACCTGCGCGAACGCCCCGCCCTTGCCCGGCTTGACATGATCGACCTTCACGGCGGCCCACAGGCCGCCATTATGTTCCAGAACGTTGCCCGGGCGGATTTCGTTACCGTTGATCTTTGGCATCAGGTGCCTCTTGCAAAGATTGAAAGATTGTTACCCGTGCCTATATCCACCGGGTTCGACCCGCGCAAGCGGCGGCACAGAACCGGATCAACCGCGCCACTATGCACATCACGCATATGTGGTATGACCAATTCACAATACAGAATCAGTCACAAACACGCATAGTGCGCGGCACCGCACAAGATGCAAGAGCAAGAATTAAGGACACCACATGGGCGAGTTTGTAGACAGCACTGCGTATAGCCACGAACAGGGCAACCGTGCCCGGAAATTGTTCGCGGCCGTCGTGCTGGCCGCGCTGGACGATGCCATCGCGGACGACAAGAAGTACGGCAACGGGCCGGAGCAGATCGCACGCTGGGCACGGTCGCGCGACGGGCGCGAAGTGCTGAGCTGTGCCGGGATCGATCCGAACGAACGGGTCGTTTCGGGGTTGATGGATTTCGTGGGCAAGGGTGTGCGCACATCCGTCGCGCTGTCGCGCGAGGAAAGCGAACGCCGCAGCCAGCAGGCCGAAGCCGCCTGACCCTGGCCCATCGCGCAACTGGAAACGCGCCCGCCGTGGCGCGTTTTTTTTGCCTTTTGCCCTCCCGATGACAGGAGCCGTCCCGCCCATGACCCGCGCGATCATGATCCAGGGGGCCGGGTCCAATGTCGGCAAGTCGATGCTGGTCGCCGGGCTGGCACGGGCGGCGTTTCGGCGGGGCCTGTCGGTTGCACCGTTCAAGCCGCAGAACATGTCCAACAACGCCGCCGTCACAGTGGACGGCGGCGAAATCGGGCGTGCACAGGCGTTGCAAGCCCGCGCGGCGGGCCGCGATCCGGTCGTGGACATGAACCCGGTGCTGCTCAAACCCGAAAGCGACCGGGGTGCGCAGGTCGTCGTGCAGGGGCGTCGGACCGGCACGCTCAAGGCGCGCAACTACGCCCGTGAAAAGCCCCGTCTGATGGCGGCGGTGCTGGACAGTTTCCAGCGGCTCGCGGACACGGCTGACCTGATCCTCGTCGAAGGCGCGGGCAGCCCGGCAGAGATCAACCTGCGGCGGGGCGATATCGCCAACATGGGCTTTGCCGAGGCAGCCGGCGTTCCCGTGGTGCTGGTGGGCGATATCGACCGCGGCGGGGTGATCGCGCAGGTCGTGGGCACACACGCGATCCTGCCCGTTACCGACCGCGACCGCATCCGCGCCTTCGCCATCAACAAGTTCCGGGGCGATCCTTCGCTGTTCGACGAAGGTCTGGGCGAGATCGTTTCCCGCACCGGCTGGCCGTCGCTGGGTGTGATCCCGTGGTTCGACGGCGCGTGGCGCCTGCCGGCAGAGGACATCATGGACATTCGCAGCCACGGGGGCGACGGCTTCACCGTGGCTGTGCCGCGCCTGCGCCGGATCGCGAATTTCGACGATCTCGACCCGCTGAATGCCGACCCATCGGTGGACGTGCGGATCGTGGAGCGCGGCCAGCCCCTGCCCGGCGACGCGGATCTGGTGCTGATCCCCGGATCGAAGGCGACCATGGCTGATCTGGAGGATTTCCGCGCACAGGGCTGGGATATCGACCTTGCCGCCCATCTGCGCCGCGGCGGAAATGTGCTGGGGATCTGCGGTGGTTTCCAGATGCTGGGTCGCACCATCGCCGACCCGGACGGGATCGAAGGCACCGCGCGCACCATGCCGGGGCTGGGCCTACTGGACGTGGACACGGTGATGACGCCGGAAAAACGGCTGTCGCTGGGCCACGCGCAGGACATCGCATCGGGGGCACCGCTCGCGGGCTATGAAATCCATGTCGGGCGCACCAGCGGACCCGATTGCGCGCGGCCCTGGCTGCGGCTCGACGGGCGCGACGAAGGCGCGGTCAGCCCCTGCGGGCGCGTGCGCGGCTGCTACCTGCACGGGCTCTTCGCGGCGGACGGTTTTCGCGCGGCCTTCCTGCGCGGGCTCGGCCATGACGCGGCGGGCTACGGGTATGACGCGGGGGTGGAGGACACGCTCGACGCCCTGGCGGACCATCTGGAGCGGCACATGGATATCGACGCGACCTTCGCGTTGGCCGAGCCCGTCGGCGCCCTATAGCGGCTCGATATCGCCCGCCGACCAACCTGCCCGCGTGCGTGCGGCGAACCCGTCCAGATCGCCCGCCGCGATGGCCGCGCGGATACCCGCCATGAGTTCCTGATAATAATGCAGGTTGTGCCATGTCAGCAGCATGGACGAGATGATTTCCTTCGCCCGGAACACGTGGTGCAGATACGCGCGCGGATAGCCCGTGCAGGCCGGGCAGGTGCAGTCGGCATCGAGCGGGCGGGGATCGTCCATGTGCCGCGCGTTCTTGATGTTCACGACCCCGCGGCGGGTGAACGCCTGCCCCGTACGCCCCGACCGCGACGGCAGCACGCAGTCGAACATATCGATGCCCCGCTCCACCGCGCCAAGGATATCGTCGGGCTTGCCCACGCCCATCAGGTAGCGCGGCTTGTCCGCGGGCAGCATGCCAGGCGCGTAGTCGAGCACGCGGAACATGACCTCCTGCCCCTCGCCCACGGCCAGTCCGCCCACCGCGTAGCCGTCGAAGCCGATGGCGCGCAGGGCTTCCGCGCTCTGGCCGCGCAGATCTTCGTCGTCGCCACCCTGCTGGATGCCGAAGAGCGCATGTCCGGGCCGGTCCCCGAAGGCGTCGCGCGACCGCTGCGCCCATCGCATCGACAACTGCATGGACGACTCCAGCCGCGCGCGGTCGGCGGGCAGCGCGGGGCATTCGTCGAAACACATCACGATGTCGGACCCAAGAAGACGCTGGATCTCCATCGACCGTTCCGGGGTCAGCATGTGGCGCGCGCCATCGATGTGGCTGCGGAAGCTCACGCCCGCCTCCGTCAGCTTGCGCAACTCGGCCAGGCTCATGACCTGGAATCCGCCGCTGTCGGTCAGGATCGGCCTGTCCCAGTTCATGAAACGGTGCAGCCCGCCCAACCGCGACACCCGTTCCGCCGTGGGCCGCAGCATCAGGTGATAGGTATTGCCCAGCAGGACATCGGCCCCCGTGGCGCGCACCGATCCGGGCAACATCGCCTTGACGGTCGCGGCGGTGCCCACGGGCATGAAGGCGGGCGTGCGGATCGTCCCGCGCGGCGTTGTGATGGTCCCGGTGCGGGCGCGCCCGGACGTGGCATGAACGGCAAAGGCGAAACGGTCGGTCATGCGCTGCCCTTGGCTCAAACCCGCGCCGCCTGCAAGTGCCGCGCCCCTTGTATCGCGCCGCGCGCTGACGCATCACCGACATCGAAGCGGCCTACATGTCCGCACCATACATCGGGGCTGCGCGCCCCCGCCAGTTCAGGGACATCGACATGGACAGCACCGACACCACGGGCGGCGGCGGAGATTTTCGTATCGGCTGGGAGGAATGGGTTTCGCTCCCCGCACTCGGCCTGCCCGCGCTGCGCGCCAAGATCGACACCGGCGCGCGGACCTCGGCGCTGCATGCCTTCGACATCGAGGCGTTCGGACCTTCCAGCGCGCCCAAGGTGCGCTTTGCGATCCACCCGATCCCCGGGCGCGACGATGTGTCGATCCCCTGCTCCGCCCCGATCATCGACCGGCGCGAGGTCACGTCGTCGAACGGCGAATCCGAATGGCGCTATGTCATCGCGTCAGAGATCGTGCTGGGCGGGCATCGCTGGCCCATCGAGGTCACGCTGACGGACCGGTCGCAGCTGACCTACCGGATGCTGCTCGGTCGCCAGGCGCTGCGCGACGACATGATCATCACGCCCTCGCAGCGGTTCTGCCAGCCGCCGCTCAGCTACGATGTCTATCACTCGGCCGCGGTGAAGGCGTCGGCCCCGACCCGCGCGCTGCGCATCGCCGTCCTCAGCCGGGAGGAGCACAATTATTCCACCCGCCGGCTGGTCGAGGAGGGCGAGAAACGCGGCCATGTGGTCGAGGTCATCGACACCACGCGCTGCTACATGGCGATCAACAAGCTGGCGCCGGAGGTGCATTACGACGGCAAGCGGCTGGCGCGCTACGACGCGATCATCCCCCGCATCGGGGCTTCGATCACGCCCTATGGGACGGCGGTCGTGCGCCAGTTCGAAACCATCGGCACCTATTGCGTGAACCCGTCCGAAGGCATCACCGCGAGCCGCGACAAGCTGCATGCGCATCAGATCCTCGCGCGGCACCGGATCGGGATGCCGGCCACTGCCTTCGCCGCCTCGCCCAAGGATACGGCGAACCTGATCGGGCTCGTGGGTTCCACGCCCCTGATCGTGAAACTGCTGGAAAGCACCCAAGGCAAGGGCGTGGTGCTGGCCGAGACGCGCAAGGCCGCCGAATCCGTGATCTCGGCCTTCCGCGGTCTGAAGGCCAATTTCCTCGTCCAGCATTTCGTCAAGGAAGCGGCGGGCGAGGATGTCCGCTGTCTCGTGATCGGCGGGCGGGTCGTGGCCGCGATGAAGCGCGTGGCGGCGGAGGGCGAGTTCCGGTCCAACCTGCACCAGGGCGGCCAGGCGCAGGTGGCACGCATCACAAAGGTAGAACGCGATGCGGCGGTGCGGGCCGCGCGCGCTTTCCGGCTCGATATGGCAGGGGTGGACCTGTTGCGCTCGGAGGACGGGCCTAAGGTTCTGGAGGTGAACTCCTCACCCGGCCTGGAAGGTATCGAAAAGGCCAGCCGCAAGAACGTGGCCGGGCTGCTTTATGACGAAATCGAGAAGAAGGTGCGCCCGACCCCGGCGCGGCGGCGTAGCGGAGGCCGGTCCGAAACCGGCGACGCGGCTCCGGTTCCGGATGCCCCCTAGACGCATGGAGGCCCGGTCCATATATTCCCGTGTGAAAGAGTAAGGGAATGACCATGTCCGCCAGCCAACCCGACACTGCACCGATGGAGGGCGCACCGCTGATCCGGCCCTCGACCACCGACCATCCGCTTTACGACAGCGTGGTGGAAGCATGCCGCACGGTTTATGATCCGGAAATCCCGGTGAACATCTACGACCTCGGGCTGGTCTACACCATCGACATCGCCGAGGACGGGGCCGTGGGCGTCACCATGACCCTGACCGCGCCGGGCTGCCCGGTTGCGGGCGAGATGCCGGGCTGGCTGGCCGAGGCGATCGAGCCCCTGCCCGGCGTCAAGACCGTGGACGTGGACATCACGTGGGACCCGCCATGGGGCATGGACATGATGTCGGACGAGGCGCGACTGGAACTGGGGTTCATGTGATTTCGCCGCGACGGTCCGGTGATCGCGCCGGAACCGCGCGATGACGTCCGAAGCGCAGGCCCGGATGCGCGCCGGGGATCTATACCGCGCCGGGCACCCCGATCTCGTCGCGTTGCGGGCGCGGGCCCAACGGCTGATGCGGGCCTATAACGACACGACCGTGAGCGACGGGGATGTGCGCAGGCCCGTTCTGGCGGAACTATTCGCCGCGGTCGGGTCCGGGTCGGCGATCCGTGCGCCAGTCTATGTGGATTACGGCTGCCACATCACCATCGGACAGGATGTATTCCTGAACTACGCATGCGTGCTGCTGGACGTGTGCGACATCACCATCGGCGACGGCACGCAGATCGGCCCGATGGTGCAGATTCTCACGGCCGACCATCCGCGCGACCCGGCGGCCCGCGCCGAGGGACTGGAGAACGGCAGGCCTATCAAGATCGGCGCGAATTGCTGGATCGGAGGCGGTGCCTTGATCCTGCAAGGCGTCACGGTGGGCGACGACGCTGTGATCGGCGCGGGCGCGGTCGTCACACGCGACGTGGCCGCAGGCGTCACGGTCGCGGGCAATCCGGCCCGACCCCTGCGCGATCCTTAGGCACCGGCGCATAATTGTGCGCCGGAGCACGGACAGCCCCGCGCGGCGCGGCGATGCTGGAACGATTGAGATTCCGCATTTACAGGACGCCCGCGCGTGATCGAGACATTCGCCGCCCTTCTCGTCGCCCATGTCGCCGCCGACTACGTTTTCCAGACCCGCTGGATGGCCCTGAACAAGACGCGCCCCGGCCCGCTGGCCGCGCATATCGCCGTGGTCTGGGCGGCAACATGGGTCTGTCTGGGCTGTTCGTCTGTGTTGGCTGTCACATTCCTGGCATTTGTTCATCTGCTGATGGATCTCGCAAAGGCGCGCTGGCTGGGCGGGTCCGGGCTCGCCTATGGGCTCGACCAGAGCGTGCATGTCCTCTCGGCGCTTGGTATCGCCGTCATGGTGCCCGGCGCATGGGCGGCCGGGCACTGGGCCGGTCTGGACGAACCGGCGCGGCCGGCCCTTGTGCTGGGCGTGGTCGTGATGGGCGCAGTCTATGCCTTGCGCGGCGGGTTCTATTTCGCCGCACTGATGCCCGCCCCCCGCGACAGTGCTACGCCGCGTGCCGTGCCGCTCGTGTCCTGTCGCGCCATCCTTGAAGGTCTTGCTGTCTTTGCCGGGATGCTCGCATTGCCGCTGCTGGCGGGGCTTGTCGGGCTGGCGCGCCTGTGCAGCTACCTGTGGCTCTGGCACCGGCAGGAGGTCGCACCGGGCGGTCGGCTTGCCCGGCAGGCCGCGCTGCTGGGCTGGGTCGTGGTCATGGGTTTCGGCACCCACCTCATGGTCGCCGGATTGCTTGGCCTTGAAGCGGCGGATGCGGGGGTTTACGTTCCACCCTGAAGGAGTGCTTGCCATGTTCGCAATTCCCGGAAAACAGGCGGTCACATTGACCCCGGCCGCTGTGAAGCAGATCACGAAGCTGATGGCGCGCGACGGGTCCAAGGGCCTGCGCCTTGGCGTGCGGAAGGGCGGCTGCGCCGGCATGGAATATACGCTCGACTACGTGTCCGAGATCACGCCGCATGACGAGGTGGTGGAACAGGACGGTGCTCGGGTGATGATCGCGCCGATGGCGCAAATGTTCCTGTTCGGCACAGAGATCGATTACGAGGTCTCGCTTTTGGAATCCGGTTTCCGGTTCCGCAATCCCAACGTGACCGAGGCGTGCGGCTGCGGCGAATCGATCAAGTTCGACGAAAGCCTCGCCGCCCAAGGCTGACGCGGCGCGCTTGCATGCCCGCGCCCCGCGCGGTTTAGTGCGCCCGACCAACAGGAGGGTGACGCATGCGCCGCAAGCTGGCTGCCGGGAACTGGAAGATGAACGGCGGATCTGCCGAACTGGCCGAGATCCGCGACTTGATCGGGCATCCCGCGCCGGAGCAGACCGACATCCTGATCTGCCCGCCCGCGACGCTTATCGACAGGATGCGCGCCTTGGTGGGCGATGCGCCCATCGCCGTGGGCGGGCAGGATTGCCATGCTGCCACCTCGGGCGCCCATACCGGTGACATCGCGGCCGGGATGCTGGCGGATGCCGGGGCGAGCCACGTTATCCTCGGCCATTCCGAGCGGCGTCAGGATCATCACGAAACCGATGCCAGCGTGCGCGCCAAGACGGTGGCCGCGTGGCATGCCGGGCTGGTCGCCGTGGTGTGCATCGGCGAAACGCTGGCGCAGCGCGAAGCGGGCGAGACACTGTCGGTGAACGGCACGCAACTGTCCGGGTCTCTGCCGGACGGTGTGAGCGCCGCCAACACCGTCGTCGCCTATGAACCGGTCTGGGCGATCGGCACCGGCCTGACCCCGACGCTGGACCAGATCGCCGAGGTGCATGATTTCCTGCGCGCCCAGTTGGCGGATCGCTTCGGGGCCGAGGCGGATGGCGTCCGGCTTCTTTACGGCGGATCGGTCAAACCCGCGAACGCCGCCGAAATCTTTGCCGTGTCCAACGTGGACGGCGCGCTGGTGGGCGGGGCGTCTTTGAAGGCCGCGGATTTCGGGGCCATCATCGCCGCGCTGGACGCGGCCTGACACCATGGAAAGGCTGCGCGACATGGGGCACCCCGCGGGCGCGCGCCCATGACGGACGCCGCGGCCCGGCCCCTTGCACGTCCCGGCACACCGCCGCGCCGTGCCGCGTGGCGGCCGGCGCTGCTTCTGCTTCTGGTCGCGGCACTGGCGGGGCTGGCATGGCCGCGGGTGGAGCGCCATTACCTCGTGCAGGCGGGCATGGCAGGCGCGGACGCGCTGCAACTGTCGGTCGCGGGCCTGCGGGGGGCGCTGGACCGGTTCGAACCCCTGCCCGCGCTCATCGCCGAACGGCCCATCCTTGCCCGGCTGCTGGACGATCCCGACAACCCGGCGCTTCTGGCCGAGGTCAATGCGCTTCTGCTGGCCACGGCGGATGATCTGCGCGTGTCCGATGTCTACCTGATGGACCTGACAGGGCTGACACTGGCGGCGAGTTCGTATCTCAAGCCGCTGTCCTTCGTCGGACAGAATTTCGCGTATCGCCCCTATTTCGCCGAGGCCGCGGCGGGCCGGGTCACGCGCTACTTCGCGCTTGGCACCACGTCCGGCGAGCGCGGCTATTTCTATGCCGCACCCGTGCGGCGCGATGGCGCGGTGATCGGCGTGGTCGCCGTGAAGTTCACCGTGGACGCTTTCGAGGAAGCCTGGCGCAGCGGCCCGTCGGAACTGATGGTGACGGACGGCAACGGGGTCGTCTTCATGGCCTCGCGCCCCGAATGGCATTTCCGGACGACCGTGCCGCTGTCGTCCGCAGCCCGTGCCGAGATCCGCGCGACCCGCCAATACCCCGAGGACCGGTTGTCACCGCTGCACGTTGACGCAAGGCCACTGCGCGACGGGCAGCGGCTCACCCGGATCGGCACCGGCGCGCAGGCCGGGACGTTCGTGGAGAGCGACCGTCTGATGGCCGACGCGGGTTGGCGGGTTCATATCCTTACCCCGGCGGGTCCGGCGCGTGCGCAGGCGGCGGGCGCGCTGGGGATTGGGGGGATGGGGTTCCTGATGGCGGGGCTGGCCGGGGCGCTGGCCCTGTCGCATCGCGCGCGCATCCTCGACCGGCTGGCCGCACAACGCGAAACGCAAGGACTTCTGGAGGCTCGCGTCCGCGCCCGGACGCGCGAACTGGACGCGGCCAACAGCAGTCTCAGGCGCGAGGTCGAGGAACGCCGAAACGCCGAAACCCGTCTGCGGATCACCCAGAAGGAACTTGTGCAGGCGGGAAAGCTGGCCGCGCTCGGGCAGATGTCGGCGGCGATCTCGCATGAGATCAACCAGCCGCTTGCGGCGGTGAAGACCTTTGCCGAGAACGCCGCGCAACTGATCGACCGCGACCGCCATGGGGAAGCGCGGGACAACATGCTGCGGATCTCGAAGATGGCCGACCGGATCGCCGCCATCGCGGGCCATCTGCGCAATTTCGCCCGCCGCCCGCAGGAAGGGACCGGACCGGTGGATGTCTGCGCCGTGGCCGACGATGCGGTCGACCTGATGGCCGTGCGGCTGCGCGCGCGGGGGGCCGTGCTCGACTACGACCGCCCGGCCGCGCCCGTGATGGCCGTGGGCGGCGCCGTGCGGCTGCAACAGGTGATCGTCAACCTGCTCAACAACGCGCTCGACGCGATGGAGGGCGACCCGGCCCCGGCGGTGTCGCTGACCATCTCCCGCCCGGACGCAGGCACCGTGCGCATCGCTGTGTGCGACCGCGGACCGGGCTTGACCGACACGGAACTGGCGCAGGTGTTCGACCCGTTCTTCACCACGAAGCCGCCGGGCAAGGGGCTTGGCCTTGGTCTGTCGATCTCCTTCAACATCGTGGAGGATTTCGGCGGGCACCTGCGCGCCTGCAACCGCGACGGCGGTGGGGCCGAATTCCGGGTGGACCTGCCAGCCGCAACCGTCGCGCTGACCGCGGCACAATGACAGATCCGCGGCACGATGACGATCCCGGCAACTGGGCGGCGGGGCCGGTTCTGTTCGTCGATGACGAGGAAGATCTCCGGATCGCCGCCGAGCAGACGCTGCGGCTTGCGGATCTCGACGCGATCCCGCTGCCCGAGGCCGAGGCGGCGCTGGCGCGAGTCAGCCGCAACTTTCCCGGCATCCTGGTCACGGATATCCGCATGGCGGGAATGGACGGGCTGACCCTGATGCGCCGCTGTCTCGAGATTGACTCGGAATTTCCCGTGATCCTCATCACCGGGCATGGCGACGTGGACATGGCGGTGCAGTCCATGCGCGACGGGGCCTACGATTTTCTCGAAAAGCCCTATGTCCCGGCGCGCATGGTGGACACGGTACGCCGCGCGCTCGACAAGCGGCGCCTGACGCTGGAAAACCGGGTGCTGCGGCGGCAGATGGGCGGGCGCGACGCCATCGAATCCCGGCTTACGGGGCGCAGCCCCACGATGATCGCCCTGCGCCAGCAGTTGCGCGCCGTGGCACAGACGGAGGCGGATGTGCTGATCGTGGGTGCCACCGGCACCGGCAAGGAGGTCGCGGCCCGCGCGCTGCATCGCGCATCGCCCCGCGCCGAGGCGCCGTTCGTGCACATCAACTGCGCCGCCCTGCCCGCCGCCCTGATCGAAAGCGAGTTGTTCGGCCACGAGGCGGGTGCCTTCCCCGGCGCGACGCGCGCGCGGTTCGGCAAGTTCGAACATGCGCGCGGGGGGACCGTGTTCCTCGACGAGATCGACAGCCTGCCGCTCGATCTGCAGGGAAAGCTGCTGCTGGCCATCGAGGGACGCGCGATCACGCGGCTCGGGTCGAACGACGCGGTGGCGCTCGACGTGCGGTTCGTGGCGGCAAGCAAGCGCGATCTGGCACAAGCCGCGGCCGACGGCACGTTCCGGGCGGACCTGTTCTACCGGCTCAACGTGGTGACGCTGCGGATGCCCGACCTCGACACCCGCCCCGAGGATGTGCCGCGGCTGTTCGTGCATCTCGTGCACGAAGCAGCGGCGCGGTACCGCCGCCCACCGCCGGACGTACCCGGCTCCATCCTACAGGCGCTGGCCACGCGCCGCTGGCCCGGCAATGTCCGCGAATTGCGCAACGTGGCCGAACGCTTCGTTCTGGACCTCGACCTCGATCTCGGGCCCGGCACGGATGCGGCAAGCCCCGGCAGCCTTGCAGCACAGGTCGCCGCCTTCGAGAAGACCCTGATCTCGGGCACGATCGCGGCCCATGGCGGTCGGCTCAAGGACAGTTACGAATCGCTCGGGATCTCGCGCAAGACGCTCTACGAGAAGATGCAGAAGCACGGTCTGGCACGGCAGGATTTCACCGACGACGAAACCTGAACCCCGGACCCGCCCGGCACCATGGGCCCGTTGTGTCGAAACCCGCGCATCGAATCCGGGGCATGTCCCTGTTCCGACCCATCCCGGTCCGCCAGCGGCGCCCGTTGCCGCTAACGCCGGCACAGGAGCCTTGCAATCCACGCAAACCCGACGGCACAAAGATGCATGCCCGGCGCGTGGAGGCGTCCGGCAACATCCGACGTGACGATGAACCGTGCCGGAACAAGGCATGCAGGGGAGGACTATCAATGCGTTATCTTACATCCGCCGTGGCGATCTGTGCGGGGCTCGGCCTGACCGCGGGCCACGCACAGGACCGGACTGGCTGGCCCGACAGCTTCACCGTCGGCACGGCAAGCCAGGGCGGCACCTTCTTCGCCTATGGTTCGGGCTGGGCCAACCTCGTGGCCGAGGAACTGGGCATCTCGGGCGGCGCTGAAGTGACCGGCGGGCCGATGCAGAACATGGCGCTCGTGCACACCGGCGACGCGGCCTTCGGTATGACCACCATGGGCCCCGCCGCCGAAAGCCTTGCAGGCACCAACCCGATCGCGCCGGGTCTGGCGATGGACAAGGCCTGCGCCATGTTCCCGATGTACCAGACACCGTTCAGCGTGACCGCGCTCGCCAGCTCCGGGATCGAATCCATCTCGGACATTCCGGACGGCGCGCGGATCGGTTTCGGGCCGGCCGGGTCCACCTCGGACACCTATTTCCCGCGCATGATGGAAACGCTGGGCGTGAACTTCGACCGCCGCAACGGCGGCTGGTCCGACCTTGGCGGGCAATTGCAGGACGGCCTGCTGGACGTGATCGCCTTTGCCGCGGGCGTGCCCGTCCCGGCCGTCAGCCAGCTTGAGGTGCAGACCGACGTGAACATCATCGAGTTCACCGAGGAAGAGCAAGCCGCGATCATCGACGCCTTCCCGGTCTCGGCTTTCAGCATCGCGGCAAGCACCTATACGACGCTGGAAAGCGATGCGCGGTCGGTATCGATGTGGAACTTCGCCATCGCCAACTGCGACCTGCCCGAAAGCTTCGTCAAGGCGGCCGTGGACGTGGTAATGTCGGACAACGAGCGGATGGTCGGCATCCACCGCGCCGCCCAGTCAACGCTGCCCGAGAACTGGGACAAGAACAATGTCCTGAAATGGCATCCCGGTGCCGCCGCGTGGTTCATCGAGAACGCGGGCGCGGATATCCCGGCGGACATGATCTACGGTCAGTGACCATGAGCTGACAGGGGTCGCCCGACAAACAGGGCGGCCTCTTCCCGCTCCCGGACGTCGCCGCCCCGCTGCGGGGCTTGCGCGGCGACCGCGAGCGTCCGCAGCGTTCCTGCGACCGCAAACCCCCGGAGCATTCCCATGGCACAGACTCTCGAAGACAACGATCCCCTGAAGGACGGCCCCGTGATCGCCCAGGGGGTGGATGAAGAACCTGTCGAAGCGAACCGCCGCATCTTCGAAGGTCCGCTGCTTCTGGTCATGAGCGGGATGGCGATGTTGTATGCCATGTTCCACATGGCCGCGCTGAACGGCGTGTCGATCGAGAACCTGACCGGCGTGGCGATACCCCTTCTACCCCAGTTTCCCATGGAGACGTGGAATTTCCGCATCGTCCACATCGCGGGGGCGCTGGTGCTCGGTTTCCTCATGTATGCCGCGCACGGTTTTTCCGAAGATGACGGAGTGAGCGAAACACCGCATCTGGGTCGTGCGGCCCTGGTTCTGCTGGCACCGGCCGCCTTTTCGCTGGCGGTGGCCATATACTTCGCGGTGCAGATCGCGGGGGGGCTCCAGTGGAACGGCATGGACGCGGGCATCAAGTTCCGCGAAACGTGGCTGTTCGGGGCGCCGCTGCTGGTGGCGACCACAGGCGGGATCGTGCTGTCCTGGTTCGACCGGCGCGCGCGCGGAAAGCTGTCCATGCCGGATATCGTGCTGTCGGTCTGCGGGATCGCGGTCGCGGCCTATCTCATCGCCATCTACGGCACGCTGATGCGCAATTCGACGGGTACGCCCTTTGCGCCGATCGGCATCTCCATCGCCGCCGTGGCCGGCACGGCACTCATCATGGAAATGACGCGGCGGGTTGCGGGGCTTGCGCTGGTCATCATCGCGCTCGTGTTCCTGGTCTATGTCTTCGCGGGTCCCTACCTGCCCGGCTTTCTGACAGCGCCTTCCGTATCTTGGCAGCGGTTCTTCAGCCAGGTCTACACCGATGCAGGCATTCTCGGGCCGACCACCGCGGTGTCGTCGACCTACATCATCCTGTTCATCATCTTCGCGGCGTTCCTTCAGGCCAGCAAGGTCGGCGACTATTTCGTCAACTTCGCCTTCGCCGCCGCGGGGCGCACGCGCGGCGGTCCGGCGAAGGTGGCGATCTTCGCCTCGGGTCTCATGGGCATGATCAACGGCACGAGCGCGGGCAACGTGGTCGCCACCGGCTCGCTGACCATCCCGCTGATGAAAAAGGTCGGCTATCACAAGAAGACCGCTGGCGCGGTGGAGGCCGCGGCGTCGACCGGTGGCCAGATCATGCCACCGATCATGGGGGCCGGCGCCTTCATCATGGCCGAGATCACCGGCATTCCCTACACCGATATCGCCATCGCCGCGATCATTCCCGCCGTGCTCTATTTCGTGTCCGTGTTCTTCATGGTGGATTTCGAAGCCGCCAAGCTGGGCATGAAAGGCATGCGCGAAGACGAAATTCCGCGGCTCAGCAGGCTGATCCGGCAAGTCTACCTGTTCTTGCCGATCCTCATTCTCATCGTGGCGCTGTTTCTCGGCTATTCGGTGATCCGGGCGGGCACCTATGCAACCGTTGCGGCGGCGGTGGTGTCTTGGCTCACGCCCTATCGGATGGGACCGAAATCGATCCTCAAGGCGTTCGAACTTGCGGGCATCATGTCGATCCAGATCATCGCTGTCTGTGCCTGTGCTGGCATCATCGTGGGCGTGATCTCGCTGACCGGGGTTGGCGCGCGGTTTTCCAACGTGTTGCTCGAACTCGCGGGCGTCAGCCAGTTGCTGGCCCTGTTCTTCGCCATGTGCATCTCGATCCTGCTGGGGATGGGGATGCCCACCACCGCCGCCTATGCCGTGGCCGCGTCGGTCGTGGCGCCGGGGCTTGTCGATCTCGGCATCCCGCAACTGACGGCGCATTTCTTCGTCTTCTACTTCGCGGTCCTGTCGGCCATCACGCCCCCCGTGGCACTGGCGAGCTATGCGGCGGCGGGCATATCGGGCGCCAACCCGATGGAAACCTCGGTCGCGTCCTTCAAGATCGGGATCGCCGCCTTCATCGTGCCGTTCATGTTCTTCTACAACGGTGCGCTGCTGATGGACGGGTCGTGGTTCGAGGTGCTGCGCGCCGGGGCCACGGCGACAGTGGGCGTCTTCCTGCTTTCGGCAAGCGTTCAGGGCTGGTTCATGGGCGGACGCACGGCGTGGTTCATCCGCGCGGCACTGCTGGTGGCGGCGTTGACGATGATCGAGGGCGGACTGATGACGGACCTTGTCGGCATCGCGCTTATCGCGGTGTCGTGGTTCGTGCAGCGGACATTCCACCCCCGGCCCGACGCGGCACCCGTGCTGGCGAAAGGCGCGGACTGACACACTTGGCTATGGCGCGCGGCCCGGATGTTCCGGGCCGCGTTTTCGTTTCTGAGCAGTGGCTTGTCGGTCAGACCGTCTCGCCCGCGTCCAGCCGTTCGAGCAGCCTGCCGGCATCGCGCAGCACCGTGGCGCGGTGGGTTTCGTCCATCCGGTCCCAGGTGCGATACATCTGCGCCATGCGCGGGTTGCCCCCGAAACGGTCCCGGTGGCGGATCAGGAAATGCCAGTAGAGCAGGTTGAACGGGCAGGCCTTGTCCCCCGTCTTCGCGGTCACGGCATAGGCGCAGCCCTTGCAGTAGTCCGACATGCGGTTGATGTAAGCGCCTGACGACACATAGGGTTTCGACCCTACCACGCCGCCGTCGGCGAATTGGGACATGCCGATGACGTTGGGGGCCTCCACCCATTCGTAGGCGTCGGCGTAGACGGCGAGGTACCATTCGTGGATTTGGTGCGGGTCGATGCCGGCGAGGAGGGCGAAGTTGCCGGTGACCATCAGGCGCTGGATGTGGTGGGCATAGGCCTCCGCCCGCGTCTGGGACACGGCGGCGGACATGCAGGCCATCTGCGTGTCCCCGCCCCAGTACATGTCCGGCAATTTCCGCTTGTGTTCCAGCACGTTGCGGGACGTGTAATCGGGGCCTTCGATGTCGTAGACACCGCGGCCGAATTCGCGCCAGCCGAGGATCTGGCGGATGAACCCTTCGGCCGCGTTGATCGGGGCTTGGCCGTTTTTCCATGCGGTTTCAGCGGCTTGGCAGACCTTGAGCGGGTCGAGAAGCCCCGCGTTGATATAAAGCCCCAGCACCGCGTGCGACAGGAAGCCGTCGTCGCGCAGCATCGCGTCCTGGTA
Source organism: Meridianimarinicoccus zhengii (assembly GCF_003254465.1). Lineage (GTDB taxonomy): Bacteria > Pseudomonadota > Alphaproteobacteria > Rhodobacterales > Rhodobacteraceae > Meridianimarinicoccus > Meridianimarinicoccus zhengii. Next base: position 98,480 of record NZ_QDFI01000005.1, read on the forward strand.
ATCGCCAAAGGTTTCAAGGCGTTGGGCGATGAAATGGTCAAGGGACGCCTGCGCCTGATCGTGGTCGGTGGCGAACCAGAACGGGCGCAAATCACCGAAATTGCTGGGAAATTCCCGTTCGACCAGCGCCAGCACCTCTGCCACCGTGTCGTCGGGGTCGAAGCGCAGGGGACCGGAGGCGAATAAATCATTTCCTTTCAAGGGTTTGCGGTTGTCGTGGTCGAAGTTCCACTGCCCGCCCGCGGGCTTGTCGCCGTCCATCAACAGGCCGGTCTTGCGTCGCATTTCGCGATAGAAATACTCCATCCGGAGCTGTTTGCGGCCAGCCGCCCAGTCCTTGAATTCGTCCTTCGAGGCGATGAAACGGGTGTCGGAATTGCATATGAATTCCATATGACTCCCATATGACTCGTGCAGGGCGTCCAGCGCCTGCCGCAGCCGCCATTCCCCCGGTTCGGTCACGACGGCGCCGTCCGCCCCGTGATCCGCCGCGCGACGGGCCAGTTCGTCCGGGATCGCGTGGGTGTTCTCGGGATCGTCGAGGCGGGTATAGGCGACCTGCCAGCCGTCCGCTTCCAGCCGCCGCGCGAACTTGCGCATGGCGGCGAAGAGGAACGCGATCTTCTTGGGGTGGTGGCCGACATAGGTCGCCTCCGCCCGGACCTCGGCCATCACGATCAGGTCGCGGTCCTTGTCGGCATCGCGCAGGGCGTCGAGATCGGGGGACAACTGGTCGCCGAGGATCAGGATCGCGCGGCTCACCACGGGATCTCCCGCCCCGCATAGTCGAAGAACCCGCCGGACTGGTCGGGGGTGAGAGCCGTGACCACGTCGATCAGGCGGGTGGCGGCCACGTCGGGGGTCACCTTGTCGTGGTCGGGATAGTTTTCGGTGAAGCGCGTGGCGACGGTGCCGGGGTGCAGACAGGCGACGATGGCGTGTTTGCGCGTCCGGCCGATCTCGATAGCGGCGCCGTGGATCAGCGCGTTCAGGGCGGCCTTGGACGCGCGGTAGGAATACCAGCCCCCGAGATGGTTGTCGCCGATGGACCCGACGCGGGCCGACAGCGCCGCGAAGACCGCCCGCCGGTCGCGGGGCATCAGCCGCAGCGCGTGCTTGAGGACGAGGGCCGGTCCGAGGGCATTGAGATGCATCTGCGCGGTGAATTCGGCGGGTGACAGGTGGCGGAGGGTCTTTTCCGGCCCCTGCCCGTTCGTCAGCGCGCCGGTGGCGACGAAGACCAGGTCATAGGGGCCGGTGAGCGGCTTTAGTGCGGCTTCGACGCTGGCCTCGTCCGTGACGTCCAGCCCCGTGGCGCGCGAGAGGCCGGTGACGGTGATGCCGCGGGATTCAAGCTCCGCCCGGAGCGCCTGCCCGATACCGCCCGTGTCGCCGATGAGTAATGCGTGGTCCATGCTTTGTCTTGATCCCGTGGCCGCCCCGATTGAAAGGCAGCTAACCGGACGACCGAGATAGTCAAACCGGGCGGTTCAGCATCGATCGGCAATGGCCCGCACACCGCGTTGGCGCATTCGCGCCGATGTGATCGGGCATGACGTAGGGGCGCGGTGGCAACCCCCTTACAACGCCAGCGTGGCGCATCTACCTCACGCACAGGAGCCGGCAAATGCCCGTGCTCCTGACAAATACCTGTGGCGGACCGAGCGTCCGCCCGATTTCCCGAGGGGAAGCCACAATGAATATCCGCACCTCCGCAGCAGCGTTCGCGCTGACCGCCTTTCCGTTCGCAGTGATGACCCCGGCAATCGCCGGCGGCCCAACCGAACCGGCCGTGGAACCTGTGCCGGTGGCCCAGGCTGCACCAGCCTTTTCGAGCCTTTGGTCCGGTGGCTACGCCGGTGCACAGCTTGGCTGGGGCTGGGCCGACCGGTCGGGCGACGGCGACATCAATTCGTTCGGAGATCGCATCGATGCGACGACCGACACGTTCCGCAACATCGGTTCCGACGGCGACGGCGTGATCGGCGGTATCCATGGGGGCTACCTGTGGAATTCCGACCGCTTCGTCTATGGCGGTGAGGCCGACATCAATTTCGGCGACATCGAGCTGGACAATAACGTGGGTTCGGTGGACCGGACGGGCAGCATCAAGGCGAAGGCCGGGTATGACCTTGGCCGGACGCTGATCTATGCGACTGCCGGTACGACATATGCCGAAGCCGATATCGGCAACACCGATTTCAGCGACTGGGGTTGGAATGCCGGTGCCGGCGTCGATTACCTCGTCACGGACACCGTGTCGGTCGGCGCGGAAGCGCTTTACAACGACTTCGGCGAGTTCGACAATTCGGGCACCGACCTGTCGCTGACCACGCTGGTGGCGAAGGTATCGTATCGCTTCTGAGACGCGGTATCTGTCTCAAGGACGAGAAGGGGCGCCTTGGAGCGCCCCTTTTTCGTGGCTGGGTGCTTGCCCATGGCGGCGCAGACGCGTCCTTACCCGCCGATGGTGTAGCTCGGCGACATGCCGCCGTCGCGGCGGGCGAAGCGGACCGTGTCGCCTTCGATCATGGGTGTGCTGCAATAGGTCTGCCCGGCGAGCGATGCGGGGGCGGTGTAGCTGGAGCAGATCTCGGCGCCCTCGACCGTGTACGTGCCCTCTATCGGGGCGTCGCCCAGCGACCCGCCCACGGTCCCGTCGGGGCGGAAGAGGAACGTGGTGCCGCTGTCCGCCACGAGCTGGCGGTCCAGAAGCGGGGTGACCGCCGTCGTCTCCGCGCTGTCCATGGTGGCGTCGCAGCCCGCCAGTGCGAGCGCGGTCACGGCCAGTGCCGCCTTGAATACAGTCATTGAAGCCTCCGCTGTCGTTCAGGGTCGGGGTCAGGCTAGCGGCGCGGTGCCCGGCTGTAAACGGCGCGCGGATCGCGGCGCGCGGGTGGGCGGAAATCGCATCTTTTCAAGCGGCGCGGCGGGGCCTATAACCCGGCGTCATGACACACGGGTTCGCATATCCCTGCCCTGCCCTGCGCGCCGGTTCCGGCCTGCGCGGGCTACTCGGTCTTATCCGCCTCTGAGCGTGCCGGTCTCTGGCGCGTCCGCTCAGAGGTATGTATCGCGCCGACAAGCCCCGATGACCGATCATTGACAGGACAAGACCATGACCGACGACCCGACCCGCGTGCGACGCTTCGACGATCCCGACCGCGTGCGCATCTTCGACGATCCCGACCGTGTGCGCATCTTCGACACGACCCTGCGCGATGGCGAGCAATCCCCCGGCGCGACCATGACCCACGAGGAGAAGCTGGAGATCGCCACCATGCTCGACGAGATGGGCGTGGACATCATCGAGGCGGGCTTTCCCATCGCGAGCGAAGGCGATTTCGAAGCGGTGCGCGACATCGCCAAACTGTCGCGCGACGCGTCCATCTGCGGGCTGGCGCGGGCGAACCTGACCGATATCGACCGCTGCTGGGAGGCGGTGAAGCATGCCCGCGCGCCGCGCATCCACACCTTCATCGGCACCTCGCCGCTGCACCGGGCGATCCCGAACCTGACCATGGACGAAATGGCGGAGCGGATCGACCAGACGGTGCGCCATGCGCGCAACCTGTGCCCCGACGTGCAGTGGTCGCCCATGGACGCGACGCGGACGGAGTGGGATTTCCTGCGCCGCACCGTCGAGATCGCCATTCATGCGGGGGCGACGACGATCAACATCCCCGACACCGTGGGCTATACCGCGCCCGAGGAAAGTGCGGCGCTGATCCGGCGGCTGATCGCCGAGGTGGACGGGGCGGAGGACGTGATCTTCGCGACGCATTGCCACAACGATCTGGGGATGGCGACAGCCAACGCGCTGGCGGCGGTCGCGGGCGGCGCGCGGCAGATCGAGTGCACGATCAACGGGCTGGGCGAACGCGCGGGGAATACGGCGCTGGAGGAGGTCGTGATGGCGCTGCGGGTGCGCCACGACATCATGCCCTATGCGACCGGCATCGACACGACGAAGATCATGAACATCTCGCGCCGGGTGGCGGCGGTGTCGGGCTTCGCCGTGCAGCCGAACAAGGCGATCGTGGGCAAGAACGCCTTCGCGCATGAAAGCGGCATCCACCAGGACGGGATGCTGAAGAACGCCGAGACGTTCGAGATCATGCGCCCGCGCGATATCGGGCTGGCGGAGACGAGCCTGGTGATGGGCAAGCATTCCGGGCGCGCGGCGCTGCGGGCCAAGATGGCCGATCTGGGCTACGAGCTGGGGGACAACCAGCTCAAGGACATCTTCGTGCGGTTCAAGGCCTTGGCCGACCGCAAGAAGGAAGTCTATGACGAGGACCTGATCGCGCTGATGACCGATGCCGCGGTGGAGGCGCAGGGCGAGCATCTGAAGGTCAAGTTCCTGCGGGTGATCTGCGGCACCGAGGCGCCGCAATCGGCGGACCTGACGCTGACCGTGGACGGGGTGGACCATCAGACGACCGCGCAGGGCGACGGGCCGGTGGATGCCACGTTCAACGCCGTGAAGGCGCTGTTCCCGCACAACGCGCGGTTGCAGCTCTACCAGGTGCACGCGGTGACCGAAGGCACCGACGCGCAGGCCACGGTGACCGTGCGGCTGGAGGAGGACGGCAAGATCGTCACCGGCACGTCGGCGGACACGGATACGGTGGTGGCGTCGGCCAAGGCCTATGTCGCGGCGCTGAACCGGCTGATCGTCCGGCGCACGCGCGCCACGAAGGACGGCAAGGAGATCAGCTACAAGGACGCGGGTTGAGCCGCGCGTCCTGTCACGAGAAAGGCCCGGCACATCCGTGCCGGGCCGTCGACGATCCTGCGCGGACGCATCAGCCTTTGCGGCGACGCGCCACGACGGACAGCGCACCAAGCGCGGGCAGCAGCAGCAGCCCGGCGGCCGGCACGGGAATTGTTGGCAGTTGCGGTTCAATCACGACGCTGCCCTCCTCGCCGCGCACGAAGGCCAGATCGAAGCCGGGCGAGCCGCCACCATTGTCGAGGCCGACGATCCTGACCGCGTTCACGTTGCCGGTGAACGCGTAGTCGGCGAAATCGAAGCTGGTCGTCGATGCACCGAAGGCTTCACCGAGATAGGTGAAGGTCGCCCCGAGATCCGTCGATACGAAGACATCCGCGTTCTCGGCGCCGTCGCCGGGTTCGTCGATGAACAGGTCGTCCTGTCCGGGTGCGTCGAAGATGAACCCCTCCGAGAATCCGAGTGTCAGGGAGGAGCCGATCGGCAAGGACACGAACGTGTTCGAATCTCCATCCGTGGCGTAGGACAGTGGAACGGCCTCGGGATAGCTGGCCGGAACGAAGGTCCCGCCATAAGGCCCCGCAATCGGTCCGGCGCCGGAATCGACGAAATCCAGCACGAGATCGGCGGTGATCGAAGCGGCGTTGACCGAAGCAGGCAGCATCAGCGCGGCGGCGAGCAGAGCCAGTCGTTTCATGGGCATGATCCTGTTCCCTTTTCTTGCGAACCATTTAAGTGACCTTTGGTAAAGGTTAATGAAATCGACCGGACTTTCAAGAATTTTCTGGGGCGGCGGCACACCGCCCATCGTGGCGGCGCGGCCCGCCGATTGCCGGTAGCGCCCCCTTTCGCCCCTCCGTCCCCGCGCCTATAAGCGGGTCCAACCTGCGGGACGACTCGCGGGATGCAATCTTGAGCAGAGCGGAAAGACGATCGACATGGCAACTTGGGGCGGTCTGTTCTCGTCGGACATGGCGATCGATCTCGGCACGGCGAACACGCTGGTCTACGTCAAGGGCAAGGGCGTGATCCTGAACGAACCTTCGGTCGTGGCCTATCACGTCAAGGACGGCGTGAAGAAGGTGCTTGCCGTGGGCGAGGACGCCAAGCTGATGCTGGGCCGCACGCCCGGCAGCATCCAGGCGATCCGGCCCATGCGCGAAGGCGTCATCGCCGATTTCGACGTCGCGGAAGAGATGATAAAGCATTTCATCCGCAAGGTGCACCGGCGCGGCATCTTCTCGAAGCCGAAGATCATCGTCTGCGTGCCCCATGGTGCGACGCCGGTGGAAAAGCGTGCGATACGGCAGTCGGTGCTGTCGGCGGGCGCGCGGCGCGCGGGGCTGATCGCGGAACCGATCAGTGCCGCTATCGGCGCGGGCATGCCGATCACCGACCCCACGGGCAACATGGTGGTGGATATCGGCGGCGGGACGACCGAGGTCGCGGTGCTGAGCCTTGGCGACATCGTCTATGCGCGGTCGGTCCGGGTGGGCGGCGACCGCATGGACGAAGGCATCATCAGCTACCTGCGCCGCCAGCATAACCTGCTGATCGGGGAAGCCACGGCGGAGCGGATCAAGACCCAGATCGGCACGGCGCGGATGCCTGATGACGGGCGCGGCACGTCGATGATGATCCGCGGCCGCGATCTGCTGAACGGCGTGCCCAAGGAAACCGAGATCACGCAAAGCCAGGTGGCCGAGGCGCTGGCCGAACCCGTGCAGCAGATCTGCGAGGCGGTGATGAGCGCGCTGGAGGCGACACCGCCGGACCTGGCCGCCGACATCGTGGACCGCGGTGTGATGCTGACCGGGGGCGGCGCATTGCTGGGCGATCTGGATCTCGCGCTGCGCGAGCAGACGGGGCTGGCGATCACCGTGGCGGATGAGGCACTCAACTGCGTGGCGATCGGGACGGGCAAGGCACTGGAATATGAAACCCAGCTGCGGCATGTGATAGACTACGACAGCTAGGCCGGGCCGCGCGCCCGGACCGGCGCAGGGCCATGGCCCCCGGACACCGGGGGCAGGACAGACAGGCGATGGCATACGGCGCAGACAACGGCACGGACCATTTCCGCCCGGTGCGGCGCATCCTGCTCGGCCTCGTGCTGGCGGGGCTGGTGGGGCTGTTCCTGATCTGGCGGATCGACAGCCCGCGGGTGGAACGGCTGCGCGCCGCAGCACTGGACGCGGTGATCCCCCATGTCGCATGGGTCATGCGCCCGGTCACGGGGCTGGCGCAGATGGCCGGGTCGTTCCAGTCCTATGCCGCCCTGTCCGAAGAGAACCGTGAATTGCGCCGCGAGTTGCAGCAGATGCAGGCGTGGAAGGAAGCCGCGCTGCAACTGGAACAGAAGAACGCGCGGCTGCTGGACCTGAACAACGTGAAGCTCGATCCCAAGCTGACCTTCGTCACGGGCAGCGTGCTGGCGGACAGCGGGTCGCCCTTCCGGCAGTCGGTGCTGCTGAACGTGGGCGCACGGGACGGCATCCGCGACGGCTGGGCGGCGATGGACGGGCTGGGCCTTGTGGGGCGGATATCGGGCGTGGGGGCGCAGACCGCGCGGGTGGTGCTGCTGACGGATCCTGCGTCGTCGATCCCGGTGACGATCCAGCCGTCGGGGCAGAAGGTGATCCTGTCGGGGGACAACACCGCCCTGCCCCGGATCGCGTTTCTCGAGAACCCCGACCTTGTGCGGCCCGGCGACCGGGTCGTGTCGTCGGGCGATGGCGGGATCTTCCCGGCGGGGATCCTCGTGGGGCAGGTCGCGCGGGGAACGGACCAGCGGTTCCGGGTGCGGCTTGCGGCGGATTACGGGCGGCTCGAATTCCTGCGGGTGCTGCGCTATGGCGGGCCCGAGGCGATTTCCGACACCGGCGGGCTGGTGGGGCCGACCGCCGCGCTGGCCCCGGTACAGGGCCCGCCCCCGGCGCCGGAGGTGGACCGATGACCGAGGTGCGGCTGCACAGGCGGGTCCTTTCCGGCGCGGCCTTCGCGGGGCTGGCCGCGGCGATGGTGCTTGTGAAGCTGCTGCCGCTGGGGCTGAACGCGGGCGGCTGGCCCGTGCCCGATCTTCTGATGTGCCTGCTGGTGGCCTGGATGATCCGGCGGCCCGACCTGTTGCCGATGCCGCTGGTGGCGGCGGTGTTCCTGTGGGCGGACCTGATGCTGATGCGCCCGCCGGGGCTGTGGGCCGCGCTGGCGGTGCTGGCGGGCGAATGGCTGCGGCACCGGCAGCGGGCCTTGCGCGCCGCCCCGCTGGTGGCCGAGCCGGGGTTGCTGGCCGCGCTGATGGTGGCGATGGTGCTGGCCCATTGGGCGGTTCTGGCGGTGCTGTTCGTGGACCAGCCGCGGCTGGGGCAGCAACTGCTCCAGGTGCCCGTGACGGTGCTGGCCTATCCGGTCGTCGCGGCGCTGCTGCAACTGGGGCTGGGTCTGCGTCGGCACCCCGTGATCGAAGGCTTCGGCCGACGGGCGGCACGGGCATGAGGCGCCCGCCCAAGGATACCGACGACAGCGCACGCCGCATCTCGCGCCGGGCACTGGTGCTCGGCGGGGCGCAGCTGGCCTTTGCCGGCGTGCTGGGCTGGCAGATGCGGCGCATGCAGATCGAGGAGGCCGACGCCTTCCGCCTGCTGGCCGAGGAGAACCGGATCAACCTGCGCCTGCTGCCGCCCGCCCGCGGCGTGATCTTCGACCGCGAGGGCAGGCCCATCGCGGTGAACGACCAGAACTACCGCGTCGTGATCGTGCGCGAGGATGCGGGCGACGTGGCCGATGTGCTGCACCGGCTTGCGCAGGTGATCCCGCTGGAACCGGACCAGATCGCCAACGTGGTGGCCGAGACGCGCCGCCGGGTGGGTTTCGTGCCGGTGACGGTGGCCGACCGGCTGGATTGGGACGACCTGTCGCGCGTGGCGGTCAACGCCCCCGCCCTGCCCGGCATCCATCCCGAGGTCGGCCTGTCGCGCGCCTATCCGCTGGGGCCGGATTTCGCCCATGTGGTGGGCTATGTCGGCCCGGTCAGCGATTACGACCTGTCGAAGCTGGACGACCCGGAACCGGTCCTGCAGATCCCCGGCTTCCAGATCGGCAAGAGCGGCGTGGAAGCCCGGATGGAAGGCGATCTGCGCGGCCGCGCGGGTACCAGCCGGATCGAGGTCAACGCGGCGGGGCGCGTGATGCGCGAACTGGCCCGCGACGACGGCCAGTCGGGGCACGATCTGCACCTGACCATCGATGCGGGCCTGCAGAATTTCGTGCAGGCGCGGGTCGCCGACGAAAGCGCGGGCGTCGTGGTGATGGACGTGGAAAGCGGCGATCTCGTGGCCGTGGCCTCGGCCCCCAGCTTCGATCCGAACCTTTTCGTGCGGGGCATATCGGTCGCCGATTACCGTGGATTGATGGACAATCCCTATCGCCCGCTGGCGAACAAGAGCGTGTCGGGCGTCTATCCGCCGGGTTCGACCTTCAAGATGGTTACGGCGCTGGCGGCGCTGGACGCGGGCGCCATCGGCTTGGAGGACACGGTCTGGTGCCCCGGTCATCTTGATGTGGGCGGGCGGCGGTTCCATTGCTGGCGCCGCGGCGGGCACGGGCACATGAACCTCCATGACAGTCTCGTGCAGTCCTGCGACGTCTACTACTACGACGTGGCACAGCGCATCGGGATCGACCGGATCAGCGCCATGGCGGAACGGCTGGGCATGGGCGTGCGCCATGACATCCCGATGTCCGCGGTGGCCGAGGGGCTGATGCCCTCCACCACCTGGAAGGCAGAACGGCGCGGCGAAAGCTGGCGGCCCGGCGACACGGTGAACGCGAGCATCGGGCAAGGCTATGTCCTCGCCTCGCCGCTGCATCTTGCGGTGATGACCGCGCGGCTGGCCAGCGGCACCGACATCGCGCCGCGGCTGGTGCGCGCCGTGGACGGGCGGCCCGAACCCGTGCGCGTAACCGGCGGACTGGGCCTGCGGGCGGATCACCTGGCCGCGGTGCAGCGCGCCATGGTCGCGGTCAGCAATTCGCGCCGCGGCACGGCCTACCGGTCGCGCATCGCGGACGAGACCATGGTCTTCGCGGGCAAGACCGGCACGAGCCAGGTGCGCAACATCACGGCCGCCGAGCGCGCGCAGGGCGTGTTCCGGAACGAGGACCTGCCGTGGAACCGGCGCGACCACGCGCTGTTCGTGGGCTATGCGCCCGCCGACAAGCCGCGCTATGCCGTGTCGGTGGTGGTGGAGCATGGCGGCGGCGGATCGGCGGCGGCGGCGCCCGTCGCGCGCGACGTGATGCTGCGCGCGCTGCACGGCGACATCCCGCCCCTCGCCGCCTATCCCGAGGCCGAGCGCCCCGCCGCCGAGGAGCGG
>NZ_QDFI01000050.1 GCF_003254465.1 Meridianimarinicoccus zhengii
GCAGCCGGTGGGCCATCGCCAGCGCGAGTTCCACGCCCGCGACCCCCGCGCCGATCACCGCGACCCGCGGTGCCGCCAACTCGCCCGCCGCGACCCGGTCGGCGAAGGCGGCCCAGCGTTGCGCGAAGGGCCCGAGCGGCTTGGCAGGCACCCCGTGCGCGGCAAACCCCGGCAGGTCCGGCATGGCCGAGGTGATGCCGACATCCACCGAACACACATCCCAGCCGATGGGCGCACGCCCCGCGACATGAACATGCCCCGCCGCCGGATCGATCCCTTCGGCCGCACCCGTCACCAGCCGCGCCCCCGCCGCATGCGCAAGCCGGACAAGGTCGATTTCCAGCGCCGTCCGGCTGTAATGCCCCGCGACGAAGCCCGGCAGCATCCCGGAATACGCGGCCACCGGGCCGGGATCGATGAGCGTCAGCCGCACCCCGCCGACGGGACGCATGGCGAACGCGCGCAGCACCAGCGCATGGGTATGCCCGCCCCCCACGAGCACGAGATCGCGGGTCATGGGCAGCGTGCTGTGCATGGACGGGCTCCGGGCGTGGCATGCGCGCGTGCGCGCGGTCGGATCGGCGGGGGCGGTGTGATTGTGTCGCAGGCACGGCGATACCGGGCCTTTGGCCCCTGTGCTAGTAAACGTGGGACTGTCGGCGGGCAAGCCCTTGACCTTTCAGGGGACAGCACCGCCGCCCCTGCGAGCCGAAAGGATCAGGCCGATGAAGAACCCCTATGACATGAGCCAGATGTTCCGCATGTTCGATCCCGAGGACGTGCAGAAATTCTTCGATCCGAACCAGATGTTCAGCGCTTTCGCCCCGGCCAAGACCAACGCGTTCGACATGTCCGGCGTGTTCGACATGAACCGCAAGAATTTCGAAGCCATGGTCGATGCGAACAAGGCGGCCGCCGCCGCCTACAAGGACCTGCTGGAAAAGCAGATGGAGGTGTTCGGACAACTGACGCAGGCCGCGCGCGAACACGTCGCCTGGGTGGACGAGACGACGGGGCCCGAAGCCGTGTCGAACCGCACCGAGTCCTATGCGCTGGCGGTGGAAAAGGCGCTGGTGCTGATGCGCAAGCTGGCCGATGCCGCGCGCGACGCGAACGAGGAAGCCTATACCCAGATCAAGGGGCAGGTGAACGACGCGCTCGAGGACATCAAGCAGAAGACCAAGTAAACCCTTCTGTCGTCCGCAGCCCTGCGCTAGACAGGATGCGGCGGCGCAGCGTGCGCCCGGCCAGCCCCGTGTCCCGACGCCTTGACGGAGTGCTTCATGCGCGACCACGACCTGCGGTATTCGCTGGCGAACGAGCTTCACGCACGGCCCTTTCCCTCCCTCTCGGCGCCCTGCCGCGCGATCCACCTGGCGATCAAGCAGCCCACCGATGCGGCGTCGCGCGACCGCAGGCTGGACCGCGCGCACCTGATCGACCTGCTCGACAGGCATGGCGCGCAGCACCCGCATCCCGGCGCCACCCATTATTTCGGGCAGATCGGGAAGCACCACCTGAAATGGGAAAGCCACACGGAATTCGTGACCTACACGCTGTTTTGCGATGGCGTGGCGCAGCGGCCCTTCGACGGGCGGTCGTTCGAGCTGTTTCCGAAGGACTGGCTCGAGAATGCGCCGGGGGTGCGCGTGACCTCCATGCTGATCCGGATCGAGAAGCTCGACGATTTCAGCAGCGTGTCGCAGAAGGTGTCGGACTGGTTCGTGCATGAAAGCGTCGCCGTCAGCGAGGTGATCGACGGTGCGGCGGTGATCGCGGGCGATTTCCGGATCGATCCGCAGGGGCACATGCGCATGGCGGTCTTCGTGGCGCCGGGTACGGGCAGCAGCCGGATCGGGCGCATCGTGCAGCGGCTTGCCGAGATAGAGACCTACAAGAGCATGTCGATGCTCGGCCTTGCCATGGCGCGCGAACTGTCCGGGCAGATGAACCGGCTCGAGACCGACCTGTCCGAGATGGTGGACGACATGCGCAAGGCCGACGCGCGGCCCGACGCCACGCTGGAATCGCTGCTGGCCACGGCGGCGGACCTGGAGAACCTTGCGACCAAGTCCACCTTCCGCTTCGGCGCGACCGGGGCCTATGAGGCGCTGGTGAACCAGCGCATCTCGGCACTGCGCGAGGTCCGCTTCGACGGGCGCCAGACCTTCGCGGAATTCATGATGCGCCGCTTCGATCCCGCCATGCGCACCGTCAAGGCGTCGGAACGGCGGCTGTCGTCGATGACCGACCGGGCGATCCGGGCCGGCGAATTGCTGCGCACGCGGGTCGATGTGGAACGCTCGGCCCAGAACCAGCAGCTTCTGGAAAGCATGGACAAGCGCGCCGACATGCAGTTGCGGCTGCAACGCACTGTGGAGGGGCTCAGCGTCGTGGCGATCAGCTATTACGCGCTGTCGCTCGTGCTTTATGTGCTGGCGCCGCTGGAATACTCGCTCGGGGTGTCGAAACCCGTGCTGGGGGCCGTGACCGCCCCGCTCGTGGTCGCGGGCGTCTGGGCCACATTGCGCCGCATCCGCCGCGAGATGGAGTGACGCGCGGCGCAGTCGCAACAGCGCGGCCGCGCGGCATGGCCTGACAGGCCCGAAGCCGCCGGATCGGCGCGCCGCGCACGCCATGGCATCGTCGCATCCCGCGCCGGTTTCCCACCGGCAGCCCTCGTCAGCGGCGTTGTGGTGGCCTACACTCCCGCCGAACGCAGGAGAGACCGATGCCCGTCAAGAACCGTTTCGCCGAATGGCTGCCCGAACTGACCGCGTGGCGCCGCGACATCCACGCCCACCCTGAACTGATGTTCGACACCCACCGCACCGCCGCCACCGTGGCCGAACGCCTGCGCGAATTCGGCTGCGACGAGGTGGTGGAGGGTATCGGCCGCACCGGGGTCGTGGGCGTGATCCGGGGCCGCGTGCCGGGCGTGGGCGTTGTCGGCCTGCGCGCCGACATGGACGCGCTGCCGATCGAGGAAACGACCGGTCTGCCCCATGCCTCCACCAGCCCCGGCAAGATGCACGCATGCGGCCATGACGGGCACACCACGATGCTGCTGGGCGCCGCGCGCTACCTTGCCGAGACGCGCAATTTCGCGGGCACGGCGGTCGTGATCTTCCAGCCCGCGGAGGAAGGCGGCGGCGGTGCGCGCGTGATGGTGGAGGACGGGCTGATGGACCGTTTCGGCATCACCGAAGTCTATGGGTTGCACAACTGGCCGGGTCAGCCCGCGGGCAGCTTCGCCATCCGTCCGGGGCCGTTCTTCGCCGCGACGGACGAATTCAACATCACCATCACGGGGCGGGGCGGGCACGCGGCCAAGCCGCAAGAGGTGATCGACCCCATCGTGGCCGCCAGCCATCTCGTGCTGGCGCTCCAGACCATCGCCAGCCGCAACGCCGACCCGGTCGGGCAGCTTGTGGTGTCTGTCACGCTTTTGCAGGCAGGTGGCGGCGCGCATAACGTCATCCCGCAAACGGCGCGCCTGCGCGGCACCGTCCGCACGCTCGACCCCGCGCTGCGGGACCTGGCCGAGGGCCGGATGCAAGAGATCGCCGCCGGCGTCGCCGCGACCTTCGGCGCGGTGATCGACGTGGACTATATCCGCAGCTACCCGGTGATGGTGAACGGCGCCGCGGAAACGGAACACGCCGCCGCCGTCGCCCGCGATGTGGGCGGGGCGTGCGGCGACGCGCCGCTCGTGATGGGCGGCGAGGATTTCGCCTACATGCTCGAAGCGCGCCCGGGGGCCTATATCCTTGTCGGCAACGGCGACACGGCGCCCGTCCATCATCCCGATTACGATTTCAACGACGACATCATCCCCACGGGCTGTTCGTGGCTGTCGGGCATGGTCGAACACCGGCTGCGGGCGGGGTAGCCCTCCCGGTTGTCCGGTCGCTGGCCGCGGCTCTCTCGGCACTGTCCCCGTCTGGCAGCGCGCTGCACCCTGTGCGGCGCGCAACTGCAATCCAGGCCTCACCCCGTTGGCCGCGTGCTTGCTGGGGCGGGGATGTTCCGCATTCCGCTCCCCACCCAAGCGTGCGCCGGTCCGGCGGCGCGTTGCGCGCCGCCTGCCGCTACCGGCTGATCGTCGCACACCTGGTTGGCGCGACGGGCCGAAGTCATACAGGAGTCATACGCGAGTCATACGTGATTCATATGTCGTTCACTCCGCCGCGTCCCTGTAGGTCTCGAGCGGCGGGCAGGTGCACACGAGGTGCCGATCACCGTAGACATTGTCCACCCGGCCCACCGGCGGCCAGTACTTGTCGACCCGGAACGACCCCGCCGGAAAGCACGCGGACTCGCGGCTATAGGGACGGTCCCAGTCGGCCACAAGGTCTTCGGTCGTGTGAGGAGCGTTCTTCAAGGGGTTGTTTTCCTTGTCGATGTCGCCCTTCGCCACCGCGTCGATCTCGGCCCGGATCGCCAGCATGGCATCGCAGAACCGGTCAAGCTCGGCCTTGGTTTCCGACTCCGTGGGCTCCACCATCAGCGTGCCCGACACCGGCCAGCTCATGGTCGGCGCGTGGAACCCGTGGTCGATCAGCCGCTTGGCGATGTCGTCCACGGTGATGCCATGCTCGGCGAAGGGCCGTGTGTCCAAAATGCACTCATGTGCCACCCGCCCGTTATCCCCTTTGTAAAGAACGGGATAGGCACCCTCCAGCCGCTTGGCGATGTAGTTCGCGGCAAGGATCGCGACCTTCGTGGCCTGGGTCAGCCCGTCCCCGCCCATCATCATGCAATAGGCATAGGAAATCGGCAGGATCGAGGGCGAGCCATAGGGCGCGCCGCTGACCGGTCCCTCGGACCCGCCCGTGAACGGGTGGCCGGGAAGATAGGGGGCCAGATGCGCCTTCACGCCGATCGGCCCCATGCCGGGCCCGCCGCCGCCATGCGGAATGCAGAAGGTCTTGTGCAAATTCAGATGGCTGACATCCGCGCCGATCTTGCCGGGCTGGGACAGGCCCACCATCGCGTTCAGGTTCGCACCGTCCAGATAGACCTGCCCGCCATGGGCATGGGTGATCTTGCAGACCTCGCGGACCGTGCGTTCGAAGACGCCGTGGGTGGACGGATAGGTGATCATGCAGGCGGCCAGCCGGTCGCCTGCCGCTTCGGCCTTGGCCCGGAAATCGGACACGTCGATATCGCCGCGGTCGGTGCAGTTCACCACCACGACCTGCATCCCCGCCATCTGCGCCGAGGCCGGGTTGGTCCCATGCGCGTTCATCGGGATCAGGCAGATGCGGCGGTTGTCATCTCCGCGCGCCCGGTGATACGCCGCGATGGTCAAAAGCCCCGCGTATTCGCCCTGCGCGCCGGAATTCGGCTGCATGGACATGGCGTCATAGCCCGTCACCTTGCACAGCATGTCCGACAGGTCCGAGATCATCTGCCGATAGCCGCGCACCTGGTCGGCCGGCGCGAAGGGATGGATGCGCGCGAATTCGGGCCAGCTGACCGGCATCATCTCGGCCGCCGAGTTCAGCTTCATCGTGCAGGACCCGAGCGGGATCATCGCCCGGTCGAGCGCGAGATCGCGGTCCGACAGGCGCCGCATGTAGCGCATCATTTCCGTTTCCGCGCGGTTCATGTGGAACACGGGATGGGTCATGAAATCGCTGGTGCGGATCAGCGGTTCCGGCACGCGGTAGGCGGGCGTCAGGTCATCGTCGCGCCGGGTGATGCCGAAAGCACGCCACACGGCCTCGATCGTCTCGGACCGGGTGGTTTCGTCCAGCGTGATGCCGACGCGATCATTGCCGACGGCACGCAGGTTGATGCCCTCCGCCAGCGCCGATTTCAGGATGACCCCCTGCATCGGACCGACCTCGACGGTGATCGTGTCGAAGAACGCGGCGGGTGCGACGGCGAACCCGGCCTCGTCCAGCCCGCGGGCCAGCCGCACGGTCTTGCGGTGGATGCGCTGCGCGATGGCGCGCAGCCCCTTTGGGCCATGGAACACGCCGTAGAACGACGCCATGACCGCCAGCAGCGCCTGCGCTGTGCAGACATTGCTGGTGGCCTTTTCGCGGCGGATATGCTGCTCGCGCGTCTGCAGCGACAGCCGGTAAGCTGCGTTGCCGCGGCTGTCGACGGACACGCCGACGATGCGGCCCGGGATCGACCGCTTGTAGGCGTCGCGGCACGCCAGATACGCGGCATGCGGTCCGCCGAAGCCCAGCGGCACGCCGAAGCGCTGCATGGAGCCTACGGCGATATCGGCGCCCATCGCGCCGGGCTCCTTCAGCAGCGTCAGCGCCATGGGGTCGGCGGCCATGACCGCGACGGCCTTGTGCTCGTGCAGTGCCGCGATGGGGTCGCTTAAATCGTTCAGGTCGCCATAGGTGCCGGGATACTGGAAGATCGCGCCGAACACCTCCGCCGGATCAAGCGTCTCGGGCGCGCCCACGATCAGCTCGATACCCAGCGGGGCTGCGCGGGTCCGCATCACGGCGATGTTCTGGGGGTGGCAGTTTTCATCGACGAAGAACGCCGTCGCCTTGGACTTGGCCACGCGCTGCGCCATGGTCATCGCCTCGGCGCAGGCCGTCGCCTCGTCCAGCAGGGACGCGTTGGCGATGTCGAGCCCGGTGAGGTCGGACACCATGGTCTGGAAGTTCAAAAGCGCTTCCAGCCGCCCCTGGCTGATCTCGGGCTGGTAGGGGGTGTAGGCCGTGTACCATGCCGGGTTCTCGAACACGTTGCGCAGGATCGCGGGCGGCGTGATCGTGTCGTGATACCCCATCCCGATGAGCGAGGTCAGATCAGTGTTCCGGTCCGCTATGTCGCGCATGTGCAGCAGCAGTTCGCGTTCCGACATGGCCCGGGTCAGCTCCAGCGGTTCGTCCTGCCGGATGTCGTCCGGCACCGTTTCGTCGATCAGCGCGTCGAGCGACGGCGCCCCCACCACCTGCAGCATCGCGGCCATTTCCTCGGGCGAGGGGCCGATATGGCGGCGGTTGGCGAAATCGTAGGGCAGGTAGTCGGTGGGCGTGAAGGGCATTTATGCCTCCGTGGTCGGGCCGGTGCGCGGCCTGAATGTGCAGGTCGGGTCGCGGGCGCGGCGCGGGCAGGCCGCGCGCGCCGGGATCAGCCGATATACTTGGCGTAGGCGTCCGCATCCATCATGTCGTCCATCTGCGACGGATCGGATGGCTTCATCTTGAAGAACCACGCCTCGCCCAGCGGGTCGTCGTTCACGAGCGCGGGGTTGTCCACGAGCCCCTCGTTCACCTCGACGATCTCGCCATCGATGGGGGCGAGGATGTCGGACGCCGCCTTGACGGATTCGATCACCACGATCTCGTCGTCCTTGCTGACCATGATGCCCGGTTCGGGCAGTTCCACGAACACCAGATCGCCAAGCTGCGTGGCGGCGTGTTCGGTGATGCCCACGACGATCACGTCGTCTTCGGGGCGGAGCCATTCGTGTTCTTCGGTGAACTTCATGCCTGTGGTCCTCGGGGTCCTTGGGGTGGTGTCTTGGGGTCAGCGTTTGAACTGGGCGGGGCGGAAGGGCAGCGCGGTCACGGTCGCGGGCAGGCGCTTGCCGCGCACCGCGCCAAAGACGACCGTGCCGGGTTCGGTGGCGTGGGTGGCGAGATAGGCCATGGACATGGGCGCCTCGATCCACGGGCCATAAGCGCCGGACGTGACGGTGCCGATGGGCGTATCGTCATCCGGCGCGGCGAAGATCTCGGTTCCGGCGCGCATGGGCGCGCGGCCCTCGGGCAGCAGGCCCACGCGCAGGCGGGCGGGGCCCTCCGCCATCTGGCGCAGGATCACATCCGCCCCCGGAAAACCGCCCTCCCGCGCGCCGCCGGTGCGGCGGGCCTTCTGGATGGCCCATGTCAGCGCGGCCTCGACCGGCGTCGTGGTCGGGTCGAGATCGGCGCCGTAGAGGCACAACCCCGCCTCCAGCCGAAGGCTGTCGCGGGCACCCAGCCCGATGGGGGCGACGGCGGGGTCTTCGAGCAGGGCGCGAGCGAACGCCTCGGCGCGGTCGGCGGCGACAGAGATTTCGTAGCCATCCTCACCCGTGTAGCCGGACCGCGATACCCAGAGCGGGCCGAAATCGCTATCCACGGTTGTGACATCCATGAAGCGCATGTCGCGGCACGCGGTGGTCAGGTCAAGCAGCGCGGCCTCGGCGCCGGGCCCCTGCAAAGCGATCAGCGCGCGGTCGGTGACCGGCTCGACGCTGCACAGCCCGTCCAGCCGGGCGCGCAACCGCGCGATGTCTGCGTCCTTGCAGGCGGCGTTGACGACGAGAAACAGGTGGTCGCCACGATTGGCGATCATCAGATCGTCCTCGATCCCGCCTGCGTCGTTGGTGAAAAGCCCGTATCGCTGCCGGCCGGGTTTCAGCCCCAGCAGGTCCACGGGCACCAGCGATTCCAGCGCCAGGGCCGCGTCCGCTGCGTCACCCGACGGGGTACGCAGGATCACCTGTCCCATGTGGCTGACATCGAACAGCCCCGCCTGCGACCGGCAGTGCAGATGTTCCTTCAGCACGCCGGCCGGGTATTGCAGCGGCATGTCGTAGCCCGCGAATGGCGTCATCTTCGCGCCCAGTTCGCCATGCAGCGCATGCAGCGGTGTTGTGTTCAGGTCCGACATTCAGCCCCCAGCCAATCCAACATGGCCCGTCAATCGTGCCGGTTGGCGCCGGCATCACGCATTGCGGCTGCGCCGCCCGATGATGCCCCCTCTGTCCCTTGCGCCTGAGATCGCTATCCCTTCGGCGGGCATGGCGTTCATGCCACTCTCCAGAGTGTTCGGTCCTGCAACGGTCCTTTGGCCTGAGAGTTTACCGGGGCGGTTGCTCCTTCGGCACCGGGTTACCCCGGATTCTCCCGTCGCATGACCATACTGCTAGCGCAGCATCCGTGTTCCGGCAAGGGTTTTACAGGCTGTCGTCAAAGCCACGCCACGTGTCGTATTCAGGCGATCCGCAGCTACCGGGTGTCGCAGTCGTTCACGCCGCGGGACGGGGGAATCAACCGCGGCGGGCAGCCCCGGATCCGGGGCCCGGACGGCTTGAACCGCAGTCGTCACCCGGTGTCGCAAAACTATCACTGACAAAAAATGCATTTATATCAGTTCTCTGATGCCTGTCTTGAGATCGGGCCCTGTTTTTTGCGCGCCGGCTGTTGATCGGTGGGCGGCGTCTGGCTACGGTCTCATCAACATACGCAGCGGCAACACGTCGCAGCTTGCGGTTGAGCCCCCGGAAACGGGGCCTGCTGCGCCTCGGTGCGCATACGGCGCGCCGCCCCCACGGTCCGGTGCGGGGCACAAACTGACATCATCATGCGCGTCGTCCGTGCCGTTCGTGGCACGGGGTATCTGCGCGCGCCAAGCAGCGGAATGGAGACACCATGGCCGAAGATATGCCCGCCAAGCGAAACGCCGAGCTTGACCTGCGCGAACAGGGCTATGACGGCGATCCGCTGACCAACCGCGATACAGACCGCTACCGCGCCGAATACATCATGGCGTTCGTGGAAAAATGGGATGAACTGATCGACTGGCAGGGCCGCGCGCGGTCCGAAGGGCAGTTCTTCATCGACATCCTGCGGGCGCGCGGCAAGGAAACCGTGCTCGACGTGGCGGCGGGGACGGGCTTTCATTCCGTGCGCCTGACCGAAGCCGGATTCGATGTGACCACGGCGGACGGGTCGGCCGCGATGCTGGCCAAGGCGTTCGCGAATGGCCAGAAGCACGGCCTGATCCTCAAGACGGTGCAGGCCGACTGGCGCTGGCTGAACCGCGACATCAAGGGCAAGTACGATGCGATCGTATGCCTCGGCAATTCGTTCACGCATCTGCACGAGGAACGGGATCGCCGCCGCGCGCTGGCCGAATACTACGCCGCGCTCAAGCATGACGGCATCCTGATCCTTGATCAGCGCAACTATGACGCGATGCTGGACGAGGGCTTCAGCACGAAGCACAAATATTACTATTGCGGCGATCAGGTCACGGCCGAGCCGGAACACGTGGACGAGGGGCTGTGCCGGATGCGCTACAGCTTCCCGGACGGGTCGCACTACACGCTCAACATGTGTCCGATCCGCAAGAACTACATCCGCCGCCTGCTGGACGAAGCCGGGTTCGAACGGGTGCGAACCTATGGCGATTTCCAGGAAACCTATTCCGAGGGCAAGCCGGACTTCTTCATTCACGTGGCCGAGAAATCCTCGCTCCATCTCGTGCGCTGGGGCGGCCAGTCCGAGGACGGCACCGATATCCGGACCGTGACCGAAGACTATTACGACAGCGACGACGCGGACCTGTTCTATTCGACGATCTGGGGGGGCGAAGACCTGCATATCGGCGATTACAGCGAAACGTCCGTGATCCGCGATGCTTCGGACCGCATCGTCTACCGGATGATCGACAAGCTTGACGGCCTGGGCGACGGCGCGCGCGTGCTGGATCTCGGTGCAGGCTACGGCGGCGCGATGCGCAAACTGGTGAAGGCCACGGGCGCGCAGGCGGTCTGCCTGAACATTTCCGAGACGCAGAACGACTATAACCGCGCCAAGATCCGCGAGGCCGGGCTGGGCGACCGCATCGCGGTCCGCCACGGCGTGTTCGAGGACGTGCCCGAAGCCGACGCCAGTTTCGATGTTGTCTGGTCGCAGGACGCGTTCCTGCATTCCGACCAGCGCGCCAAGATCATGGGGGAGGCATTCCGCGTGCTCAAGCCCGGCGGGACGCTGATCTTCACGGACCCGATGCAGGCCGACGAGGTGACGCCCGGCGCCTTGCAAGCCGTTTATGACCGGTTGCAGTTGAACGACCTGGGATCGATGCAGTTCTATCGGCAGGCCGCCGAGGCGGCGGGGTTCGACCTGGTGGAGCAGGAAGACGGGCTGCATAACCTGCGCACCCACTATGCGCGGGTGCTTGAGGAACTGCAGGCCAACGAAGCCCTGCTGCGCGATGCAGGCGCGTCGCTCGAGTATCTGACCAAGATGGCGACGGGCCTTCAGAACTGGGTCGATGCGGCGGATGCCGGGCAACTGGCCTGGGGCATCCAAGTCTTCCGCAAGCCTGCCTGACGCACAAGGGCAGCGGAAAACCGCGGCTGGAAAGCCGCAGAGCCGTGGTATATGGCGAAACGGACCGGCAACCGCGCCTATCGAGGCGCGGCGCAGATTACAAGGACTTGGTATGGCACAGGCACGGGACCTCGAACAGGCGGCGGCAGAGCGGATTCTGGTTCTGGACGGGGCCATGGGCACGATGATCCAGACCCACAAGCCCGACGAGGCGACCTATCGCGGGGACCGTTTCGTGGATTGGGCGCAGGACGTGGGCGGCAATAACGAATTGCTCAGCCTGACGCAGCCCGACATGATCCGCGACATCCACGCCGCATTTCTGGACGCGGGTGCCGATATCCTGTGCACGAACACCTTCGGCGCGAACGCGATCAGCCAGGCGGACTATGGCATGGTGCACCTGTCGGCGGAAATGAACGCGGCATCGGTCGCCATCGCGCGCGAGGCCATCGAACAGGCGGGGCTGGACCGCCCGGCTTGGGTCGCGGGGGCCATCGGGCCGACGAACCAGACCGCGTCGATCAGCCCGGACGTGAACGACCCCGGCCATCGGGGCGTGACCTTCGACCAACTGGCCGATGCCTATGGCGAGGCCGCGCGCGCACTGGTGGAGGCCGGGGCGGACATCATCCTCGTGGAAACGATCTTCGACACGCTCAATGCCAAGGCGGCGCTTTATGCCATCGACAGCCTGCGCGACGCGGGGCTGGCCGTGCCGCCGATCATGATTTCGGGCACGATCACGGACCGTTCGGGCCGCACCCTGACCGGCCAGACGCCCGAGGCGTTCTGGGTGTCCGTGCGCCATGCGCGTCCGTTCTCGGTCGGATTGAACTGCGCATTGGGGGCCGCCGAAATGCGCGCCCATGTGCGCACCCTGTCCGGGGTCGCGGACACCCGTGTCAGCGCCTATCCGAACGCGGGCCTGCCCAATGACATGGGCGGCTACGACGAACAGCCCCGCGAGACCGCGGATCACATCGGCGAGTGGGCGCGCGCGGGGCTTGTGAACATCGTCGGCGGCTGCTGCGGCACGACGCCCGACCATATCGCCGCCATCGCCAAGGCCGTGGCGGGGCAGAGGCCGCGCAAGATCCCCGCGCCGGTGCGCCGGATGCGTCTGTCGGGGCTGGAGATGTTCGAAGCCGCGGGCGCCGACGAAGGGGAAGCCGCATGAGCAGTGTCTCGCGTTTCATCAATATCGGCGAACGGACCAATGTCACCGGCTCGGCGAAGTTCAAGAAGCTCATCATGGCGGGCGACTATGCCGCCGCGCTCGACGTGGCGCGCAGCCAGGTCGAAAACGGCGCGCAGATCATCGACGTGAACATGGACGAGGGGCTTCTGGACTCCAAGGAGGCCATGGTCACCTTCCTCAACCTGATCGCGGCGGAACCGGATATCAGCCGGGTGCCGGTCATGATCGACAGTTCCAAGTTCGACGTGATCGAGGCCGGGCTGAAATGCGTGCAGGGCCGCTGCGTCGTCAATTCCATCTCGCTGAAGGAAGGCGAAGACGCGTTTCTTGAACAGGCGCGGATCGTCCGCCGGCACGGGGCGGCGGTCGTCGTCATGGCCTTCGACGAAGGCGGGCAGGCCGAGACCGCGCAGCACAAGTTCGACATCTGCAAGCGATCCCACGACCTGCTGGTGGACAAGGCCGGGTTCGAGCCGTGGGACATCATCTTCGATCCCAACATCTTCGCCGTGGCGACGGGGATCGAGGAACACAACGACTACGCCAACGCGTTCTTCGACGCGACGCGCATGATCAAGGACGCGATGCCCGACTGCCACGTGTCGGGCGGGCTGTCGAACGTGTCCTTCAGCTTTCGCGGCAACGACGCGGTGCGCGAGGCTATGCATTCCGCGTTCCTGTATCACGCGATCCCGCTGGGGATGGACATGGCCATCGTCAACGCGGGGCAGATCACGGTCTATGACGACATCCCGGACGAGCTGCGCGACCATGTCGAGGACGTCCTGTTCAACCGCCGGCCCGACGCCACCGACCGACTGCTCGCCATCGCGGACAAGTATCGCAACACCGGCGAGGCGGCGAAGAAGGAAGACCCCAAGTGGCGCGAACTGCCCGTCGAGAAGCGGCTGGAACACGCGCTGGTGCACGGGATCACCGATTTCGTCGTCGACGACACCGAGGAATGCCGCCAGCGCGCCGAAAAGCCGCTCGACGTGATCGAGGGGCCGCTGATGGACGGCATGAACGTGGTCGGCGACCTGTTTGGCGCGGGCAAGATGTTCCTGCCGCAGGTGGTGAAATCCGCCCGCGTCATGAAGGCCGCGGTGGCGCATCTGCTGCCCTACATGGAAGAGGAAAAGAAGCGCTCCGGCGATACCTCGGCCAAGGGGCGCGTGCTGATGGCGACCGTGAAGGGCGACGTGCACGACATAGGCAAGAACATCGTGGGCGTCGTGCTGCAGTGCAACAATTACGACGTGGTGGACATGGGCGTGATGGTCCCGACCGAGGACATCATCGCGAAGGCCGTGGAAGAAAAGGTCGATATCGTCGGCCTGTCCGGGCTCATCACGCCGTCGCTCGACAGGATGGTGGACGTGGCCGCCGAAATGACCCGCGCGGGGCTGAACCTGCCGCTGCTGATCGGGGGGGCGACCACGTCGAAGAAGCACACCGCGCTTCGGATCGCCCCGGAATACGACCATGGCGTGGTTCATGTGGATGACGCGTCCAAGGCGGTGGGCGTCGTCTCCAGCCTGCTGAGCAAGACGAAGGCGCCCGTGTTCCTCGACCAGGTCCGCGCGGAGCAGGGCCGCCTGCGCGAAGGGCGCGCCGCGTCGGACGATCGCAAGACGACCCCGATCGCGGAAGCGCGCGAGAATGCATTCGATGGCGGCTGGGACAGCTACAGCCCGCCCGCGCCGCAGACACCGGGGCTGACGGTGATCGACGACTGGACGGCGGCGGATCTCGTGCCGTTCATCGACTGGTCGCCGTTCTTCTGGACCTGGGAGATGCGCAAGACGTATCCCGCGATCCTCGACGATCCGGCGATGGGGGCACCCGCACGCGAACTCTACGACGCGGCGCAGGCGATGCTGGGGCGGATCGTGGACGAGCACTGGTTCACGCCGCGCGGTGTCGTGGCGCTGTGGCCTGCCAATCGCGACGGCGACGACATCATCGTGTGGGACGACGAAGCCCGCACGACCGAACGCGACCGGTTCTGCATGCTGCGCCAGCAGGGGACAAAGTCCAAGGACCGCGCGTCCATGTGCCTGTCGGATTTCGTGGCACCCAAGGGCATCCCCGACTGGATCGGCGGTTTCGCCGTGAACGCGGGACCCGAGGTCCATGACCTTGCCGAACGCTTCAAGGCCGAGGGCAACGATTACGACGCCATCATGGTGCAGGCGCTGGGTGACCGGCTGGCCGAGGCTTTTGCCGAAGCGCTGCACCACCGCGTGCGCCGCACGCTCTGGGGCTATGCGGCGGACGAGGCGCTGAGCAACGAGGACCTGATCGCGGAACGCTACCGCGGCATCCGCCCCGCGCCGGGCTATCCCGCCAGCCCCGACCACACCGAAAAGCGCCGCCTGTTCGACATGCTCGATGCGCCGCGCCATGCGGGGCTGAAGCTGACCGAAAGCTGCGCGATGTGGCCATCCTCCGCTGTGTCCGGCCTGTATTTCGCACATCCCGGCGCGGCCTATTTCGGCGTCGGGCGGTTGGGCGCGGACCAGGTGGCCGATTACGCCGCGCGCAAGGGCATGGACCTGGCCGAGATGGAACGCTGGCTGTCACCGAACCTCGGCTATACGCCGGGGCGAACACCCGCCGCGGTCCGCGCGGCCGAGTAAGCCCCATGAATGACGCACCGCGCGCCGGTGCCCCACACGATCCAAGGAGTGACGAGACATGAGCGACAGAAGCTGGCTGTTCACCAGTGAATCGGTGTCAGAGGGACACCCGGACAAGGTCTGCGACCGGATTTCGGATGCCATCCTCGATGCCTTCCTGGCCGAGGATCCCCTTGCCCGCGTGGCCTGCGAAACGCTGGCGACGACCGACCACGTCACCATCGCAGGCGAGGTGCGCGGCCCCAACTCCGTGCGTCAGAAGGTCGAAGAAATCGCCCGCGACGCGATCCGCGACATCGGCTACGAGCAGTCCGGTTTTTCGTGGAAGACCTGTGCGGTGAATAACCTTCTGCACGAACAGTCGGCCGACATCGCGCAAGGCGTGGACGAAGGCGACAAGGGCGAGGAAGGCGCAGGCGACCAGGGCATCATGTTCGGCTATGCCTGCAACGAAACGCCGGAACTGATGCCCATGCCGATCCTCGTGGCGCACCGCATCCTGCGGCTGATGGCCGAGGCACGCAAATCCGGCGCGCAGCCGGGCTTCGGTCCCGACGCGAAAAGCCAGGTGACCCTGCGCTACGAGGGCGGGAAGCCCGTCGCGGTGGATACCGTCGTCGTGTCGACCCAGCATGCCGAAGACCTGTCCACCGCAGAGGTGCGCGAGCTCGTGAAGCCCTTCGTCGAGATGTCGATGCCCGAGGGTTGGACGGAACTCGACGATTCCAAGCTGATCGTGAACCCCACGGGGCGGTTCGTGATCGGCGGTCCCGATGGCGATGCGGGCCTGACGGGGCGCAAGATCATCGTGGACACCTACGGGGGTGCTGCCCCCCATGGTGGCGGCGCGTTCTCGGGGAAGGACCCGACCAAGGTGGACCGCTCGGCGGCCTATGTCGCGCGCTACCTCGCCAAGAACGTCGTGGCCGCGGGGCTGGCCGAGAAGTGCCAGATCCAGCTTGCCTATGCCATCGGCGTGCCGCAGCCCGTGGCTGTTTATGTGGATACGCTGGGCACGGGCCAAGCGGACGAGGACGCGATCTCGCGCGCGCTTCAGGACATGGTCAAGCTGACCCCGCGCGGCATCCGCACGCAGCTCGACCTGCTGAAACCGATCTATGCCCGCACCGCCGCCTATGGCCATTTCGGGCGCGAACCCGATGCCGATGGCGGCTTTTCGTGGGAACGCACCGATCTTGCCGCGGAACTGGCCAGCCGTTTCGGCGCCAGCGCCGCCGCGCAGTGACATTCAGAGGATAGGATCACATGAACACCCAGGAACAGATCGCCGCCGATTACATCGTCAAGGACATCGCGTTGGCCGCATATGGCCGCAAGGAACTTGACATCGCCGAGACCGAGATGCCGGGCCTGATGGCCCTACGGCAGGAATTCGGCGAGGCGAAACCGCTGAAGGGCGCGCGGATCGTCGGATCGCTGCACATGACGATCCAGACCGCCGTCCTGATCGAGACGCTGAACGCCCTTGGCGCCGAGGTCCGCTGGGCGTCCTGCAACATCTTCTCGACCCAGGACCACGCCGCGGCCGCGATCGCGGCGGGGGGCACGCCCGTGTTCGCCATCAAGGGCCAGACGCTGGAAGAACACTGGGATTATCTCGACCGGTCGTTCCAGTTCGCGGACGGGCCGAACATGATCCTCGACGATGGCGGCGACGCGACGCTTTATGTCCTGCTGGGCGCGCGGGCCGAAGCCGGTGAAGACATCATCCCGGTACCCGGCTCCGAGGAGGAAGAGGTCATCAAGAAGCAGATCGCCAAGCGCATGAAGGCGTCGCCCGGCTGGTTCACCAAGACCCGTGACCAGATCAAGGGCGTGTCGGAAGAGACCACCACCGGCGTCAACCGGCTCTACCAGCTGATGCGCGAGGGCGGTCTGCCCTTCCCGGCGATCAACGTGAACGACAGCGTCACGAAATCGAAGTTCGACAACAAGTACGGCTGCAAGGAGTCGCTGGTGGATGGCATCCGCCGCGCCACCGACACGATGATGGCTGGCAAGGTCGCGGTCGTGTGCGGTTACGGTGATGTGGGCAAGGGCTCGGCGGCATCGCTGGCGGGTGCGGGCGCGCGCGTCAAGGTGACCGAGGTCGATCCGATCTGCGCACTTCAGGCGGCGATGGACGGGTTCGAGGTGACGACGCTGGAAGATGTGATCGGCACGGCCGACATCTTCATCACCACGACCGGCAACAAGGACGTGATCCGCATCGAGCATATGCGCGAGATGAAGGACATGGCGATCGTCGGCAATATCGGGCACTTCGACAATGAAATTCAGGTCGCGAGCCTGAAGAACCACAAATGGACCAACATCAAGGATCAGGTGGACATGATCGAGATGCCCGCGGGCAACCGGATCATCCTGCTGTCCGAAGGGCGCCTGCTGAACCTTGGCAACGCGACGGGGCATCCGTCCTTCGTGATGTCGGCGTCCTTCACCAACCAGGTGCTGGCGCAGATCGAACTGTGGACCCGCGGCGACCAGTACAAGAACGAGGTCTACGTGCTGCCCAAGCATCTCGATGAAAAGGTCGCGCGCCTGCATCTCGACCGGATCGGCGTGAAGCTGAGCACCCTGTCGCCTGAGCAGGCGGCCTATATCGGTGTGAAGCCGGAAGGCCCGTTCAAGCCCGAACATTACCGTTATTGACAGGGGGCGGGGCGGCGTCGTGCCGCCCCGACATCGCAAAATGAACAAATCTGAACCGCAAATCGCCGGTATCGGCAATCCGCTGGTGGACGTGCTGGCGTCGGTCGGGCCGGATTCGCCCGCGCGCCACGGCCTGACGGTGGGCGAAATGCATCTCGTGGACGCGGCGACCGCCGCGGCACTCTATGCGGAAATCGGCCCCGGCATTCAGCAATCCGGGGGGTCGGTGGCCAATACCATCGCCCATGTCGGGGATCTGGGTCTCAAGGGCACGTTCCTTGGCAAGGTCGCGGGCGACGATTTGGGGGCGGTGTTCCGGTCCGACATGGCGGCGTTGGGGATCACCGTCCCGGTAGCCGATCAGGTCGGGGGCAATGCCACGGGCCATTGCGTCGTGATGGTCACGCCGGATGGCGAACGGACGATGTCCACCCATCTGGGGGCCTGCGTCGATCTGCACCCCGATGACCTGCCCGATCATCTTCCGCCCGAGACGGCGATCCTGCTGGTCGAAGGCTACCATTTCGACGCCCCGCATGGGGCCGCCAACGTGGCACGCGCCGTGGAACTGGCGCGCGGCGTGGGCGCGCGCGTGGCGCTGACACCGTCCGATGCCGCCTGCGTGGACCGCCAGCGCGACGCGATGCTGGCGCTGATCGAAGGCGATTGCGACATTCTCATCGGCAACGAGATCGAACTGGCCGCCCTGTCGGGTGCGCCCGATCCGATGTCGGCCCTGCATTGGGCGCTGGAGCATGTGAGCACTGTGGCGCTGACCCGGTCCGAGAACGGTGCGTTCGTGTCCGATGGCGGACCCGTGGCCGAGATCGCGGCGGAGCCAGTCGCAAAGGTCGTGGACACGACCGGTGCGGGCGATGCCTTCGCCGCCGGGTTCCTCGTGGCGCTTGCGCGGGGCAGCAACGTGGCCGAGGCGGGGCGCGAAGGTGCGCGGCTTGCGGCGCGCGTGATCGGCCATTTCGGCGCGCGCGAGGGCACGAAAGCAGCCTGACGACCGCGTCGACAAGCCATCAGGTATGCAGATCGGGCGGGATCATTTCCGCCCGATTCTTGGCTCCGTTCCCGCACGGAGCCGACGGATGTTCTCGGCATGGCGGTAGAAGACCAGCGCAGCCAAGGCGATGGCGAGCGCGATGATGTCCGTGCGGCCCAGCATGAGAGCCGCGACAGGACCCAGCCCCGCAGCCACCAGTGCCGAAAGCGACGAGATGCGGCTGAGCGCCGCCGCGATAGCCCAGAGCCCGCAGGCGGCAAGGCCCACGGGCCATGCCAGCGCGATCAGCGTGCCGAGGAAGGTGGCGACCCCCTTGCCGCCGCGAAAGCCGAGATAGACCGGGAAGCAATGGCCAAGGAAGGCGGCGAAGCCCGCGACCTGTGCCGCATCGGGCCCCAGCGCCGCGCGTGCCGCCAGCACCGCCGCCGCCCCCTTGCCCGCATCGCAAATCAGCGTCAACAACGCCGCAAGTCGGTTGCCGGTGCGCAGCACGTTCGTGGCGCCGATATTGCCGGACCCGATCTTGCGCAGGTCGCCCAGCCCGAACAGCCGCGCCATCACGATGCCGAAGGGCACGGAGCCCAGCAGGTAGGCCGCCAGCGCCGTCAGCGCCATCAGCGCGGGCGGTGTGGTCAGCGCCGGGATCATCCGAACACCCGGTATCCGCCGACCCACGTGCCGCGCACCCGCCCCTGGAGCCGCGCACCGTCGAAGGGGGTGTTCTTGGACTTGGAGTGCAGCGTGAACCGGTCGAGCACGAAAGGTGCGTCCGGATCGAACAGGACAAGGTCGGCAGGCGCGCCCACGGATAGTTGTCCTCCTGGCAGCCCGAGCCTGCGCGCGGGATTCAGCGATAGCGCCCGGAACAGGCCCGGCAGGTCCATGTCACCGGAATGATAGAGCCGCAACGCCGCGGGCAGGAGCGTTTCCAGCCCCACGGCACCCGACGCGGCCTCCTCGAACGGCAGGCGCTTGCTCTCCTCGTCCTGCGGGGTGTGCATGGAGCAGATCACGTCGATCAGGCCGTCGCGCAGCGCCTCCACCATCGCCGCGCGATCCTCTTCGTGGCGCAGGGGGGGCTTGAGCTTGAAGAAGCTGCGATAATCGCCCACGTCCAGAGTGTTCAGCGTCAGGTGGTGGATCGAGATGCCAGCGGTCACGTCGAGCCCCGCCTCGCGCGCACGGCGCAGGGCGGGCAGGGCGCAGGCCGTGGTGATCTGGTCGGCGTGGTAACGCGCGCCGGTCATTTCCACGAGCGCGAGATCCCGTTCCAGCCCCATGCGTTCGGCCATGGGCGACACGGCGGGCAGGCCGCGCAGCGTGGCGAACTTGCCGCTGGTGATGCCCGCCCCCGCGCTGAGTTGCGGTTCCTGCGGGTGGCCGATCACCAGCGCACCAAGCCCGCGCGCATAGGTCAGGCAGCGGATCAGCACGCGGGTATCGCGGCAGACCCGGTCGCCATCGGTGAACGCCAGCGCGCCCGCATCGAGCAGGAAACCGATCTCGGTCATCTCGCGGCCTTCGCGGGCGCGGGTCAGGGTCGCCATGGCGGCCATGTTCACCGGGGCGGCCTCCCGCCCCCGGCGCAGCACGAATTCCAGCACCTCCGGGCTGTCGATGGGGGTCAGCGTGTCGGGCCGCATGACCACGGTGGTGACGCCACCCGCCGCGGCCGCGCGCCCGCCGGTCTTGAAGCTTTCCTTGTGCCGCTCGCCCGGTTCGCCCAGCTTGACGCCCATGTCCACGATGCCGGGTGCAAGGCACGCGCCCGCGCAGTCGATGACATGGGGTGCGTCCGGCGGGGCGTCGGTGCCGCGCGCGGCGATCGTGCTGCCGTCGACCAGCAACCAGCCGGGCACATCGGTGCCGGTTTCCGGATCGATCAGCCTTGCGTTGTCGAACAGGGTCGTGGTCATCTGGGTTCCTGCTGGAGTTGCCGCATGAGGCTGAACACCCGGTCCGGGTCGGGCAGGTGGGTGAAGCCCACGCGGCGGCGGTCGGTGCCGCGCTTTGTGCGCACGATGTCGGTGGCGAACCAGATGTCGCGCCCGTCGCGGTCAAGCCGTGTCGCGGGCGTGATGGGATAGGCGGCCAGCTGGCGGCGTCCCAGCACGTTCGTGGCGATGAAGGCGCGCTCATCGGTCAGGGTATACCATGTCCGGCGCCGGACATGGGCCTGCCACAGCCGTTCGCCCCCGGCGCGCTTGAGCCCGATCACGAGGAACGGCAGCCCGAAGAGCGGGAAGACGAGGCCGATGAACGTGCCCCCCGGCAGCTGCCCCAGCGCCATGGCCATCCAGAACAGCGCGAAACCCGCGAAGGCGCCACCGAAGATGCCGTCCGACAGCCGCCAGCCGGTGAAATCGGGCGCGGGGTCTGGCTGACCCTGCCACAGGACCCTTTCGCCGGGGTTGAGAATGCCCGCCCAGCCATCGCCCGTCATGATCCGCCCCCCAGCGCAAGCAGAAGCACGATCAGTGCCGCCGCGACCACCAGCGCGCCGATGGCCAGCGGGCGCAGCCCGCCGCGCACGGGCGCCGGTTCGGGTGCGGGTGGTGCCGGTACGGGATCGGGTTGCGGCGGCGGCGCGGGCGGTGCCTCGCGGCGGCGGGTGAAAGCGGCCAGTGGGGTCAGGCACGGCGACAGGGCGATCGTCTCGGCGCGGCCGGCGAAGGCCGGGGACATGACCAGCAGGATATGCCCCGCCGCGCGCCCCAGCGCCGCCGATTGCGCCGCCAGTTGTTCGTCTGGTATGTCGTGCCCGGCGCGCAGATAGGTCGCAAGACCGATGGCGCGAACATCGGCGACCGGTACAAGCGTGATCCATTGCGGATCGACATGCCCCACCCCCAGCGCCGCGGCCACCAGCGCCGGGGCAGTGCCGTCATCAGCCACGAGAGCAGCGCGCAGGGCTGCGCCGTCGGGATGTTCCGTGTCGATGGTAAAAAGCCGCACATGGCCGGATTCGCCCGCCACGACACGCAAATCCCGGCCGGTCATGCCGCCCCCAGCCCTTCGGCCCGCAGGTTGCGCGCCAAAAGGTCCATCGCCGCCATGCGCACCGCGACACCCATTTCGACCTGTTCCTGTATGACGCTGCGATTGATGTCGTCGGCAAGGATCCCGTCGATCTCCACCCCGCGGTTCATGGGCCCCGGATGCATCACGATGGCGTCGTCGGCGGCATGGGACAGTTTCTCGGGATCGAGCCCGTAGCGGTGGTAATACTCCCGCTCGGACGGGATGAAGCCGCCATCCATCCGCTCGCGTTGCAGCCGCAGCATCATCACCACGTCGCAGCCGGCCAGCCCGTCGCGCATGTCGTCATAGACTTCCACGCCCAGTTCGCCGATCTCGGACGGCATCAGCGTGGGTGGCCCGATCAGGCGCACGCGGTTTTCCATCTTGTGCAGCAGAAGGATGTTGGACCGTGCCACGCGGGAATGGGCGATGTCGCCGCAGATCGCCACGTTCAGCCGGTGCAGCCGCCCCTTGGCCCGACGGATTGTCAGCGCATCCAGCAGCGCCTGTGTCGGATGTTCATGCCGCCCGTCGCCCGCGTTCAGCACGGCGCAGTTCACCTTCTGCGCCAGCAGGTCCACTGCGCCCGAATGGGGATGGCGCACCACCAGCAGGTCGGGGTGCATCGCATTGAGCGTCAGCGCCGTGTCGATCAGGGTCTCGCCCTTCTTGATGGAACTGGCCTGCATCGACATGTTCATCACGTCCGCGCCCAGCCGCTTGCCCGCCAGTTCGAAACTGGCCTGCGTGCGGGTGGAGGCCTCGAAGAACATGTTGATCTGGGTGAGCCCCGCCAGCACGTCGGCATGTTTCTGCGCGCGGCGGTTCAGGTCCACATAGGTGTCGGCAAGATCCAGAAGCGTCGTGATCTCCAGCGGGTGGAGCGGTTCGATCCCCAGCAGGTGCCGTTGGCGGAATGTCATCGCGCGTCCCCCATGCTTTCCCGGGGCTTATAGGAACAGGCCCACGCGGTCACAAGGGCCCAGCCCGGAAACATTCCGCGCGGCAACGCGGCCGATTGTGCAGCGCCGCGCCGCGCCCTAGATATGGCCCATGCAGGGGATGGACACGGCCCGCGCGATCAAGGCGCTTCTGGACTGGCAGGCGGAACTGGGGGCCGACACGGCGCTCGGCGATCTGCCCGTGGATCGCTACGCCGCACCGCCGCCCGCGAAACCCGCCCCGGCCGCCGACAAGGCCCCCGCGGCGGCTCGCATGGACGACGACCCGGTCGCCCTGGCCGAGGCGATGGCCGCCGCCGCGACCGATCTGGACTCGCTCCGCGCCGCCATGGACGCCTTCGACCGCTGCGAGCTGAAGCACGGGGCGCGGACGCTGGTGTTCAGCGACGGTGTGGCCGGTGCGCGCGTGATGATCCTGGGCGAGGCGCCGGGCCGCGACGAGGACATGCAGGGCAAGCCGTTCGTCGGGCGCGCGGGGCAGCTTCTGGACCGGATGCTCGCCCCCATCGGGCTGTCGCGCACGGCCCCGGACACGGGTGCCGCGGTCTATATCAGCAATCTGATCCCGTGGCGTCCGCCCCAGAACCGCAAGCCCACCGCGCAGGAGATGGCGATGATGGCCCCCTTCGCGCGGCGGCATCTCGCGATCGCGGACCCGGATATCGTCGTGCTGATGGGCAATACCGCCTGCGAGGGCCTGCTGGGCCGGTCGGGCATCACCCGGCTGCGGGGCCAGTGGACGGAGCTTGCGGGTCGGCCCTGCCTGCCGATGCTGCACCCCGCATATCTTTTGCGCAATCCCGCCGCCAAGCGGGAGACATGGGCGGACCTTCTCTCCCTGCGCGCGCGCTTGCATCCCGAAGGGACATCGCCATGAGCCGGATCGACGACACGAGGTCCTTCATGCCCGTGCGCATCGCGCTGCTGACAGTGTCGGACACGCGGCAGGCCGGGGATGACCGGTCCGGCGACACGCTGGCCGACAGGATCGCCGCCGCGGGCCATGTGCTGGCCGTGCGCACGATCCTGCGCGACGAACGGTCCGAGATCGCGGACCGCCTGCGCGCCTGGGTGGCCGATCCCGGCATCGATGTGGTGATCTCCACCGGCGGGACGGGGCTGACAGGCCGCGATGTGACGGTGGAGGCGCACCGGGACGTCTATGAAAAGGAAATCGACGCGTTCGGGACGCTGTTTACCATGGTGTCCTTCGCCAAGATCGGCACCTCGGCGGTGCAAAGCCGGGCGACGGCGGGCGTGGCGGGGGGCACCTACCTGTTCGCGCTGCCCGGCAGCCCCTCGGCCTGCCGTGACGCGTGGGACGAGATCCTGTCGATGCAGCTCGATTATCGCCACAGACCCTGCAATTTCGTGGAGATCCTGCCGCGGCTGGACGAACATCAGCGGCGCAAGTGACGGCACAAGTGACACGGGCCGGTCACGCGGTCCGGTTCGGGAAAGGCAAAGCCATGCTGTTTCTGCGGCAAGCCATGCTCGGGGTTCTTCTGGCAGCGCTGAGCCTTGGCGCGCTCGGCTGGGCGGGCAGCGCCGTCTGGCGCGCGGTGAACCTGGCGATGGGCGAGGCGCCCCAGGACCGCCCCCGGCGGGAGATCGCGGTGTCCGTGCGGGCCGTGACCGTGGTCCCCGGTCCCGCCGAGCCGGTGATCGAGGCGTTCGGGGTGCTGCGCGGCACCCGGACGCTTGATCTGCGTGCGGCGGCGGGTGGTGCGGTGGTGGACCTGTCCGACCCGTTCCGCGACGGGGTTGCGGTGACCGCGGGGCAGGTGCTGGTGCGGATCGACCCGGCGGAGGCGGAAGCCGCACTTGCCACGGCGCGCACCGATCTTGCCGATGCGGAGGCGGCGGAACGGGACACGCGCCGGAACGTGGACCTTGCGCGCGAGGATCTCGCGGTGACGCGGGAACAGGCCGACCTGCGCGCGGCAGCCCTGGCGCGGCAGGAGGATCTGGATGCCCGTGGCGTGGGCAGTGCGGCGGCGGTCGAGACTGCGGCACTGGCGGCGGCGCAGGCCCGGCAATCGGTGGTCGGGCGCAGGCAGGCGCTGGCACAGGCAGAGGCCGCGCTGGACCAGGCCGTGACCGCGACCGCCCGAGCTCGGATCGCACAGTCGGAAGCCGAGCGGCGACTGGCCGACACGACCCTGCGCGCGCCCTTCGACGGGGTGCTGTCGGATGTCGCGGTCACGACGGGCGCACGCGTGACCGCGGGCGAGTTGCTTGCGCAGGTCGTCGATCCGACCGCGCTGGAGGTCGCCTTCCGCCTGTCGACCGCGCAATTCGCGCGGTTGGTGGCAGGTGATGGCGCTATCGCCGACCGGCCCGTGAGCGTCACGCTTGATCCCGGAACGGATGGCGCCATGGCCAGCGCGTCGGACCTGCGTGTCAGCCCCGTGGTGGCCGAAGGCCAGACCGGGCGGGAGCTGTTTGCGCAGCTCGACGGAACGGCAGGTTTCCGGCCCGGCGATATCGTCACCGTCACCATCGCCGAACCGCCGCTAGCGGATGTGGCGACGCTGCCGGCCGCGGCCGTCGCCGCAGATGGCGGCGTGCTTGTGATCGGCCCCGACAACCGGCTGACCGAGGCGCGGGTGGGGATCGTCCGCAGGCAAGGCAACAGTGTCCTTGTGCAGGCTGCGGACGTGGCCGGGGCGGACATCGTGGCCGACCGGACCCCGGCGGTTGGCGCGGGGTTGCTGGTGGAGGTGACGGGCAGGGCCGACCCGCAGCCGGTGTCGTCCGGTGCCGCGCAGAGCGGTGTCATGCTGGAGTTGTCCGATGCGCGCCGCGCGGCGCTTCTGCAACGGCTCGATGCGGATCCTGCGCTCGACTCGGCCGACCGTGACCGGATGCGCGCAGCCTTGCAGGCCGACCGTGTGCCCGCGGCCCTTGTGCGCCGGATCGAAGACGGGCGCGGGGGCTGAACGTGGGGCGCGGGGGCATCCTGGGATATTTCGTCCGCCACCGCACGGCGGCGAACCTGCTGCTGGCAGTGATGGTCGTGCTGGGCGTGGCCGCTGCGTTGAACCTGCGCGCGCAGTATTTCCCCGACATCGTGCTCGACGATATCGGCGTCACCGTGACCTGGGACGGCGCCGGCCCCGAAGACGTGGACCGTGCCATCGTGGCGCCGCTGCTACCCGTGCTCCAGGCGGTCGAAGGCGTCGATGAAACCGATGCCATTGCGCGCGAGGGCAGCGCGCGGATTTCGCTGGAGTTCGAACCCGGCTGGGACATGGCCCGCGCGCTCGACGCCGTTCAGACGGCCGTGGACGGCGTGACCGACCTGCCCGACGATGCCGAAAGGCCCGAGGTCACCCGCCGCGAATGGCGCGATCAGGTGACGGACGTGGTGCTGACCGGGCCGGTGGGCGTGGACCAGATCGCGCGATTCGCCGACGCCTTCGTGCTGCGGCTGTTCGAAGCCCGGGTGACGCGCACCACGATCAGCGGCATTGCCGATGGCCAGACCCGCGTCGTCGTGCAGAGTGCCGACCTGATCCGCCATGACGTCACCCTGTCCGAGATCGCACAGGCCATCGAAGCGGGGGTCGACAGCGCGCCCGCGGGCAACGTGGAAGCCGCCAATGCACGCCTGCGCAGCGGCACATCGCGGGACGGCGTGGCCGATATCACGGCCATCGTGCTGCGCAGCACGCCGGACGGCCGCACCCTGCGCGTGGGCGATGTCGCGCGGATCGAACGGGGCGGCGTCGACCGGGTGGAGGCGTATTTCGTGGACGACGACCCGGCGATCACTGTGCGTGTGGACCGCTCCGCCGCGGGCGATGCCATCGCGCTGCAACGGGTGGTGGCGGACGTGGCGCGGGATTTTGCCGCGACACTGCCCGAAGGCATGCGGGTAGACCTGATCCGTACCCGGTCGGACCAGATCACCGGGCGCATCAACCTTCTTCTGAAGAACGGGCTGACGGGGCTCGTGCTCGTGGTGGGGCTGCTGTTCCTGTTCCTGAACGCGCGCACGGCATTCTGGGTGGCGGCGGGCATCCCCGTGGCGATGGGCGCAGCGCTCGCGGTGATGTACGCAGCCGGGCTCTCGCTGAACATGGTGTCGCTGTTCGGCTTGATCCTGACGCTGGGGATCGTGGTGGACGATGCCATCGTCGTGGGCGAGCACGCCGATTTCCGCGCCCGCACGCTGGGCGAGCCGCCCAGCCTCGCCGCCGAACGCGCGGCGCGGCGCATGGCGCTGCCGGTGTTCTCGGCGGCGCTGACGACGATCCTCGCGTTTCTCGCGCTGACGGTGATCGGCGGACAGTTCGGCACGATGATCTACGACATTCCCATCACCGTGGTCGCGGTGCTCGCCGCGTCGCTGGTGGAATGCTTCCTGATCCTGCCGCATCACATGCGCCATTCGCTCGCGGCGTCGTCGGCGCAGGCCTGGTACGACTGGCCGTCGCGGCAGGTCAATCGCGGCTTTGCCGTGCTGCGCGACCGCGCCTTCCGGCCTTTCACGCGATGGGTCATCATCGCGCGCTACCCCGTGATGGCGGTGCTCGTGGCGCTTCTGGCGAGTCAGGCGGTGCTGCTGATCTCGGGCACCGTGCCGTGGCGGTTCTTCGACGCGCCGGAGCGCGGGTCGATCAGCGCGAATTTCGTGATGCAGCCCACGGCAACGCGGGCCGACACTCTGGCGCAGATGGCGGAGTTGCAGCGTGCGGCCGAAGCCGTGGGCGCGGCGCTCGCCGCCGAGCATGGCCGCGATCCCATGGCCTATGTGCTGGCGCAGGTGGGCGGCAACACCGGGCGCGGGCTGGCCGCGGCGGAGGATCGCGACGCCGATCTGGCCGGGTCCGTCGCGGTGGAACTGATCGACGCCGATGCGCGCCCCTATTCGGCGTTCGAGGTGCTGCGCCGCTTGCAGGCCGAGGTGCAAACCCTGCCAACGACCGAGGAATTGAGTTTTCGCAGCTATCGCGGCGGCCCCGGCGGCGACGCGCTGTCGATCCAGCTTTATGGCGCCGAGACCCTGCAACTGAAGGCGGCGGCCGAAGCGCTGAAACGGCAGTTGGCGCAATTCCCCGAGGTGTCGGCCCTGACCGACACGATGCCCTGGGACAAGCGCGAGGTGACGCTGGAGCTGACCCCGCGCGCGCAGGTTCTCGGCTTTTCCATCGACACCGTGGGCCGGGTACTGCGCGACCGGCTGAACGGGATCGAAGCGCTGAGCATGGCCGACGGGCCGCGCAGCGCCACCATCCGCGTGGAACTCCCCGACAGCGAGAAGACCGCCGATTTCCTCGACCGGACGCTGATGCGCTCGCCATCGGGGCAGTACCTGCCGCTGACCGACCTTGTCAGGATCGAAAGCCGCGACGGGTTCGCCAGCATTCGGCGCGAGAACGGGCTGCGGACCCTGACGGTGACCGGGGATCTGTCGGGCGACGATCCCGCGCGCGCGGCCGAGGTGATGGCGACGCTGGAGACGGAGATCCTGCCGGGGCTGGAGGCAACCCACCAGGTGCGCTGGCAGTTGTCGGGGCTGGCCGAACAGGAGCGCGATTTCCTGAGCGACGCCGCGGTGGGCTTCACCCTGTGCCTGCTCGGCATCTTCTTCACGCTGGCATGGATCTTCGCCAGCTGGGCCCGGCCTCTGGCGATCATGGCGGTCATCCCCTTCGGGTTGATCGGCGCGGTCTGGGGGCATTACGTCTGGGGCGTGCCGCTGTCGATGTTCAGCGTGGTGGGGCTGATCGGGATGACGGGCATCATCATCAACGACAGCATCGTGCTGATCACCACCATCGACGACTATGCCCGAGACCGCGACCTGCGAAGCGCCATCGTCGATGCCGTTGCCGACAGATTGAGGCCGGTGCTGCTGACGACACTGACAACGGTGCTGGGGCTGGCGCCGCTGCTGTACGAAACCTCGACCCAGGCGCAGTTCCTGAAGCCGACGGTGATCACCCTGGTTTACGGGCTGGGCTTCGGGATGGTGCTCGTGCTGGCGGTCGTCCCCGCGCTGCTGGCCAGCGGGCAGGACATCGCGCGGGCGCTCCGCGCGGCGCGGCGATCCTTTGCCCGGCCCTTAGCCCGGCGGGCCGGGCGCGCCGTCTGGCCCATCCGCGCGCTTGCTGCAATGCTGGCTTTGTGGGGGGCCGCGACGCTGGGGGCGCAGATCGTCACGGGCGCCATGGCCGTGCCGGGAACGGGAGAGGCGGGCGGCACCGCGGCGGCCTTCGCGCTGTTCGCCGCCGGGGCGCTGGTGCTGACGCTCGCGGCGATGTTGGCGCTCAGCGTGATCGCGGGCTGGCGCGGTCGGCGCGGCGCGATCTGACCGCGACACGGACCGGGTTGCGCCAGATCACTCCGCGCGGCAGCCTGTCGTCTCGATGGCGCGGCTTTCACCCAGCACGGTGATCCGCAACGCGCCGCGGTCCAGCGCGAAGGGCCGCGCCTCGGGCGGCACAAGCTCGGTCACGGCGGTCAGGCGCGTCCCGTCCCGTGTCACCTCAGCGGGTGAAACCCAGATGTCCGGGCGGCCCGTTTCCACGAAGACGCGTTCCTCCCCGCCCTGCGCGGGCACATCCAGCGTCATCGCCAGCCGCAGCCCGTCGCCGATGGGGCTGATCGCGCAACTGGCCACGCCATCCGGCGCCAGATCCGGCACGGTGTCGAGCGCGGCACGGATCGCCGGGTCGGGTCTGCCCGGACCGGCATCGAGTGCAGCGGTAAAGGCGATCTCGACCGGCAGGCAGATGTCCTGGCACACGCCAAGCGAAGCAGTTCCGCGCAGGCCGACCGCCGTGCCCGGTGCGTCGGGCCAGATCTCCACCGGCAGGACCAGCTCACCGACATAGCCGACCGTTTCCATCCCGGCGCTGTCGAACACGACCGGGCGAGGCCAATGGAACGCCACACGGTCGAGATTGTCGGAGCCGGCGAAATCGATCACCGGCGGGATGCCGCTGTCCCCCGGCACGCGCCAATAGGTCTTCCAGCCGGGCGCCAGCGTCAGGTGCAGCGCGGCCATGCGGCTGCCGCTGTCGGTCTGCCAGCCATGGCGCATCTGCACCTGCACGATGTCGCCAATGCTCTGGGCGTTGATCGGGCTTGCCGCCAAGCAGGCGGCGGCGAAGATACGGAGGGTCAGGGGCGCTGTCATGGCGCCCATGTAGGCGCAAACACCGCCCACGCCCAAGTCACTTTCCGGCGATACAATCGTGGGGCGTCGGCGCAGCGCTTGCACGGGTGGGCAAAGCACGGGTAAAACGACCGTAACTCAAGGGGCTATCGATGGAACTTGCGGGAAAGATGTTGCTCGCCATGCCCGGCATGGGCGATCCGCGCTTCGAGCGGAGCGTGATCTTCCTGTGTGCCCATTCCGACGAGGGCGCGATGGGGCTGATCGTGAACCGCCCCGCGCCGGATCTCAGCTTCGGGCAGCTGTTGGCGCAATTGTCCATCGATCATGCCGAGGGCGCGCCCGCGCCGCAGGTGCATCTGGGCGGACCGGTGGAACACGGGCGCGGCTTCGTGCTGCATTCGGACGATTATGCGCGCACGGATGCGACGCTGGCGGTGCCGGGCGGGTACGGCATGACCGCGACCACCGACGTGCTGGAGGACATCGCCAGCGGTGTGGGGCCGCGCGCAGCACTTCTGGCTTTGGGCTATTCCGGCTGGGGGCCCGGTCAGTTGGAAGGGGAACTCGCGGCCAATGCGTGGCTTGTGGGCGATGCGCATTCCGATCTCGTGTTCGGCACGGACAGCGCGGGCAAATGGGGGGCGGTTCTGGCGCGCATGGGCATCGACCCGATCACCCTGTCGGGGTCCGCCGGGCGGGCCTAGGCGCGGCGCGGCCCGTCGGGGCGCGGGGCCGCGGCGC
>NZ_QDFI01000051.1 GCF_003254465.1 Meridianimarinicoccus zhengii
CGGGCTCCGCCGCAGCGGCGGCAGCCCCGGCCGCCGCGCCTGCACCCGTCGCGGCGCGTCCGGCATCGCCGAGCGCCGTTTCCAGCCGCTCGGCAGCACCCGTGGCCTCGGTCAGCGCATCGGCACTGGCCTCGTCGGTGCCGCGCACCGCATCACGTAGGGCCTGCCAGCTTTCCAGTGGCGCACTGGCCCCTTCGGCCAGATCGCGAGCGGCGCCGCGATAGAGGTTCGCGGACTCGAGTGCCCGGTTTGCCGCCTCGGTCAGACCGAGATCGGGCGCGGTCAGCGGGTTGTCCTCGAAGGCCCGGTCGAAGGCCGCCTGCGCCGCTGTCGTCGCGGCACTGACCGCGCCCTCGAAGCGGTTCTCGATCTCGCCAAGGTCGAGGTCCGGCACCAACGAGATGCGCCGCTCCGATCCGAGCGCTTCCAGCCCCTGGTTGATGCCGCCGATGAAACCGTTGATGCGCGAGACCACGCCGTTCAGCATCGCCTCGACGCCGTCGACGAGGCTGTTGGCCGCCTGGAACGCCAGATCGCCGATGGCGGCGGGCAGCAGACCCCAGACCGCCTTGATCGCCTCATAGGCGCCTTCGAACGTGTTAGCCGCCGTGTTGCCGAAAGCCACGACGCTCTCGATGGCGCTCTGCATGCCAGACGCCGCATCGGCCTTCAGGTCGAAGAACATCGCCGTGGCGGCCGCACCCGCCGCAGCTGCGCCCATGCGGATCCGCTCCCACACCTCGACCGCGAGGTCCTTCAAGAGCGACATCGCCTCGCCGAAGCCGCCCGCCCCGGACACGAGGCGGGTGAACTGGTAGACAAGTTCGCCCGCGCCGACGATCAGCGCGCCAATGCCGGTGCGGATCAGCGCGCCGCGCAGGACGACGAGCGCCGTGGCAACGCCTCGTACCGAAAGGGCAGCAGCCGCCATTCCGGCGACCCAGCGTCCCGCGAAAAAGGCGGCGAAAGAGGCGGCGTAGGTGGTCAGGCGACCGATGTTGTCGAAGAGACCGCGGATCGCGATGCCGAGCGGCCCGGTGCGGCTGGCGACAGCAGCCATGGCGTTCGCGACGGCTTCCAGTGCCGGGGCTGCGGCGACGGCAAGCTGGTTGGAGAGCCCGCGCCAGATCAGTCCGAGCCGGGAGATCGCATCGTTCGTCCGCTCGATCTGGTCCGCGTCCTGCTCGGAGACCACGACACCGAAAGCAAGCACGTCCTCCGTCGCCTGGCGCAGCGTCGCGGTGTCGATCCCGCCCATGGCGATGGAGCCTTCCTCGCCGAAGAGCTGGCCCGCGACGGCCGCGCGTTCGGCGGCAGGCACGAAGCTCTCGATGGCCGCGTTGATCGCACCCACGCGCTGGTCCAGCGGCAATGCGATCAGCTCGTTGGCCGAGAGCCCCAGCCGGTCCAGCGCATCGGCCGCGGGACCGGTCCCGGCGGCCGCCTGGCTGAGACGGCGCGTCAGATCCTTGGTGGCCTGCTCGATTCCGGACATCGACACGCCTGCCAGCTCGCCAGCCCGCTCGAGGGTCTGGATGGAAGCGACGGTGGTGTCCAGCGACTGCGCGAGCTTGGCCTGCGCATCGACTGTCTGCAGGCCCGAGCGGATCATCGCCAGGCCAGCGGCGGCAGCGGCTGCCACGGCGGCGGCCGCCGCGACCCGGACCCGCCGCGAGAAGGCCGCGAGCCGGGCGTTGGCCGCTTCCATCTCGCGGCTCAGCCGTCCGAAGCCGCGCGCCCCGGCCTCGCCGACGCCCTCAAGCTCAGCGCGCACCTGCCGTCCGCCCACGGCCGCGAGGCGGACCGACACACGTTTTTCGGCCATTCCGATCCTCTTGAGATGATGTCAGGCTTCGGAGCGGCTCACCGCCCCCTTGAAATATGTATCATGACGTGATACATGGCCCCATGATCGTCAGCACGAAGGGCAAGCTCGCGGCGAACGCGGTGGCAGACCGTTTCGGCAAGGGTTTCCCGGCCGACCTGGTCAAGCGAACGCGGGCGATGCTGTCGGCACTCGATGCCGCCGTGGTCCTCGAGGATCTCCGGTTTCCACCGGGCAATCATCTCGAGGAACTGAAGGGCGACCGGGCGGGACAGCATTCGGTGCGCATCAATGACCAGTGGCGCATCTGCTTCGTGTGGACGGATCAGGGGCCGGCCGATGTCGAGATCGTCGACTACCATTGAAAGGACGCGACATGACACTGATGAAGAACCCCTCTCACCCGGGCGAGGTCCTGTCCGAGCTCTATCTCGGGCCGCTCGACATGAGCCCGATCGCGCTCGCCAAGCGCCTTCACGTTCCCCGCACGCGGATCGAGCGGCTGGTGAAGGGTGAAACCGCGCTCACCGTGGACACGGCGATCCGGCTCGCGAAGTTCTTCCGCACGACCCCGGAGTACTGGATGAACCTGCAGCGCGCGTGGGATCTAGCGCGGGCGCGCGACACGATCGACGTCTCAGACATCACCCCCCTCGAGGCCGCCTGACGCCATCTGTTCGTTGAGTTTGG
Organism: Meridianimarinicoccus zhengii; assembly: GCF_003254465.1. Taxonomy (GTDB): domain Bacteria; phylum Pseudomonadota; class Alphaproteobacteria; order Rhodobacterales; family Rhodobacteraceae; genus Meridianimarinicoccus; species Meridianimarinicoccus zhengii. The sequence continues at coordinate 2,516 of NZ_QDFI01000051.1, forward strand.
AAACCATCACCGCTTCGATCACGGGCAGCAGTTCGGCCATGACGAGCGGCGGCACGCCGAGCGCGTCACCAAGCGCAAGCGCCGCCGACATGTCCCAGCCAATCACCGCGCCGGGCAGGACGCGCAACTGGCCGCCAAGGCGGCCGACGAGATCCCAGACCTGCCAGCCTTCGTGCGTGAGGGGGCGGTTCAGCCGCGCCGGGCAGTCCGGGCAGGCTTGCTCGCGGCCCTCGTAGGGTGCGCAGGCTTGGCAGTATCGCTCGCCCCCGCCGAAGGACCATTCGGCGAGAGCGCGGAGGCGTTTTTTTCCTGCTCCAGCAGGAGACCCTTGGAGACGTAGGCCAGCTGGAAGGCCTCGAAGATCGGCCAGACGTCGAGCAGCGCGTCGATGGCCTCCGGCCTCGGGTCGATGGGGTTGCCGTCCCCGTCGCCGATGCCCTCCCAGGCCAGCACCGCTCGCCGCGCCAGCGCCTTTGCAAAGGCGACGGCGCGCTCCTCGTCGGAGGCGTCCTCGGGCACGGCCTCGACAGCCGGGTCGCTGCGCGTCGCCACCATCAGGGCGGTGGTCAATGGGCGCAACTGCACCCGGACGCCGGGCGCGAGATCATGCCAGCGCGGTTCATTCGTCAGGTCGAGCGTCAGCATTCCTAGTACACCTCGATGTCGTTGATCAGGGTCGCCGTGCACATCCGCCCAACCACGCTGTCGCGGGAGGCCTGCCAGTCGAAGGTTGCCTGCACCCCCTGCGGCCCGGAAATCTCGATCCGCGGGCGCGGCAGGTAGACGGCGTGCACGGTGAAGGTGAAGCTCTCGCCCGAGGGCAGGACGTAGGCGAATTCCATCTCGCAGGCCTCGCCGTTGATCGCCTGCGTCACCAGCGTCTGGTCGGCGAAGCGGACCTCGATCCGGCCGGTCAGCGCCGCGATGCTTGGGTCCGCACCGTCGATGCGGCCGTCGCTCCGGATCGTCTCGATCCGGTCGAGGTTGTTGGCATAGGTGATCTCGGCGGAGACCACGTTGCCGAGCGCCGTGCCGTTGCGGGTGATTGCCCCGTTGAAATGCCCGAAGCGCTTCAGCTCCAGCGCGGCGGGCGTTCCGGCGCTGGTCGTCGTGCCCACCGTCTCGCCCTGCGCCACCAGCCGCGCCGTGGCGGTCAGCAGCCCCGAGCGCTGCATCTGCCAGGTGATCTGGTCGAGCACGCACCCTGAGTACATCGCGTAGCGCGGCACCTCCGGCATGCCGGTCTCGATTGACATGCTGGGGAGCGTCCAGGACCCGGATTGGAACTCGTGGGTGTACGGCGCCTCCGCGCCCGTGGTTGTGGGCGTGCCGAAGGCCGCCTTCAGCCAGAAGCCGAATGCCTCGGCGTCGAGTGGCACGACGACATCGCCGTCCGCCGTCACCGCGTCCTTGATCGGCGTCAGCGGATCGCGGCCGTAGCCGAGAAGCTCCGAGTTCAGCAGCGGTTGCTCCGCCCCCAGCGAGGTGCTGGCGAAGGGCATGCGGGTGAAGCCGCTGGCGGGCGGCGTTCCATAGGTCGTCTCGAACGCAAGCGCCATCAGCGCCCGCGCCCCCTGGGCTCGTGCCATGGTGTTCTCCTCGGGTTGTCGGGGTCAGGCCAGCGGGTCGGCCGTGGAATAGTGCAGCACCACCGGGAGTGAGGCGGATGAGACTACAGTCCAGTGGACTGTCGTCCCGCCGAACGCGGCCTTCAGGCTGGCCGCAGGTTCACCCAAGTGGGTCGTCAGTTGAATAATGCAAGACGACCGGAATGACCGCCGCCTTGAGGCTGGCCGCGCCCTCGACCGGCAGGTCCACCGGCCGCGGCGCTTCGGCCTCGACCCAGTCGCAGAGTCCGCCCAGCGTGCGGTCGGCGGCGAGTGCACTGCCGATGCTGGCGGTCAGCGTGTCGAAGGCGACGTCACGGTCGGCGCCCTGTACGACCGCCTCGATCTCGGCCCGGTGCTGGTAGTGGTACCGTAGCGGCGAGAGCGTGACCTCCGGTTCGCCCGGCTCGCCGTCGCGCAGGATCAGCAGCCCCTCGGTCGGGACACGCTCGGGCAGCACCTCGCCGCGCAGGACAGTGGCCGGCAGCACCGAGAGCCGCGCGTGTAGCGCGGCGAGGATGGTTTCACGGGGCGTGGGCATGGTGTTATCGTCCGGATCGACGGTTGTCTGGGAGGATCACCGGCATGCCGATCACGATGGGTGTCATCATTATCCGCCTCACCGTGGTGAGGACGATCGCGATGATGATCATTGACATGTACGGCGTTATACCGTACATGAATTGCTCTGAAGGAGACCGGCCATGTTCGCCATCGAGACTGTGAGCCCGACCCCGGGCAAGATGGAAGCGCGCAAGGAATTGCGCATGCACCGCGCGGATGAAGAGCGCATCAAGGCCGCTGCTGCTGCAACCGGCCTGCAGGAAGCCGACTTCATTCGTCAGGCGGCCCTTCTGCGTGCGCAGGAGGTCGAACAACGTGTGTCCCTCTCTATCTTGCCCGCCCAGGCATTCGATGCATTCAAGGCAGCCGTCGAGGCGCCCGGTCAGGTCGTGCCCGGGTTGGCTCGTGCCGCGGAAGCGTCGAAGGGCCTCCTGAAGGATACCGGCTGAGACCGCGGCGGACGCGCCCGCTCTGACGATCGCGAAATTCGACAAGGCGCTGCATGACCGCAGCGCCTTCTCTTGTGGCTTTGGCCCTATCGACAACTTCCTGAAGTCGTCGCTCTCGGACCAGATCAAGACCGGAATGGTCGCTGCGTGGATTGCCACAGCTGGCGACGATCCTGTCGTTCTGGGCTTTTACACTCTCGGCGCAATGGCCGTCCGAGCGGATCTCGGCCCCGGGAAATGGCAACGCGCCGGTGTGCCGGACATCCCTGTTATCTACATCCGCGCGGTTGCCGTGCGCGATGACATGCAGGGCAAAGGGCTCGGAACCGCCCTCGTCGTGGACGCCATGCGGCGCTGCCTCGGGATCGCCGATCAGATGGGCGCTGCGGCCATCGTCCTCGATGTGCTCAAGGACGATCACTTCGAACGTCGCTGGAAATTCTACGAAGAGCTCGGCTTCCAGCCGCTCGGCGACCCCGAGAACCCCCAGCGCGTTTTCATTCCGATGGCGAACGTGCGTGCGACGCTGGGCTGAAAAGCCGCTTCACATCAAATCCGCCCCTCCACCCAGTTTGCCACGATCAACCCCGGCACGCTGTCGTGGGCATGCTGGGAGTCGCGGTCCAGATCCAGCCGCTTCGGCAGCTTGACCTGCGGGACCAGCAGGAAGATCGGCGCGGTGACCTGGTTGCGGCCGGTCCTCGCGCGCGAGGCGACGGCCAAACCGCGCTTGTTGATGCGAGCCCGGTCGGCGACGAGCAGGCTCGGGCCGCGGCGGCGGTAGACGAAGCGGAGGCGCAGCCCCCGCCGGCGTTCCCATTCGCCGGGGGTGAGCTTGGCGCCGCGCAGGCCGCGGCCGGCGGCCTCGGTCGGGATCGCGAGCCAGAAACCGTCCTTCGAGCGGATCAGCGGGCCGGTGTCGTGAGCGCCAACGATGACCGGGGCCTTGGACCAGACCAGCGCCGCGGCGTTCAGGCTCTCGCCCGCCTTCGGATAGGTCTGGCTCCGGATCGAGTTGGCGAGCCGACGGCCGAGCCCCGCGCCGGTGATCTGGCCGCGCCAGGCGGTCTTGAGCCCGGTCCCGGCCTCGCGCATGGCGGCGGTCACGGCCTTTTCGCCCGCCTTCACCTCGGCGGCCATGGCGGCGACGAGATCGGGCGTGATGTCGAGCTTCAGCTTCATGCCGGGCGCAGGTCCACAGTCCAGACGAGCCGCTCGCGGTCGCGGACGGGCTCGCCCTGGATGAGGAAGGCCCCGCCGTCGATCTCGATGCGGTCGCCGGGCCGTGGGTGCGGCGCGTCAGCCACGCGCAGGTCCAGCCGGGCGGTCTCCGACCAGATGCGCGCCTCGCCGAAGTTCGTGACGTCGTCCGGCCGGCGCAGGATTGCGCGGACGAGCGACGGCGCGCCGCCCTCGGCCGTGTAGACGACGTCGCGCGCGATGTGCGCGTCGGCGAAGAGCGCGTCGAGGGCGGCTGCGAAGGCGGTCATCAGAAGGCCGCGTTGAGCCGGACCCGGCCGATGGTGTCGCCGGCCCCGCCCGCCACGGCCTCGACGGCCACGCCGATCAGGGTGTTGTCGGTCGTGACCGTGGTGCAGCGCTTGTTGGTGTCGTCCCAATACACCTTGGCGCCCACGGTCCAGGCCTGCGAGCCGATCTTGGTGAGGTCGAAGACGCCGGTGAGCGCGGCCTCGACGGTGGCGCCGTTGGCGGCATCGCCGGCGGCCACGCCGAAGATGGCGCCGACGAGCAGGCCGTCGCCGGAGGTCACGGCATAGGGTGCGGTCAGGGTGAGGGTGGCGCCGGGCTGGACGTAGTTCTTCATCGCGTAATCCTTTCGCGGAACGTCGACGGGCGGCCCATGGGGACCGCCCGTGCGTCAGGGATCAGGGTTCAGGGGATGGCCCGGCTCACGCGCCGGGATTCTTGTAGAGGCCGCGCCAGTCGATGGCCTTGGCGCCGAAGTCGAGGCGGCACTTGATCTCCACACCGTCGACGTCGAAGCCGTTGCGCGTCTCGATGTAGGCGCCCTGCTGGCCCTCGAGATAGGCGTATTCGATGGTGTCGATCTGGTTCGGCGAGGCCGCCAAGTACCACGCCGTCTCGCTCGCCGCGTCGAGCCGCGGCTCGGCGATGGGCGAGAGCGTCCGGATCGACTGCGGCACCACGTTGCCGCTCTGCGCGGGCACGAGGTTCTGGGCGACCAGTTGCTCGGCCTTCAGCTCCAGCGCGGCCGGCACGATCAGGAAGGCGGGCCGGATGTTCAGCACCGTCTTCTTGTCGAGCCCGGTCTGCTTGCGCATCGCCGCCCGCGCGAGGCCCACGCTGTCCACCCCGAGCGCCGCGCCGCTGCCGGCGAGGTTCTTGTGGGTCGAATGGAACAGCGCCGTGCCGTCCGCCATCGCCGGGTTCGACGTAACGATGTCCCAGACCACGTCGCTTTCGAGCTGCGCGATCGAGTTGCCGTACATCGCCGGGATCCGGGTGAAGGCGTCGAGATCGTCATTGATCAGCACCTGCCGGGTGATGGCGACGACGCGGCCGTAGGTCTCGATGCGGTAGCTCTCCTTGCTCTCGCCGAGGGTGCCGCGCTTGAACTCGCCGCTCTCGCCGACTTTCAGGAGCTGCGGCGACTCGCCCAGCTGGACCCGGTGCATGGCCTTGAAGTCCGTGGCCAGCACCTGCCGGCAGAAGAGCGGGAAGGTCCGCGGATAGGCCTCGTAGGCCTGGCGCAGCGTCTTGTTGGTGACGGCGGCGAGGATCTCGGGGAAGTCCGAGGTCGAGTGCAGCGCACGCGTGGCCACCTCGTCGCGCGAGAGGCCGCGGGTGCTGGCGCCCGCCGTCTCGAGGCTTTCGCGGGCGAGTTCCATCAGCGTCATGCCGCGGTATTCCCGGGCCGCGTCCTCCAGCGGGAAGAGCGTCGGACTGTAGCGGTGCAGGAGCGCGTTCGAGATCGCCTCGCGCCGCGTGACCGTGGCGTCGCGCCCGCCGAGCGGGATCGAGACATGGGGGAAGGTGCGCGTCTCGTCCGCCTTGGCCGCAACCTGGTCGAGGATCAGCCGGCGGGCCTCATCGATGGAGACGCCGCGCTTGATCAGATCGTCGGCGAAGCCGCGCTCGAGCTGGAGCTTGTCGGCCAGCCCGTGGATCGTGGAGACGCGCTCCCGCTCCTGCGTGCGCGCCTCGGTCACCAGCGCGTCGGTGTCCACGGTGCGGCTGCGGTCCTCCGGCGCCGGGTCGGGCGTCGCCTTTGGCTTGGTGTCGGCGGCGCGGGTCTGCGGTCCGGCAGCGCCGGTCTTGTCATCGGTCATCGTGGTCTCCTCGGGCGCTGCGGTTTCGCTTTTGTGCTCGGCCGTTTCTGCCTTGGTCTGGGTCCTGTCGGTCATCGGGGATGCTCCTTGCTCTGTAGGGGCGTCCCGGCGGTGGAGGACGCAAGTCTCGTGTTCGCCCTTGGCGCGGAAGCCGGCGGCGGGGTCGGCGCCCACGGGCACGGCGGAAATCTCGAACGGGGTCCAGTCCACCGCCCGCCACAGCTCCCGCTGGCCATCGGGCTTGGATATCTCGAAGCGGTGGACCTGGTAGCCGATGGAGACCGCGCGGATATGCCCGGCCTCGATGTCGCGCCAGATGTCGCCCACGGCGTCGCGCTCGGAGAGTCGGATGCGGGCAACGCCCTGTCCGTTCTCGATCCGCGCGGATCCCGGCACGACCGAGCCGATCACCGCGTCGAGGTCGTGCGCCTCGTGCACCTTCAGGAAGGGCGCGCCCGCGTTCAGTCGCTCGAGCCGCACATGCTCGGGCGCCATGCTCAGTTCCTCGTCAAGCGGCTCGCCGAAGAGCGCGGCGCGCCGCACCCGGGCGCCGGTCGACCAGATCACCTCGACGCTGCGCGTCTCCGGGTCGATGCTGTTCGGCGATAGCTCCGCCGACCGGCGGAACGCCGGCAGTTCGATCGTCTGCTCCATGAATGGATCCTCGTCAGGCCCCGTCGCCGTCCGGATCGTCCGGATCGGTCGCGGGGGCGGCCGGCGCATTGGACTGCGCGCTGCCGGTCTTGGTGACCCGGCGCGGGTCGCTGTCGAGCACGAGCCCCAGCGAGTCGAGCTTGGCGTTCGTAGCCGCGATCTCAGCCAGCACTGCGTCCGGGTTGCGACCCTGCCGGGCGATGGCCTCGGCCAGCGTCATCGTGCCGGAGCGGATGGCCAGCAGGTCGGCCATCGCGTCCTTCTGCGGATCGACCGCCTCGAACTTGGGCGGCGACCATTCCACCGGCACGTCGGGCGTCGGGATGCGCCCCGCAGCCCATGCGGCTTCCGTGAACCAGCGCCAGCTAGGGGCGCAGAACATCGGGATGAAAAGCTGCCATTGGACCGCATCGATCATCCGGCGGAACTCCACGAGCCCTGCGCGGATGGACGAGTAGTTCACCTGGGACAGGTCCCCGGTGAGCAACTCGTAGGGCACCCGGAACCCGGCCGAGATCGTGTGCAGGCTCGCCCGCTTGTATTCGCCGTAGCCGCCCGTCGCCGCGGGCTGGTTGAAGCGGATGTCCTTGCCGCCGCGGGCATAGGCGATGAGACCCGGCTCGAACTGCTCGACCCGGTTGCCGTCGGCATCGACCACCGCGGGCGCAATGCCCTGCTGCGCTTCCTCGTCGCCGAAGACGATGGCGGTGACGCAGGCTTCGGTTTTCTTGCGGACGATCTCGGCCACCTCGTAATCGTCGAGATCGCGCAGGGCCCGGATCACCGGCGCGCCCCAGGGCACGCCGCGCGCCTGCGTCCGCTGCTTCTCGTAGACATGGGCGATCTCGCTGGCCGGCACCGCGCGGCTGGTGAGCCCGCCGGTGAGGCTGAACGTGGCGTCGCCCGGATGCGCGCCGAAGAGCCAGTAGGCCCGGCGCCGCCCGAGCGCGTCGAACTCGATCCCCTGCACCGCCTGGCCCGTGCCAAGCGCCCCGTTGCGGGTCGCGTCAAGGAAGTCGGCCTCGAGCAGCTGGAGCTGCACGGGCGGCATGACGCCATCGCCGGGGCGCCGCGGGCGGCGGCGAACCAGCACCTCGCCGGCCTCCACCATCTCGCGGCAAGCGAGCGTCTGCAGCCCGTAGAAGTCGAGCTGGCCGTCCGCGTCGCAGCCGCGCGCCCAGATCTCGAAGAGTCGGTCCACCTCGCGGTCGAGGGCCGCGTCACCGCTGGCCGCGCGCGGCATGATCCCGGCGCCGACGATGTTGTTCACGAGCACCGAGACCGCCTTGGCCGCGTGCGGGTTGTTGCGCACCAGGTCCCGCATCCGGTCCCGCAGGAGCGCGCCGGCCCGGCCGATCTCGGCGTCGGCCGAGGATCGCGGCGCGTGCCAGCCGTCCGTGCGTCGTCCCCGCGCCGCGCCCTCGTAGGAGCGCGCGAGCCCCTCGAAGGCCTGCCGCGCCAGCACCCGGCGCGTGGCCGTGCGCGGGGCGACCGAGGCGATGGCCCTGTCGAGCCACGAGACCATCAGCGATCCCCGCGCGAGAAGCCGGCGAAGCTCGCGATGGGCCGCGCCGTGGCGCCGGCGATCTGGCGCTCGATGGTGCGGATGCGCCCGAGCAGGTCCTCGGCCGAGCCGTAGTCCACGGTCTTGCCGTCATAGCTCACCCGCGTCGTCCCGCTTGCATAGGCGCGCCGGAGCGCCGCGAGTTCCGCTTCCGTCCAGTCGGCCATTGTCAAAACCATCCTTCCCGCCGCCCGAGCCAGTCGGAGCGGCGCTTGCCTTGCGTGCCCGGATCGGGTCGCCCAATCAGCCCGGCGGGGCTGTCCATGCCACTCGGGACGCCGAGTTGGGCTTCGAGATCGGCCCATGTCGCCTCGGGCCAGCGATCCGCGCCCGCGATCCAGGCGGCGGCGCGGGCATAGACCCGGCAGTCCAGCGCTTCGTTGCGCTCGCGCAGCTTCTGCCATTCGAGCTTGGCGAAGCCGCGGCGGTTGCGCACCGTCACCAGCTGCTCGGCCGTCAGCTGCCGGATCCACTCGGTGTCGGCCCAGCCGGGCACATGCACCGTGCCGGGCGGGAACGCCGCGCCTGCGTCCAGCTCCTCGGCCGTCGGCCGGTCGACGCGCAGGAAACGGTAGGTCTCGGCCTTGAAGGTCGAGACCGCCACGGTCCAGAGCCGCGCCCCCCGGCGCAGCCGCTTTCCGCCCGCGGTCGCGTCGACGAAGGTCGGACCCGACACCGGGCTCGAACGGTTGAAGCCCTCGAGCCCCTTGACCGGCGCCACCTGCGCGAAGCCGACCGAGCGCGCCCAGCCATAGACCGCGGCCGTCTCGTAGCCCGTGTCGATGGCGAGGCGCGCGAGACCGAGTTCAGCCCCGCCGGCATGCCGCCAGTTCCGGCCGAGCAGATCGGTCAGCGCCTCCCAACTCTCCGGACGCGCCGGGCCGCCTTCGATCACAATGTGATCTACGAGCCAGCTTTCCAGCCCGCGGCCCCAGGCCCAGACATCGACCTCGATCCGGTCCTTCTGGACGTCTGCGCCGGCGGTCAGGAACAGACCCTTGTCCGGCACGGTGCCGGCCGGCCAATCCTCGCGCCGCTCCGCGATCCGCTGCCAGTCCGGCGCGTCGCCGGTCTCGATCCAGGTCTCGCCGAGTACCGTGTTGCGGAACACCCGCTCGGCCTCGTCCGAGCCGGCCGCCGTCTCCTTGTCCCGCGCGATGTCGGCCCAGCTCTTCCACCCCGGCGGCGAATAGAGCGCCGAGAGATGAAACCCCACCGTCCGCGTATCGCGGGCCTCGGCGGTCGCCCGCCATTCGCCCGCCGCCAGCATCGCCGGCTTGTGGTGCTCCTCGATCGGCTCGTCGCAGGCATCGCAGTGATACGCCGCCGTTTCCGGTTTGCCCTTTTCCCAGCGCAGCCGCTCGAACCGCAGCCACTGCATCGCGCCGCAATGCGGGCACGGCACGAAGAACCGCCGCTGGTCGCTCGCCTCGTATTCCCGCTCGATCCGGCTGACGCCGCGGATCGTCGGCGTCGAGACCAGGAAGACCTTCCGCCGGTGCGCGAAGGTCAGCGAGCGCGCCTCGGCGAGCCCGACCGGATCGCCTTCCTCGTCCGCGGAGGCCGGATAGGCGTCGACCTCGTCGAGGAAGACGTAGCGCGCCGGCATCGAGCGAAGGCCCACCGCCGAATTGGCTCCGGTCATCACCAGCACGCCGCCCGGGAAATCCTTCGACAGCTGCGTGTTGCCGCTGTCGCGCGCCCGCGCCGGGCGGACGCGTTCCTTCAGCGCCGGGCTCTCCTCGATCAGCGGGTCGATCCGCTGGCGCGAGTTGCGCTTGGCGAGCTCCACCGTCGGCTGGACCGCGAGCATCGGGCCCGGCGCGTGGTGGATCACGAAGCCGATCCAGTTGTTGCCGGCCTCCGTCGCGCCCACCTGCGCGGCCTTCATGAACACGACCCGTTGCGTCGGATCGCCGGGCGAGAGCGCGTCCATGATCGCGCGCATGTAGGGCGTGCGCTCGGTCCGGTACCGGCCGGGCTCGGCGCTCGCGCGCGAGCTCAGCCAACGATGCGTGTCCGACCATTCCGAGACGGTCAGCCAGGGATCGGGCGTGAGCCCGCGGCCCCAGGCCCGGAGCAGCGCCTCCGCCCCGTCAAAGGTTGCGATATCCTCAGAGGGCGATCCGGGGCTGGGCGAGTTCCTTGAGATGGGCGCGGACATGGGCCTCCAGAACCTTCTGCATGGCCGCCGTCTCGATGGTCACCTCGTGGCCTACCGCTTCGCTGCATGAGGCCGTCAACTCCGCCGCCATCAGCGCAGCCACCCGCGCCGGCCAGTTGACCCATGCGTCGCGTTCCTCGCGCGCGAGCCGGAAGACCAGCGCCGTGGCGCGGTCACGGTCGACGAGCTCGCCCTTCAGCTTAGCGAGCCGGATGCGCCGCTCCTGCGCCTTCAGCACCTCATGCGCCGTCTTCGCCTGCAGGAAGGTCGTCCCGCCACCCGTCGCGGGTGCGGCGAGCCCCTGTTCCTTGAGGGTGTCGCCCACGGCGGAAACCGCCGCCTCGGGCACAGGCTTCATCTTGGGCGCCGGCGCCTTCCTGGTCTTCGACGGGTCAGTCGCCTCGGCCCGAAGCCGGTCCGAGGCTGCGGCGTCGATGCTGCCATCCTCGTGCAGGACCAGCCGGCCGGCGGCCTTCGCCTTCTGGATCGCGCCGCGCGACAGCCCGACATGGGCGGCGTACTGGCGCTCGCTCATGCCCTGCATCGCCAACCCCGATTATCATTCAAAGTCAGGTGCTTATCGAGTTGATAAGCCCGGCCAGCGGAGCGAACGTCCATCCCACAAGGACGATGCAACTCACCTGGAGCCACAACGATGACCACGCGCCTGAACCCGATCACCACCCCGCGCCACGAACTGCGCGCCGAGAAGGCCCGGCGCAATCGCGAGGCCGCGCTCGCCGCCTTCATCGGCAAGAAGGCCGAGATCGACGAGATGCTCGCCCGCCTGCAGGCGCTCAGCGACGACCACTTCAACGTCCACCCCGACGAGGTGAACTGGGGCCATGTCGGCACCCTCGAACACTACGCGAGCCTCCTGAAGCGCATGACCGACAGCGCCTTCGGCGAGGGCGAACACGCCGAGTGATCTCCGGCAACGCCGGAACTCCTGCCGCGCCCTGCGCGGCTCGGGGTCGTAGGAGGGTCGCGACGGTCGCGGCCCCGAAACCGGAGACCCCAGATGACCAAGCTTTCCGACACCCAGCTCGTGATCTTAAGCGCCGCCGCGCAACGTGAGGATCGCAACGTCCTGCCGCTCCCCGGCTCGCTCCGGGGCGGCGCCGCCGCCAAGGTCGTCGGCGCGCTGCTCTCCCGCGGGCTGATCGTCGAAACACCGACCGACAGCCAGACCAAGGCCGATGCAGCGCTCAACCGTATCTGGCGCAACGACGGGGACGGACGCGCCATCCTCCTGCACATCACCGATGCGGGCCTCGCCGCCATAGGCGTCGAGCCGGAGAGCGGCGACAGCGCGCCCACGGGCGCCGACGAAGCGCCGAGTGCGGAGGCCCCGCAGGACGCTCCCGACGAGGCCGATCCCGCGCCCAAAGCGCGCACACCGCGCGCGGGCACGAAGCAGGCGAAGCTGATCGAGATGCTCCGCGCCGACGGCGGCGCGACCATCGATGAGATCGTGGCGGCCCTCGACTGGCAAGCTCACACGGCTAGGGGCGCCATGTCCGGCGCGCTGAAAAAGAAGCTCGGCCTCACCATCACCTCCGAGAAAATCGAGGGGCGCGGTAGGGCCTACCGCATCACAGACAACTGACGCCGCACACCACGACGGTCCCGATGCCGCCGCCCCGCATGGGGCGGCGGTTCTTCATTCCGAATTCCGCATCCGGATCGCCTCGAACAGTCGCCGCAGCGCATAGCCGCGCACCAGCGAGGCGCCGACGAAGGCGAGACCGATGGTCAGATGCTCCGCGAGACCCGTCTCGATCCCGAACCACGGGAACACGACGATCTGCGTGGCGATGGCCAGAACGTAGCCGACGACAACGTTTGCCGTGGCCTCGATCAGCGACATGATCCGAGTCTGCTTCATCGCAGGCTCTCCAGAAACGCCATCACGAATTCCGCCGCGAGCGGCGGCACGATCGCATTGCCGTAGCCCCGCAGGAGCCCCATGCGGCCGGGTATCCCATCAGCCAGCGGGAATGATCCGGGTTCAACGGGCCGCCAGCGGCCATCCCGGCAGAGGAGCCAGTCCGGATCTCGCCAGACGCCGTCCGTCGCATTGGCCCCGGCAGGGTCGGCGCCGTCGACCAGTCCACCAGCTTCACCGTCCTGCGGCTCGCATCGGTGTTGCCGGCTGCGTTGTATCGGTCCGTAGCGGGCGAGCCCGCCATGGCCGTCGGCCAGCCCGCCAGCCAGACCTGTCGGCCGAGCAGCGCATTGATCGGCACCGCCCGGCATTCCGACCCGTCCTTGTGATCCCGCGCCGAGGCCGTCGCCCAACCCGCGCGTGACTGTGTCCACGGCGACGGCGCCGAAGAACAGCCGCTGCCGGATGTGCGGCGCGCCGATGCCCGCAGCCGGCAGATCGGCCGCCGCGACGGCGTAAGATGCCGCTTCCAGGTCAGCCGCCAGAGCGTCGAACCACGCCCAGCCAGCCGGGCCCTCAACTGCCGCGCGAGACTTTCTGCCAACCGGTCCGAGCACTGCCGCGCTCGCGACCTGCTCTCCGAAGACGAGCTCCGGGCGGCAGGCTGCGACGAGCCGCAGGAAAGCCGGGGCGAGGTGACGGTCATCGTCCTGTCCCTTGCGCTGCCCGGCCTGGCTGAAGGGTTGGCAAGGCGGCGAGCCGGTCCAGATGGACCGATCCTCGGCCACGCCGGCGAGGCGCAGTGCGTAGGGCCAGCCGCCGATCCCGGCGAAGAAATGGCATTGCACGAAGCCGCGCAGGTCGGCGGGCTCCACCTCGAGGATGGACCGCTCGTCCACCTCGCCCGGGGGCAGGTGTCCGGCCGCGATCAGCTCCCGCAGCCATGCACATGCCGCGGGATCGGCATCGTTGTAGTAGACGGCCATCAGGCAGCGGCATCGGCCTTGTCGCCCAGCCGCTCGGCCTTCACCTCTGCGAAGGTCCGGCCATCGCCGTCAAGGGTCGCGTCGCGGCCGGTTTCGGCCTGCCAGCGTTCGATGGCAACATCGACATAGGCCGGGCTGATCTCCATCGCGAAGACGCGGCGGCCATTGGCCTCGCCCGCCATGATCTGCGAGCCGGAGCCGGAGAACGGCTCGTAGCAGAGCCCGCCGCGGGCGACGTGCTGGCGCATCGGGATCCCGAAGGCGTCGAGCGGTTTCGGCGTCGGATGGTCGGGGCGCTCGTCCTTGGCGAAACTCGGCAGCGCCCATGTCGACGGCAGCGTTTCCTCGGCTACTTTCGGCGGGCGGTTCGGGCGGCGCCAGCCCATGAAGCAGGGCTCGTGCTTCCAGAGGTAATGCGACCGGGTCAGGACCCCGCGGTCCTTCACCCAGATGATCTGCTGATGCACGAAAGCGCCCGCCTTCTCCCAGCAGGCCTCGAGCATCGCCTGGCGGCGCGAGGCGTGCCAGCAGTACCAGGCGGCGTCCTCGGTGATGGCTTCGGCGACCGCCGCGGCGATGAAGCCGTCGTACAGCTCCGCGCCCTGCGAACTGTCGTCCCAGGTCGTGCCGTAGGACGCGGACCAATCCTTGTTCCGCGTCGGGTGGTTCGAGCCGTCGTAGTCGACGAGATACGGCGGGTCGGTCGCGAACAGGATCGCGCGCTCACCGTTCATCAGGCGGCGCACGTCGTCATGGCTGGTGCTGTCACCGCAGAGCAGCCGGTGATCGCCGAGGATCCACAGATCGCCCTTGCGCGAGGCCGGATTGCGCGGCGGTTCCGGGATGGTCACCGGAGGCACGGAGCCCCCGGCGCCGCCCTCTTCTTCACCGCCCCCGTCCGGATCGAAGGCCAGCAGCTTGTCCAGCTCGCCATCCGAGAACCCGACCAGCGACAGGTCATAGTCGTCTGCCAGCAGGTCCTGCAGTTCGGCCGACAGCAGCGCCTCGTCCCAGGTGCCGAGTTCCGTCAGCTTGTTGTCCGCGATGCGGTAGGCCCGGCGCTGCGCCTCGGTCAGGTGGCCCAGCACGATGACCGGCGCCTCGGTCAGCCCGAGCTGCGTTGCGGCCAGCACACGCCCATGCCCGGCGATCAGCTCCCCGTCCTCGCCGACGAGGCACGGCACGGTCCAGCCGAACTCGGCCATGCTGGCGGCGATCTTCGCGACCTGGTCGGCCCCATGCAACTTCGCGTTCTTCGCGTAGGGCTGGAGCTTGGCCAGCGGCCAGGTCTCGATCCGCTCGGGGGCGAAGGCGAGGTTCATGGGCGAGTGGTTTCCGTCGATGAGGTGGATGCCGGCCGGAATCCGGACTCCGGATGCCGCGCTGGACTCCAAGCGGGGTCCAGCGGCGTCCGGGGCATCCGGCCCGAAGGCCAGCGTTCATTGAGGTTTGCGCGGGTGGCTTATGAACCCGGCTTCCGGGTGGCTTCCCAAAAAACCGGCCCTGTCGCTGGCGAAATATCGCGCCAAGCCCTCCAGCATACATAGTCGCCGGGAAGGAACCGCGGACTTGGACTGCGGGGGCGGACAGCGGCCCGCAAGGAAAGGATAAGCGCCTTTCCTTTCGTAACGGGTTCGCCAACGAAAGGATTGTTTTGCTCGGGTCCGTCCCGGGCGCGCCTCTCCCGAGTATATCTGGTTTCTAACCCGGGAGAGCCGTTTTTGTCTTAGCGAAAACTGTCCGGCGGACACTTTCCTATTGCGCCCATGGGCTTACGCGCCACCGGCCAGAGCGATCACCTTGCGCTTCGACAGGCTGCGATTGAACGACCGCCTGTTGAGCGTCAGAGCGATCACCGAAAGCCCGTATTGCCAGTGCTGATGCGCAGCTGAGCGCCGCAGACCGACCGCCCAGCAGATCTCCTTCCAGCGCTCGCCATGCGCTTTCATCCAGACGATCTTGCCGTCGAGCGGCTCGAGACAGGCCGTCCAGGTCAGGGTCTCTTCCATCCGGCTGATGTCCTGCGGCGAGGGCAGCACGCGCATGGGCTTCGGCTCCTGGCCGACCTTGTCGCCGAAGCTGTGGACGATCTCGGGCCATGTGCTGAAGTATCCCTGCCGCCGTGGTTCGGGCATCCGCTTCAGCACGAGGGCCGCCACGGCGAGCCGCTCCTCGACCATTGCTGGGGTCCAGTCCGTCATCGCTGCACCTCCAGTTCCGCGGGGCGCGCACCGTAGAGACGCTCGCCGAGTTGCCGTACCAGTTCCCGCTCAGGCCAAGTAAGTCTCTGGTCGTCAAGCGAAACCGCGAAGATGCCTTGCTCCTTCCACCCTTCGCGCCGGATCTGCTCGGGGCCGCGGCGATGGCCGCCATAGCCCTTGGGGTGCCACCTCATTGGATGCCTCCCTTGGTCTCCAGCGCCCAGAACAGGATCGCGATGGCGTCGGCTTCGTTGTCGTCGGCCGGGCTGAAGCCGCGGGCCCGGGCGGCCGCGATCATGGCGTCCTTGTTGGCGTTGCCCTTGCCGGTGGCGAAGCGCTTGATCGTGCCGACAGGGACGCCCTCGTAGGGAACGCCGCGGAGTTCGGCCCAGGAGGTCAACGTGGCCATGAGCCCGCCGTAGACATGCGCGGCGTCCGTGCCGGCGTGGCGGCGGACCTCCTCGAACCATATCGCGGCGATAGGCCCGGAGAGCCGATCCAGTTCGGCCAGCCAGTTGGTGAAGCGCAGGTAGCGCATTCCGCCGCCATCGAAGCGACCGGGACGGAAGGACACGGTGCCGGAAGTGATCAACCCGTCGGCGCCATGCAGCGCCCACCCGGTGGTGGTGCCGAGATCGAGCGCGAGCAAGGTGCGATCGGCGCGGTGCGCGACAGGCAGATCGGGGATTGCCTCGCGGCGGTGCGTGGCGAGAGTCAGGTCAGCCATGGGTGGTCTCCTCTTCTGGTTGGCTGCTCGGGTGGAAGACGACGGCGGCCTGGTGCTTGGCGGTACGGGGCCGCCGTCGTCGGATCGGGATGTGCAGAAAGCGTCGAGGCCCACGCGCGCGGATACCCATCGACGTATGGGAGGAGAGGCCAAACCTGCCGGTTGGCCTCCCCATACGTAGTATGGGGGCTTCCCCACTCGCCTCATGTTTTGGGCGTAGAGCTTTGTTTTCATTGCGCTTTTACGGGGCGGGCAATGAGAGAGGCCGATGAGGAAGACCTTTCTCATCTTCATGCACAACCCATTGATTTCATTGGGCCATGAGGAAGGGATGAGAATGAGGAAGGCCGCGCTCATGATGAGGAAGTCAGTCATGAGCCTCCTCCGGATAGACCCAGACGGAGGGGTTCTCGACCTCGCGCGCGCGGCCGGAATGGGGGCATTTGTAATGGGTCGGTAGGACCGCTACGCCCTCGTCGAGAACCTCGCCAGTCTCGGCGTCGATGACGGGATCGCGGCCGAAGCGCATGTCCCGGACGACGAGATACCCGAAATGCGATTGCGTGCCGGGGAAGCCGTGCTCCGTGAAATTTCGGCGGAACTTGATCTGCCCCTTGGTGGCGAGGACTGCGAGCCGTTCGCGGATGCTGTAGCGCCCGCCAAGATCGTGCTGGTTCTCGAACGCTTCGGCAAACTGGGTGGCGGTGTAGAGCCGTCCCTCGGCCGCCTCGTCGAAGATCAGCCCGAGGACGACCAAATTTTTGCGATCCCGCTCCGCGTCATGCCGGGCGCCCAGATCCTTGCGCACCAGCCGCTCGCTGCTCGGGGTGAGTTCGGTCCAGGTGCCGTTCAGCTTGTCGACCACCTTGGCAGGCAGCGCGGGGCCGTTTCTGAGCTCAATTTCCAGCCGCCTCTGGGTCGAGTCCTCGTCCGGCCGGTGCAGGATAAGGCCGGTGGTGTAGAAGCCCCGGAGCGCGCTGGCGCCGGAGAGCGCGAGGAACGGATCCTCCTTCACCTGGTGCTTCGACAGCTTCTTGGTGTGGTGGACGAGGATCACGCCGCAGTTGGGATTGACGTGGTCGCGCAGGACCTCCACCCGGTCCTTGAGGAAGAACATCATTGCCGCGTTGTCGTTCTCGCCGCCGCCATCCGGCCCGCCGTCGAAGAGGTTGCGGATCGGGTCGATGCAGAGGATGTCGAGCGGTTCGTCGGGGAACGCGGCCCTGATCGCCTCGGCCACGCGGGCGCTGCCCTCGGCATCGAGCAGCATCCGCAGCTTCGGCGTGACGACCAGGTTGTCGCGCGCGGCGGCGATCAGCTCGGGCGGCAGACCGATCTGCTGCATGCGTTCGCGCAGGTAGTGGTACTGGATCTCGGCCTGCAGGTAGAAGATCCGCAGCGGCCGTGGCGGAGTGAAGCCGAGGAAGGGCACGCCCGCCGCCATGTGCACGAGCA
The DNA here is from genome assembly GCF_003254465.1 of Meridianimarinicoccus zhengii. Taxonomy (GTDB): domain Bacteria; phylum Pseudomonadota; class Alphaproteobacteria; order Rhodobacterales; family Rhodobacteraceae; genus Meridianimarinicoccus; species Meridianimarinicoccus zhengii. The sequence continues at coordinate 20,086 of NZ_QDFI01000051.1, forward strand.
ATGCGATCAGCAGGTCGCTCTTGCCCACCTTGGGCGCGCCGCCCAGCACCAGGAGCCCGCCCGGCGTCAGCACGCGCGGGCCGATGATGTCGTCGGGCATCGGGCTGGTGTCGTCGAGCAGCGCGCCCAGCGTGAAGGTCGGCAGCTCGGTCTGCGCTGGGGACGCGCCGTCGAGGCGGATCAGCGGCGGCCCGTGCCGCTTGATGTGCAACTCCCACAATCGGTTGGTCTCGCGCTTCAGCCGGTCGAGCGGCCAGGAGGGGCGCAGCATCGCGGCGTTGTAGCCGCAGATCGCCGTCCAGCCCTCGTCCATCGAGATCCGGCCCTCGTGGACCAGACGCAGGAAATAGCCGATGGCGGCCGACGCCCCCTCGAAACGGGACCACTCATCCGTGCCGCCCTCGTGCACCGGGGTCATGAGCACATCGTCGATGGCGGGTTTCTCGCGGGGCTCGGCCGAGGCCATTCCGACGCCAGCCATCGGCGGCATGTCGGCGACGCGTTCGGCCATCTCGGCGAGATCGACCTCGAGCTCGGTCGCCTCGCGGATCTGCACGAGCCGGGTCAGCCCGCCCTTGTGATAGACGGTGCCGGGCACACGGATCGGCTGGTGGGCCGAGCGGAAATGCGTGTCGCCGCCGACCTTCAGCGCGATCTCGCCACGAAGCTGGCAGAGCCGGTCGAGATCAAGGCCCTCCGCGGGCTCCGTCAGCTTCCACCAGACATGGAGCTTGGTTGCGCCCTCAAGCGTCCGCCCGCCGCTCTCGACGATCAGGGTCGGCCGGCCGAGATGGTGGAGGAGGTGATCGAGCTTGGCGGGAATGTCGCCCGAGTCGAGATCGACCACGACGCTCTGCATCTGCAGGACGTCCGCCGCCCGGGCCTGGCCCGTTTCCGCGACCGTGCCAGGGATAACGTAGACCGCTGCGCCCTCGCGCGATGCCCATCCGGCGAAGGTAGTGAGCTTCTCCGGCGCGGTGGCATCCGCGTCGATCCATATGTTGTGCGGCCGTCCGTCCTTTCCCTGACCCTTGTCGATGAAACCGCGGACCGGGATCAGGCCCTCCGAATAGCCGAAAACCACGTCGACGAAACGGGCGATCTGGTCCGCGTCCGGTTCGACCGCGAAGGGATCGGCCAGAGGTGCTGCGTCGTTGAAGTCCCGCCAGGGGTTGAAGTGGATGATGTTGTCGTCGCTCATGCCGGCAAGCCCCAGCAGCGCTCGACCCACGGGCAGAACCGGCATTCGAAGAAGTCGCGATTTGCCGCAATGCGCGGCAGCAGCTCGCCTGCATCGGTGGCCTGCAAGATCCGCACGCCGCGGTCGGACATGCGCTGCGCGAGGTCGGCATCGAAAGGCACGAGCTCATGGTGGAGCTCGGCCGTATCCTTGTTGATCGCGGTGAAGAGCGCCGGGTTGGCCGAGATGCCCGGCACCGTCGCTTCCATGTAGGCTTGGTAGAGCGCGATCTGGGCGGCGTAGACGGGCTTGGCGACGGTCACGCCCTTGGCCACCGTCTCGCGCCAGTTCTTCGCGTTCATCGTCTTGCATTCCCAGAGCGCCGGCGTGCGCAGCCCCAGCACCGCGGGGGCCTCGGCGACGATCCCGTCGACATGGCCCCGGATGCGCCCGCCTGCGACGGAGAACCCGAACTGGCCCCCGTCACGTTTTTGGGTGACCAAATCGAGCCCCGCCGCCCGAAGCCAGCGGATGGCGAGATCCTCGAGTTCGTGCCCGATCGCGAAGATCCGCAGCGACCGGCCCGAGAAGTCCTGGCCCTCGTCCTTCGGTGCGCGCGCGAATTCGAACTGCAGCGCGCGTTCGCAGGCATGGCCCAGCCGCGACGCGCCGAGATAGTCGCGTGGAGGTGTCGCTGCGCGTTCGGCCTCGAGCGCGGCATCCACGGCGGCGTTGATGCGCTCCGCGATGCCGGGGCGGTGGTTGTAGTCCAGCATCAGAACGGGATCTCCGACTCCGCGGCGATCTCCGCCATCTCCGCGCGGAACGCCTCGACGGTGGTGACGATCAGCCGGTGCATGTCGTTCTGCGTCAGCTGGCCCAGCGGACGGTCCCAGCCGATCCGCTCCATTTCGGGGGCGAGCGCGCGCATGACGGCGGGCAGCGCCTGGGTTTCCTCCTCGGTGAAATCGACCATGCTCAGTCCTCTCTTTGCTTTGCGGGTGAAGGCCGCCTGACAGCCCATGGAGCAGAACCAGCGGCGGGTTTGGCTGCGGTCCCGGCGCGGCCGGTGGGGATCGAACCAGCCAAAGCCACGCGTGCGGGATGTGCAGACGGCGCAGAGCACCGGGCGCGGATGCCAGAGGCGATCAAAGCCCGGTCGATCCGCAGCCTCTGCGGGCGGGGATGGGATTTCCGCGACATGGCTCACGCCGTCCTCCGCTCGGGCGCGGCCGACATGACGAGCCGCCGGATGTCGCGCCGGTTGAACTGGAAGGTGATCAGCGCCGAGGCGCGGTAGCGGGTCAGCCCGTAATCCTGCCGCTGCGCCGGCGAGAGGTACTGAAGCTGTTTCTCCGTCGGCGCCTGGCCCAGCCAGCGCCGGGACTTGAAGGCGCTCTCATCGGTCTCGTGCTCGTTCAGCCAGTCGTCGGCCTGCGCCAGACAGACGGTGCGTTCACCCACGCCGAGAAGGCGCGTCCGCTCATTCTTGGCGCCGCCTACGGCGTGCCAGCGGCCTTCGAGAAAAAACACGCCGCCCCAGGCATTGAAGCCGCTCGCCATGAGCGCGGACTCGTCATCGAACAGATCCTCCCAGGCGAAGCTGGAGCGCTTGAGGAGGTCGATCTCGGTCAGGACGACGGTTTCGAGCGGCTGATAGCCATTGCTCAGGAACTCGTGGCCGCAGATCGGGCATTGGCGGGCTGCGAGCGGGACCGTCGCCTCGCATTCCGGGCAGGTCTTCGTCGGCGCGTCGCATGGCGTGGGATCGCGGCCGTCGAGATCGACGTCCTGCTCCAGCGTGCCATGGGTCAGGCTCGAGATCCCGAAATCCAGCACGATGCAGTCGGACTTGACGATGCCGGGATGCTCGGCGGGATCGACGGTGCGCAGGCCGCGCCCGACCATCTGGATCATGGTCGACTTGCAGGAACTGGGGCGCAGCAGCACGACGCAGGAGGTGGGCGGGTGGTCCCAGCCCTCGGTCAGCACCGCCACGTTGACGATGATCTGGATTTCGCCAGCGGCATAGGCCGCGAGGATCCGGCGGCGCGTCTCGGTGCCAAGATCGCCGTGGATGATGCCGGCGGAAATCCCGTGGCCATTGAAGGCTTCGGCGACATTTTCCGCGTGGGCGACGGTCGAGCAGAAAATCACGGTCTGCCGGTCACCGGCCTTCTCGCGCCAGTGCCGGATGACCTCGGCCGTGATCGGCGCGCGGTTCATGATCTCCGCGACGGCGCCCATGTCGTAGTCGGACGCGGTCTTTCGGACGGCACGCAGCTTCTCCTGCACGCCCACATCGATCACGAAGGTCCGCGGCGGGACGAGGTGACCAGACGCGATCAGTTCGGCCAGCGTGACCTGGTCGCCGACATTATCGAAGACCTCGCGTAGGCCCTTCCTGTCGCCGCGGTTGGGGGTCGCCGTGACGCCGAAGATGCGTGCTTCGGGATTGGCGTCGCGCACGCGGTCGATGATACGACGGTAGCTGTCGGCCACCGCGTGATGCGCCTCGTCGATCACCAGCAGATCGAGCCGCGGCATCGCCTTCAGGCTCGGCGAGCGCGACAGGGTCGGCGCCATGGCGAAGGTGACCTGGCCGGCCCACGACTTCGAGCCGGCATCCACCACGGACGTGGTCACCTCCGGATTGACCCGGCCGAACTTCGCGCGGTTCTGCCCGGTCAGCTCGTCGCGATGGGCGAGAACGCAGGCCTTGGCCTCCGTCTCCTCCACCAGCTTGCCGGTGACCGCGGAGAGCATGATCGTCTTGCCGGCGCCCGTGGGCGCGACGCCAAGCGTGTTGCCGTGCTTCGAGAGCGCAGCGAGGCTGCGCTCCACGAAGACTTTCTGGCGGGGACGAAGCCGCATCGGACGCCCCTCACTGCGCCCAGGCCGGACGGCCGGGTGCCGCCGGAGCGGTCGGCTGCGGTGCCGCCGCCGGCTGCGGCGCGGGTTGCGCGGGCGGCTGGTAGCCGTGGCCGGCCGTGCCCATGGCCTGCGCATAGTCGCGATGGTCTGGCGTGACCGCGGCACGGATCTCGTTCTTGTCCTCGCCCATGGCATCGGAGCCGATGTCGATGCGCGCGACGAACTCCAGCCCGTCGAGATCGGCGAAGCCGTTGATCCGACGTGCGGCCTGCGCCTCGGGCGAGGTGTCCTTGTCCGAGATCCCGCGCGCCGAGTTCAGCATGCCGCGAACGAGGCTGCGGCCCATGTTGGCCCAATCCGGCCCCTTGGGGCTGTGCAGCCCGATCAGCGTGAAGATCTTGCGCCGGGCATAGGGGCCCTCGGTCACCGTGAACTCACCGTTGAGATAGACGGCGCCGGTGGAGCCGCGGGTGGCATAGCCCCCGGTCCAGCCCTGCGAGGGATCGTCGAAGCCGCCGGGACGGATGGTCAGGCGCACCTTGGCGAGCGTGCCCTTGGGGATGAGGTTCGTGTTGGACTGCGCGTCGTTGAAATCGTTCCAGAGACCGGTCATGGCGTGGGGTCCTTTCAGTTGGTGGGATCGGATTGAGGGGTTGCGGCGGGCGCCGGGATGCGCGGCGCATCCGTCACGAGCGGGCGCGCATCGATCGGCAGGGGCTGGCGGATCTTCTCGATGAGCCGGCCGAGATGCGGCGGCTCCAGCAGGTCGAGACGGCCGGAGCGGTCCTTGGCCGGGTAGCCCCAGCTGTTCTGCGTGTGGCAGACGAAGACCCGCTGCGGCACGCCCTTGTCGTCGGGCAGCGAGGTGAGCGTCAGCACCTCGTCGACGATGCCGGGCAGCTCCAGCCCGGTCTTCGAGCCGTCGATCTGCGGGACAAAGACCTTGCGATTGAAGTCGTCGAGCTTCTCGTCGAGGATCCCGACGAAGATCACGTTCTTCGCCCGCGTGTGCTGGAGATGGGTGAGCCAGGCGATCATCTCGCGCCCATGCAGGCCGTAGGCCCCGCGGATGTCCGGCTTGCCGGTCTTCTCCGAATGCGCCTCCGGCTGGCCTTTGCACCACTGGAAGCAGAGCCGCCCCGCCACGGTGATCGAGTCGATAAAGACCGTGTCGTACTTCTCCAGTACCTTCGGATCGCCGTACTTCTTGCAGATCGCCTGGTAGTGGTCCTCGCTGTAGGGCTGGTCCTTGCGCAGCGCCGGGTTCGGGCCGCCGATGAACACCGCGAAGTCGCGGCATTCCCGCCAGGTGCGCGGGCGGATCGTGTCGATTGCCAGCCCCTCGATGGCGAGATCGCCGGCCTCGAGGTCGAAAAACAGCGAGGTGGTCGAGTTGAGCGTGCGCAGGAGCGTGGTCTTGCCGATGCCCGGAGGTCCGAAGATGGCGGCTTTCACGCCGCGCACCTCCGCCAGCCGGTCGTCGGCGGTGATGATCGGGAGGCTCATGCATCGCCTCCCTGCGGCCGAATCTCGACCTTCAGCGCGCCGGTCTTCACGGTCCGCGCCGGCTCGAAGCCCTGGCGGATCGCGTCAGGCCAGGCCGCGTATTTGCGCTCGGGCACCTTGAAGGCGATGTCGACATACTCGGCAGGGTCGTCGCCGGCGGCGCGGATCCGCTCGACCATCGCGGCCAGCCGGGACTGGTCCCACTCGACCCGTTTCGGCAGATCGGCGATCACGGTGAAATCGCCGTCGTCGAACCGGACTGTGCCGGTATCCTTGGCGTGCGCCTGCCGCTCTTCGGCGGCGCGGGTGGCGTAGCGGACGGTCAGCGCGGCATCGAGCCGGGTCTTTGCAGCCTTGTCGCGTTTCAGGCGCTCGTCGACTTCGCGCTGGAGGATGGCCAGCAGTTCGACGGGCAGCGCAGCAATTTCTTGCGTGCTGAGGCCCGGCAGGTCATCGGGCGTGGGTGTGTTCTCGGGATAGGGCATTGGGGTCTCCGGGATGGGGAATGGGATTCAGGCGGCCTCGAGCAGGCGCATCGAGAGCGCGGCGCCGGGCGGGCCGGGCTTCGGACGGGCGACGGCGATGTAGGCGAAGGCGTCGGGGCCGAGCCGGGACTGCACGAGGTGGACGAGGTTCTGCTCGGCCGCGCGTCGTGCGGCGGCCGCCACCAGCTGCAGCGTGCGTTGCCGATCCGCCGGCAGCTTCGAGATGACCGACGTGGCATCGACGGCGAGGAAACCGCGGTGATAGACCAGCGCCTCGCCGGGCTCGGCCTGCGCGATCCAGGCGGCGAGCCCGACCTCGTCGAGCCCCGGCCCGTTCGCGCCATGCAGCTGCACGACCTCGGCCTCGGTGATGGGCGACAGGCGTCCCATCAGGCCGCTCCCGCGCGCGGCTGGGTATCCATGGTGTGCTGGAGCTGGTCGCGCTCGAAGGCGACGATGTCCTCGAGCCGGTAGACGACCCGTCCACCGATCTTCATGTAGGCCGGGCCTTCACCCGCCCACCGCCAGCGCTCCAGCGTGCGATGCGAGATCGTCCAGCGCCGGGCGAGTTCCTTCTGATTCAGGCAATGCTTCTGCTGCATCGGCTCTCTCCGTTTGCGTGTGCTTCGGAGAGAGATTGCGAAATCCCGCTATGGGATGTCGTCAGGATCGCAGGGGGATGCAGAGGGGGATGGATATGGCCTTGCAGGACAGGCGCGGACGGCGCGCTGGGGGATCGTCATCCCCCTCCATCCCCCGGCCGATCCCAAACCAGTCGGGCCAGAGGCCACGCTCGTGGGATCGCAGGCGGGTCAGTCGATGTTCAGGCGGTAGCCGCCGCGGCGGTCGGAACGGATCAGCTGCCGCCAGTCCTTCTGCGACTTGAAGACGTCGGCCATGCGCAGGCTTTTCGAGCCCGCCGAGGACAGGATGGCCTTGCCGCTCTGCCAGGGCTCGCCGCGCTGCGCCGCCTCGTGCAGGGCGCGGACGACCTGCGCCTGGATCGGGCCGAGCCGGAAGCGGTAGCCGTTGCAGCGCACCTCCTGATAATCGGTCGAGGCGATGAAGGTGCTCTCCTCCATCGCCGAGCCGCCGGAGGAGAACCCGGACTGGAGCTCGAAACGGTCGCGTTCCTCGCGCCTTAGCAGCAGATCCCCGATCATCACGAAGACCGGCTTGGCCTCACCGTAGAGCGACGCGTAGTCCGCGCGTGGGGTGCGGAACTCGCTGACATGGAGCTCGCCGCAGCGGAACAGCTGGAAAACGTCGCAGGCGTGCAGGTCGAGCAGGCCGCTGAAAGGCTTCTGCTCCCACGGCACGCGGAAACGCTCGCCGTCCTGTCCTTCCTCGTAGTCGCCGAACTCGACCGGCTCGCCAAAGACGCGCACCGACAGCCGGAGCTTGTCGTTCTCGGCCAGATAGACGAGGTCCGTCTCGGAGATCCGCCAGCGCTCGAGCACCTCGGGGAGCGTGAAATACAGCTTGTCGATGTGCACGCGCCCCTCCGATTCCCCTGCCCGATGTTTACCTTCTGTTCTTATTCGCTTGACGGCTGCCGATCAATCCGATTTTATCCTAATTCATCCACAGATGGGTGGGGAAACATGCACGAGCATCACACGCTTGCCGACCGTCTCAGGGCCCGGGCCAATCAGCTCGGCCTCAGCCCCGCCCACGTCGCCGAGATGGCCGGGGTGAACCGCTCCTTCGTCTACGACATCCTGCGCGGGCGATCATCCCGCCCCGGCATCGACCGGTTGGCAGAGGTCGCCCGCGTTCTCAAGGTCGACCGCGATTGGCTGATCCACGGAATCGGCGACGTCGAGGGTACGCCGCCTTTCATCGAGAACCCGGACGAGGCCTTCGTCTCGATCGCGCATGCGAGCCCGCGCCCGTCGATGGGCGGAGGCGCCGTGGTCCTGGAACAGGATGACCCCGCCGGCCGCGCCTACCACTTCCGCCGGTCCTGGATCCGTCACAGCCTCAAAGCCAGCCCTTCCCAGCTGCGGATCATGCATGTGGAAGGCGACAGCATGGCGCCCACGCTGCTCGACGGCGACACGGTGCTGGTGGACATGGCGCGGCGCGCACCGAACCCGCCCGGCATCTTCGTGCTGGACGACGGCATGGGGCTGGTGGCCAAGCGGCTCGAGCACATCCCGAACAGCGACCCGCCCGCAGTCCGCGTCATCTCGGACAACGGCTTCTACAGCCCCTACGAGCGAACGGCCGACGAGATCCACATCGTCGGCCGTATCCGCTGGTTCGCGCGGGAGCTTTGAGGTGATCGCGTTCCGCGAGGTAGACGATGCCGATCCGGCGCTGGCGTTCTCGCCGATGGTGCGCGCGATCGAAAAGACCTTGGCTTGGATCGACGAGCACGGCGGAATCCCTCTGACGCCATCCAAGGCTTTCAAGCGCGTATTCGTGCACTGGGCCGCGGCCGAGTACGACTGGCCGGGCCACACCAAGGCGGACCTCTTCGCCGTCAACAAGGTCCTGAACGAGACCGACTTCGCCCCGCTCATGGTGCTGCACGACCTCATGATCGCGATGAAGCTCGGGCGGCATTACAAGGGCGAGTTCCGCCTGACCAAGGCAGGCCAGGCGCTGGTCGGCCATCCCGGTCGGATCTTCGGCACGGTCGTCCCGTTCTTCCTGTTTCGCATCAACCACGCCAGCATTTCGCCATTCGACGACGCGCCGATTCTCGGCAACTGGGACGTTTTCCTGAACGTGCTGAACGTCGAGATGGAGGACGGCGCCACCGGCACCCACCTCCGCCATGTCCTCTTCGGCGAGCCCGAGACTGGGCTGGTTCCGCGCTACGACGAGGTGATGGGCCAGCTCTACATACAGGTGCTGCGCCCGCTATGCTGGGCGGGACTCCTGCAGCAGGGGCGCGGAACGGCCAACTACCGGTTTGAGGAGGCGATGTTCATGAAGACGGCGTTGTGGCGAGCGGCGCTGCGGCTGGAGACGGATGGGATGGTGCAAGGGGCGACGCGGCATTGAGGCACATATGGTCCAGTTCGTCTGTGCATCGGGCTACCGCGCGCTGGTGCTGCGGTTTCCACAGAGGCGACCAACATATTTCGGAGAGTTCGCGCTTTCGGCTAAGCCTGCCCAATGCTTTATACAATCTCGGCAGTTCGTAGATCGTCGCAAAAGGAAGTGTTTTCATGCCAATCTTTGACATTCCGAGTAACCGCTTGGTCGATCTATCGGATGCTGATCTTCGCGAACTGATCGCTCGGTTATGCGAGGCCGAGCGCGAACGACAAGGCGGTCATCGGAATGAGGTTCGTTGGGGAGGAAGCCAGACGGCTGCCGATGGCGGTCTCGACGTAGTGGTCGAGCCTACCGGTCCGTTCATTTCCGCTGGTCCTCTCGCGCGGCGAGACGTTGGAATTCAAGTGAAAGCCGCCGACCTCACTCCCGGCGCCATCACCACCGAGATGCGTCCCGGAGGGAATCTACGCCCTGCGATCTCGGCAATTGCGGCTCGAGGTGGCTCCTATCTCATCGCGAGCGCCGGGGCGAACTGCTCAGAGGCCATGCTCAAACGCCGCGTCGATGCCATGCGTGAAGCTGTCGCCGATGACCCGAATGGAACAAGACTGGAGCTGGCACTCTTGGACCGTAATGCCATCAGTCGATGGGTCAGTACACACCCCTCAGTGGCTGCTTGGCTACGCAGGCGCCTGGACCTTCCCATCCTCTCGGGCTGGCAGCCATTTGGACGCTGGTCATCGACTCCAGAAGGAGAAGTTGACGATTTGATCTGCGAGGAAGGGCTTGTTTTTCATATTGAGCGTCGCGCTCCCATCCGAAATCTGCCTGAAGCGCTCGACGAGATAAGAAAACTGGTTCGTGATGGCACCAGTGCCGTGCGCATCGCCGGCCTTTCCGGAATTGGCAAGAGTCGGATAGCCCAAGCACTCTTCGAGCCGGTAGGGTCCGTTTCGGCCTTGCCAGTTTCTCATGCGGTCTACACAGACTTGGGCCATTCTCCCGATCCTACACCAACTGGAATGCTGGAAGCACTGATCGAACGCGGCGCTCCAGCAGTTCTTGTTGTGGACAATTGCCCGCCCGACACTCACCAAGCGCTAGGCCGTGTCTGCAATCAAGGGATTCCCGTTTGGTCTCATTTCTGATTCAAGATCGAAAACGGAG
>NZ_QDFI01000052.1 GCF_003254465.1 Meridianimarinicoccus zhengii
GATGGGGCTTCATCGGGGGCTCCGGAAATCTGCAAGGTTTCGAATTCCATGATACGAAACCCTGCAATTCACCGCCAGCGTTTCAGCATGATCTGCGCCGGAAATCAGCAGGTTGGGAGTTGTTCAGGGCGAACTAAGTCCGTCGCTCTTGGGAACGCGCGAATGCTTGGTGAGCTTGGAATCGACGCGCCTGCCGCGAGCCAAGTTGCTAACGCCCGTCGCGACGAAGGAGAAACGGTGATGTTCGTCATCATCGACGGCGCCGTGGCGGGCCTTGTCAGTGTCGCCGATCCGGTCAAGGAAACGACGCCCGCCGCATTGAAGGCGCTGCACGAACTGGGCTTCCGGATTGTCATGGCGACAGGTGACAACGAACGCACGGCGCGTGCCGTCGCGTCACGGCTTGGCATCGATGATGTCCGGGCCGATGTCTTGCCCGAAGACAAGGCCCGCATCATCCGCGAGCTTCAGGCCGAGGGTCGCAAGGTCGCGATGGCTGGCGACGGCGTGAATGACGCGCCTGCCCTGGCACAGGCGGACGTCGGGATCGCAATGGGAACCGGTGCAGATGTGGCCATTGAGAGCGCCGGCTTCACGCTGTTGAAGGGCGATTTGAATGGACTTGTCCGCGCGCGGCGTCTTTCGCTGGCGACGATGCGAAACATCCGGCAGAACCTCTTCTTCGCGATGATCTACAACACGGCCGGCGTTCCGATCGCTGCGGGAATCCTGTATCCATTCTTCGGGTTATTGATCTCTCCGATGTTTGCAGCCGCTGCGATGAGCCTTTCTTCTGTTTCGGTAATTGGAAATGCTCTCAGGTTGCGGACGGTCCGGTTATGACCTGTATCAAGCTCAGTGGTCCAATAATCCATCGCGCGGATACAGCACTCTCCTGCCGATTGACCAAGTGTTCTACAAAATCGTAGGCGACGCCGACAGGGACGGTCAAAAGTCGTCGTTCCGCAAGGTCCATCAACGATACCTGCCCTCGCGCTCCGTGATGGCCGCGATAGCCCACGCGCCAATCCCGATCACCGCACCCAGCCACTTCCATCCCTGGCTTCTCAGGTCCACAAGGCCATACCCGTAAGCCAATACGGCCAGCGCCATCACAAAGAAAAACGGTCCGGTCCAGAAGCAATGCCGCCGCTTGCACCGGTGCGCGTTCCAAAGACAAGCTGCTCCCATCCAGATCAGCGCTATGACCCAGACCCAGGTCTTGACCGGATGCGGGACGCCGATCGCCAGGAGCATCGCGGCGATTGGCAAGCCCCAGCCGATCAGCCCCCCGGGAAGCGTCGACAAGAAGTCCGATCTATCGCCTGATGCCATGGTCTCACCCCGCGCAGCAGCTGAGCTTTGCTACATCCTTGTCAAAGGTTTGTGCGGCCAGTTTCAGTCCTTCAACCGTGGTCAGATATGGGAAGATCGTTTCGCCGAGCGCCCCTGCGGTCATGCCGAACTTGAGGGTCATGGCAAGCGTCTGGATGGTGTCAGAGCCCTCGGGTGCTGCGATCTGACCGCCCAGCAGGCGGTCGGTCTTGGCGTCGGCCACCAGCTTGATCACGCCGCGGGTATCGCGTGCAGCGGCGGCGCGCGGGACGTTGTCGAGCGTGATCACGCTGGTCTTGACGTCGTACCCCGCCGTCTTGGCCTCGGCCTCCGAAAGGCCGACGCCGGCCACTTGCGGGTCGGTAAACACGACCCACGGCATCGCCGCGTTGTCATAGCGCATCTGCTCCAATCCAAGGGCATTATTGATCGCCACCCTGGCACCATAGGCCGCCATGTAGACGAACTGGTCACGGTCAGTGACATCGCCTGCGGCCCAGACGCCGGCACGCGTGGTCGCCATGTCCTGACCGACCTTGATAGAGCCGCGTGCGTCTGTCTCGATGCCAAACTCTTCCAATTCAAGGTTCTCGGAATTGGCGATCCGGCCGGTGGTCACAACCAGCCGTTCGGCGGTCAGATCCTCGGTCTTGCCACCCCGTTCGACAGTCAGACTGACGCCGCCCGCAGCTTTCGCGACCGAGACGTAAGCAAGACCGGTCTCAACCGCGATGCCCTCCGCCTTCAGAGCATCGGCCAGCGTCTCGGCCACCTCCGGCTCGGCACCGGGCAGAAGGCGCGAGCGGGTCACCAGCGTGACTTTTACCCCCAGCCTCGAGGCCATCTGCGCCAGTTCGCAGCCGATATAGCCGCCGCCCAGCACGATGATGCTGTCGGGCCGGTCGGGTAGAGTCAGCAGTCCCCAGGAATCCAACGCCTCCACGGCCTCGATCCCGTCAATTACAGGTATATGCGGGCGCGAGCCGGTGGCGATCAGGACGCGCGGCGCGGATATCACCCGGCCTCCGACGGCGACGCCACCCTCGACCAGTCGCGCCGGGCCTTCGTCGATATAGGTGACGTTCTCATAGGCGGGCAGCAGGTCGATATATTTCTTGTGCCGCATCTCCTCGACCAGATCGGCGGTGCCTTTCACCACGCCACCCCAGTCCACGGCATGGGCGCAAGGCGAGATGCCCGGAAACCGGGCAGCGGACGCGCCGTCATGGACCGCCTCGGCGGCGCGGATCATCGCCTTGGATGGCACGCAGCCGACATTCACACAGGTGCCGCCGATGGTGCCGTGCCCGATAAGCGCCACGCGCTTTCCGGCATCGGCTGCCGTGATCGAGGCAGAAAACCCAGCCGAGCCGGCACCAACGACAATGAGATCGTAGTTGTCATCGCGGGTTTCACTGGCAGTGCAGCAATCGTCTTTCGTTACAGTTTGGTCCATTGGTTCTTCCTTAGCTTGCGATCGGTATCGCGACACGGCCCCGATCAATAATTTTGAATCACAGCATCAAACCGATGTCGGAGGCATAGCTCGGATAGGCGAAGATCATCGCCTTGATCTGGTTGGCGGTCTGCCCGGCACCCATAGCCATGGCGAAGAGATTGATCTGTTCCCCGGAGCCCGGTCCGATCAGATGCGCGCCGAGGATCTGCCCGCTGCCCTGTTCGACAAGAACCTTGAATCCGGTATGTTTCGCGCCGACGCGCAGCGACGAATACCAGTCCCCGGTCTTTTCGAAATGGGTGTCGAACTTCAGCCCCTGTTCCCTGGCCGCCGCTTCCGACAAGCCCACGGTGGCCACCATCGGCAGGGTGAAGACTACCGACGGGATCGGCGGATAATCCACGGTACGCTCGTCCTCTCCAGCCAGCAGGTTCTTGCCTGCCACACGCCCTTCGAAGGCGGACACCGGTGTCAGCTTGGGCCCACTGTCAGTGCAGTCGCCCGCGGCGAAGATCGCCGGGTTGGTGGTGCGCATCGCGTCGCTCACATTGATGCCGCGGCGCGAGTATTCGACGCCTGCGGCTTCGAGGTTCAGCCCGTCGATATTCGGCACCCGGCCTGTGCCATGCACCACCAAGTCGCATGTCACGATTTCGGTGCCGCCGGGACGTTCCACGGTGACCACGAATTCATCGCCCTGTTTCTCGATCTTCGTGACCTTCGCCTTGGTGCGCAGGTCGATGCCAAGTTCCTCGGTGCCTTCGGCCAGCATTTCGACCAGGTCGGGGTCGAAGTTGCCAAGGGGGCGATCCGCCATCTCCAGCACGGTCACTTCGCTGGACCCGGCGCGCCTGACGATATGTGCGAATTCCATCGCGATGAAGCCACCGCCGACAAAGGCGATGCGTTCAGGCCGGTCGGGTAGTTCAAGAAACTCGGTGCTGGTGGTCAGATGCTCTTCGCCGGGAATGTTCAGCGTCATCGGCCGCGCGCCGGTGGCGATGTGGAAATGCTTCGCCGTCAGGGTTTCGCCGTTCAACTCGATCGTATCGGAGCCGGTGAACCGTACCTCTCCGTGCAGGACGTCAATCCCCGCCTTCTCCATTCCGCCTTCGATGCGCGGCGGCATATCGTCGGTGAAGCTGCGCTTGAAGGCGATCATGTCGGGCCAGTTGACCGAAGGTTGCGCCTCCAGCCCCTTGCCTTCCATGTTTTCGGCCCATTCGACACCCTCGGTGACCGCGACCAGCATTTTCTTGGGGTCGCAGCCGCGCAGGGCGCAGGTGCCGCCATGGGGTTCGCTGTCGATGCTGGCGACGCTCCAGCCTGCATCCGCGGCCATCCGGGCGACGCCATTTCCAGCGGTGCCGCCGCCGATCACGATGAGGTCATACGTCTTGGTCATACCTGTTCCTTTCCTTGTGCCAGTTTCTCTTGATCCGGCTCACTGCTGAACTGCCTGATTTTCTGAGCCAGAGCGCATATCCCGCCACCGCCAAAGCGGCGGCAACCGAGATCCGCAGAGCAAAGCGGAACTCCAGCCAGAACAGCAGAGCCGAAAGAACAACCGCCAAGCCGATGAGAAGGGCTTTCGGACTGTGCCCTGGTCTGCCGGCTTGCTGCCACAGGGCATATGCAACCGCACTCAGCGAGGCGAAGAGCATCGGGAAAAGCGCGTAGTCGAGCCCTCCGACAACGGCAGAAAGTCCGACCCCGGCGACGATCAGCACCAGGAACGGCGTGAAGCAACAGATCGCCGCAAATACGCTGCCGATGAGGCCGCGCCGCAAAAGGGTCGTGGGTTCATTGTTATTGTTCATGTCTGTCATGCTGTCTCCAGCTCCGGGTGCGGGTCGGTGAATGCGATCAGGAATCGCCGGACTCGACGATGTCCGCCGGATAGCCGGTGGCGCGGATTGCTTCGACGATCATGTCCTGATCGGCGGCCTCGTCATCAAAGGCGACGATGTAGGTGCCGGTGCCAAATTCCTCTCCCTCCGTGAAGTCGATGATCTCGACCGAGGGAACGCCCCGCATGGCCGCCGCCACCGTGTAGGAGCAGGTCGGGCATGTCAGTTCGCCGACCCCGATATTGATGCGCTGTTCGGCGGCGCTGGCGGGGAAAGTTGCGAGAGTTCCAACGACCGCAAGGGCAAGATGAAGTGACTTCATGGGTTCGGCCTTTCAGTAGGACAGAAGGTAAGGGGTGAGATAGGGAAAGATCATCGCTACGGCGACGATGGCGGTGGCAACCCAAAGAATGGATCGCATGAGTGTCCGGTTCATGGGACGCGCGCAGGTGCCATCCGCGCAGACTGCGGCCGGGATCGGACGGTAGGCCTTGTAAAATCCGTATCCGATGAAGGCGGCACTCAGCGCGAAAGTGATCCATTTGTACTGGTAGAGAACGCCCAGCTGCGCAATGAACACGCCGGTAACGCCGAAGCTGACCAGCACAAGCGGCAGGATGCAGCATGAGGTCAAGGCCAGCGCGCCAAGCGCGCCGAGCCAGGTTGTCGCCCATGCTTTTTTCTCAGCTGCCGGTGTTTCGCAGATTGCCGTCTCCCGGCCCGCGGATGTGGTTTCAGTCATGGTTCGAATCGTCCTTGCCTCAGTGATGATCTGAGCCTAGGCTCTGTAGTTGGTACAGGCTCAATGGGGTTTAGTGTGAAAAATCGTCACAGATCGGTGAAGGTCCTCAGGCGCGGCGATCTGGCCAAACTGACCGGATGCAACCTCGAGACCATCCGCTACTACGAGAACATCGGCGTCATGCCCGAGCCGCCGCGCACGTCGAAGAATTACCGGGCCTATGACGAGAGCCATGTCGGGCGCCTGCGCTTCATCATGCGGGCACGCGAGCTGGGGTTCACGCTGGACGAAGTCCGCGATCTGCTCGCATTGGTCGATGGCGGGGTCCAGACCTGCGGTGAGGTGCAGGGTCTTGCAAATTCGCATCTCGCCTCGGTCCGCGCCAAGATCGACGATCTCAAACGCATCGAACGCGTGCTGTCCTCCACCGTGGCGCAATGCACCGGTGACGATGTCCCTGAATGCCCTGTGATCGACGCGCTGACGGAGGTGACCTGAAGGACCATAGTTGAGGACGCCCACGCATGTCAGCCAAGCGGGCAATGGTGCCAGCGCCGTTGTTTGCGATCATTCGTTCGCCGCGGAGTCCTGCGTGTTCGCCGCATTTTCGGGGACCAGATAGCGCGGCACGATCCACAGATAGGCGACCATGCCGAAGAGCTCGAAGAGCGACTGGAAGACGATGACCACGGCCGCCACGTTCCACTCCGGTCCGAGCGCCAGCACCAGCGGAAGTACGACGAAGGAGTTGCGGGTTCCGAGCGAGAAGATGACCGTTCGTCGCACGCTAGTGGGCAATCCGGCCGCCCGCCCGGTCGCCGCACCCAGAAGTGCTGCGGCGACGAGGTAGGCGAAGTAGATGCCCGCCACCTGCGCCAGAACCGGTAGCGCATCCCGTACCACGTCGACTTGCGAGGCCGCGATCAGGAACACCACGACAGCCAGAAGCGGAACCGGCAGCCAGGCGAGGCGATTTACTATCGTGGCCCGCTCCGGGCGCGCCTCTGCCCAACGCTCCAGCAGGAAAGCCGCTGTGAGCGGCAGCAGGATAAGCGCCGCAAAGACGGCGGCAATGCGATCGGCGGCGAGAAGCTCAAGGAATGCGTTGCCCAGAAAGAGCCAGAGGAAGAGCGGCAGACAGGCGAACTGAACCGCGAGGAGGATCGGTGTCGCGGTCGCGGCACGCACCGCATCGCCGCGACCGAGATAGGTGAATGTGATGAACCAGTCGGTGCAGGGCACCAGCAGCACGACAAGCACCCCGAGCCGAAGCGCAGGATCGTCAGGCAGGAACGCGATCAGCCCCCAGACCAGCAGCGGCACCAGGACAAAGTTGCCGATCAGCATGGTGCCGATGAAACGCCGGTCGCGCGTCGCGCGCGGCAAGTGCGCGAGCGGCATCTGAGCGAAGGTAGTGAAAAGCATAAATCCCAGCACCGGCCACAGCAGCGCTTCTAACACCCCCGCGATACTGGGCGCGAGCGCGCCCAAGACCAGACCGGAGAGGATGGCAGCGAGATAGATCCAGGCTTGATGGCGTTCGAGATTTTGCAGCTTCATGTCCTGCCCCTGCTCTTTCCGTCGGCGATTTTCAAGAAGACATCACTGGACAGGCCATTGCGACAACGGCTCGTTCGTCGCTTGGAGCGTTGTATGCTCTGTCCGGTTTATACCCGTAGACCGGTCACGACCCAGCCGACAATGCTTTCATGGTAGTTGTAGACGCGGCGATAGCCGAATTGTCTCAGCCGATCAGCCGAACTCTTTGACCTCGAGCATCTGCAAAACGGTGTTCCTCACCGTTTCAGCCGTGCTGCGGATAGACGCAACATGGGCGCCGCACAGATCGCTTCGACAATCAGTTTGTGGCGCGCCACATTCGGAACCGTCCTTGCCCTGTTAGCTCGCGGACCAGATTCCGTGCTTCCATCCAGGCGAGGTTGCGCTGGACAGCGGCGCGGCTGGCTCCGGTCAGGGCCTCGGCCATGGGGGCAGAGACCAAGGGCCATTCGGTCAGCACTCCGCGCAGGGCTGGCGGCGTCTTGCCCGAGAGCGGGGTCATCTCGGCTTCTGCCCGCGCCGACCATGTCTCGATATCGTCGAGGTGCCGCATCGCGGTCAGGCAGGCCGTTTCCATTTTCTCGAGCCAGCGCGCCAAACGTTCAGCCGGTGGGCCGCCGGCGCGAAGCGCCCCCGCCCCACCCATGGCCAGGGGTGCGAATATCGCCCCCTCGCCCCAATGCGCGGCAATGCGCGACGCCGTGACCGCCGCTTCCATTCCGTCGCTCTGCTTTCCGAGGCCCGCGAGGCTCCAGAGGTGAAAACCGAAACACGCGCGGGTGATCGGGTGAAGATCGGAGGCTTGCGCCATCAGGTCCAGCCAACCGGTCGCGCGATCCGTCAAGGGCTCGGCATCGTCGCTCAGGTTTTCTGGGTCACGGCGGTCGAGGAAGGCGAACAGGTCGACCTCCGGTCCCGGCCCGCCAATCAGTCGGCGCACTGCCCAACTGATACGGGCGAGCGCCGCAGTGTCGTCCTGCACGCCGGGCAGGCGCATGGAGATCCAGAGCGCCAGCCGGTCCGGGCCAATCCGGTCACCCACAAACCAGCTGAGGTCTGCCGCCTCGATCAACGCAAGCCTGTGCCGCCAGCCTTCCGGGCCACGCTTCAGACGGTCCCCTAGCGCACCGATCCTTCCGGCGACACGGGCAAGGCGGGCAGCATGGCCCGCCTCGGCATCTCGCCAATCGTCGAGAACAGCGGTCTCGCGCACTTCGGCCCGTGGTCCGGGCGGCAGATAATCCGGCTCATCTTCCATCGGACCGGGCAGAAACCACAGATCGTCTTCCGAAACATCTTCATCCCCCTCGGTAGTGATGAGGGGGTCGTCGTAATCGTCATTAAAAATAGGCGCTTGCGGCTTCATGTGTGCAAAATACGAATATGATGCACATTACCCAAGCATTTTTTGGCCATCGCCCGTGCTCTATATATATAGTACGCGCGCGCGATTGTCGGCGGTACCTCTCAGATCGCGCTCAGCACAAGGAAACCAAGGGATTGTGCACCAGCACGACGAGATAACACACGCTTGCATCCATTTACAAACGGTCGTTTAGTAGCGACATATAAAACTGCAAAAGGCCTGTTTTGATGCCATTGATAGGCTATGCGCGCGTATCCACAGAGGATCAAACCCCCCTGCCCCAGTCGCAGGCCCTGAAATCTGCTGGTTGCGCCGAGATCCATGAAGAACAGGCCTCAGGCGGCAATCGTGCGCGGCCGGTGCTTGCGCGGGTGTTAGAACGCATCGGCAAGGGCGACACGCTGGTTGTCGTGCGGATCGACCGCCTCGCGCGTTCCCTGTCGCATCTGCTGGAAGTGATCGAGCGACTGGAGGCCAAGGGTGCGTTCTTTCGCTCGATCCAAGACCCGATCGACACCGGGTCCCCACAAGGCAAGTTCACGCTGCAGGTCTTGGGCGCTGCGGCCGAGTTCGAACGCGCCCTGATCCGGGAACGCACCAAGGCCGGCCTCGCCAGCGCGCGCACAAAGGGCCGTGTGGGCGGGAACCCAGGGCTGCGGGCCAAAGACCCTGCCGCTCTTCGCAAGGTGCGGCTGGCGCGACAGGACGGCTACATTGAGCGTCTGAACGAAACGGCACAAGATTGGGTGCCTCATGTGCGCCGATTGCGCCCCGACTTGGCCTGGGAAGACGTGGTGCGCATCATCAACGGCCCCCTGCCCGAGGCGCGTCGCTGGAACCAAAGCCGCCTTCTACGCGCCGTGAAGGCCTATGTCCGCGACGGCTTCCTGCCCGAGACAGTTTTGGCCCGCGCCGGCCGCCGCGAAACCGACGACCGCCTGCCCGCCATCGTCGCCGCCATCAAGGGCGCGGATCCCGGCATTACGCTCCAGGCGATCTGCACCCGGCTGGAAGCGATGCGCGAGCGCACGCCCCGCGGGCGGACAAGCTGGCAGCCTTCTTCGGTGAAGATGCTACTGGAGCGGGCTGAGAGGCTGGGGCTGCTCGATTGAGATTCCCGAGAATCGCCCATCCGATTCTGCCGACTGATTTCTGTACGCACTCACAATACATCTTGTGGTCACTTCGTAGTTGGCAACGAGGTGTTGAAGTAGAGTGAGAGCGCAGTCGCCCAAGACGCTGATTTTTAACAGTTTACCGTCGACAGAAATCGGTGCCTTCAACACCCACAGGCCGCTCAACGGTTTGGTCTGGATTTATCCACAATATCTGTTAAGCTTTGCAAAACAATAAAGACTTGAGGGCAGTGATGAACGGTATACGGGCCTCCCAGAGATTTGAAGTCATGTCCAAGCGGCTTGGTAATCGGTTGCGTGAACATGCGCAGGAAACCTTCCCACCGGACGCTCAGAAGGGCCTCCGACGCTTCGCCATGCGGGAAGCGGCTGAACTGCTTCGCATTAATCAGAATACCTTTCGCCATCATGTGTCAAACCTCGAAGGCTTTCCCGAAGGTGTCCTGGAGGGCGGCAACCGCCGTAGCTTCTCTGCAGAGGAGATGGTCGAGGCACAACGCGTACTTCTCGAGACTGGAAGGATCAAGCCAGAAGAACACCCGCACAGAAGACCGGGAGAGGCTTGTCAGGTCTTGACGATCTTCAACCTGAAGGGTGGCTCCGCCAAGACGTCATCTGTTGCCCATGTAGGGCAACTACTGGGTCTGCGCGGCTACCGGGTGTTACTGATCGACCTCGACAGCCAGGCAAGTCTGACAAACCTATTCGGGGTTACTCCCGAGCTGGATCCGGATATGCCGACGTCATACGATCTTATCCGATCCGACGATCCACTGCCCGCAACAGAGATCATTCGCAAAACAAACTTCCCGACCGTGGATCTGATCCCGGCATCCATGGACATCATGGAGTACGAGTTCGAGGTCGCCCTGAGCTTCAGACACGGCGCCACCACGTTCCATAGCCGCATCCGGGAAGCGCTTGAGCCCGTCCTCAACCGATATGATGTGGTGATATTTGACACCCCACCGCAGCTGAACTTCTCGGTGATCTCTGCCCTATTTGCATCGACCGGGGTCCTGATCCCGCTCAACGCGTCGATGCTCGATGTCATGTCGCTGGCGAGCTTTCTGGGCATGGCGAGCAACCTGATGGGCGTCGTCGAGACACACGCCCCGGAACATGGACTGAACTTCGTGCGAGTTCTGATCACCCGCTACGAAAATACGGATGGTCCGCAGGTGCAGATTTCATCTCTGCTTCGGACAGTCCTCGGGGATGCCGTGCTGTCTGCCGAGTTCCTGAAATCAACCGCCGTGGGTGATGCTGCGAACACCCAGCAGAGCATCTTCGAGGTCGAACCTCGCGACGTGAACCGCAGAACTTACGAGCGCGCGATCGAGTCCGTCTCGCGCGTGACCGACGAGGTCGAACGCGAAATCCTGAAAGCATGGGGGCGTAGCCATGGCGCGTAAGGTCTTCGGGGACTCACTCAAGAACGCGATGGGCAAAACGCCGCCTTCAGACGACGATCTGGATGTGAAACGGACGAGCCCGACTGTAGCTCGCGCTCAAGCATCTGTGCTCGAAGAGGATAAACACGCCACGCGGCTAATCGACCCGACCGCCATACGGATGTCCGCGGTCATGGACCGCATCGATCCAAGCGATGGTCTGGATGAGCTTGTCTCGTCGATCCGCGAGCACGGTCAAAAGGTTCCAGTGCTGGTTCGCCGAACCGAGGACGGTGCGCTTGAGATCGTCTATGGACGCCGTCGGCTTCTCGCTTGTCGCCAACTTGGTCAGAAAGTGCGCGCGACGGTCATGGAGATGACCGACGAGGAAGCTCTCATTGCCCAAGGCGTAGAGAATAATGCACGCCAAGATCCATCATTCATCGAAAGGGCTCTGTTTGTCGCCGGGATCATTCGAGAACTTGGGAAAACCGACGAAACGCGCAAGAACGCTCAAACGATCGCGTATCGGGCACTTCAGATCGATGAATCGCTCGTCTCGCGGATGAACCGTATCGCTACGGGCATCCCGATGGAACTGATCCAGGCTATCGGACCTGCACACGGCGTTGGTCGACGGGTTTGGGAAAAGCTTTTCAGGCTGTGCGAGAAAGACGTCGCGAGAGCTCGAGAAGTTGCCGGCAAAATCCCTCGCAACATACCGGCCCCCGACCGTCTCGAAGCGGCGGTTACCTTGCTGACAGCCACCAAACCATCGACGCAGAAGACACACCCCAGTGAGCGCGTGAAGATCGGCCGAAAGGGCAACCGTATCACCATCGATGTGGACGCTGATCTTGTCCCTCGTGTTGAGGAGGCAGTCCGGAAGCTGGTCACGGAGCTTCTTGACCGCGGTCAAGACGGGCCAGAGTGACGACCCCCGTGTCTTGACCGCGGTCAAGACATCAAAAGCAACGAGCAGAAAACGAAAGGAGGACCGGCTAGAAAAAGAAAGACCCCCCGAAAGCGATGCTTCCGAAGGGCCTCAATCAGTCTCGACACCTGATTGATACCCCCAAAACGAATCGATTTCAACACCGCTCGCGGTGAACGGGGAAGCTTTTTCTTCCGAAACACCATGAGACATGCAAATGAAACAACAACCGCCCTGGCGGAACGGATATCCCTGCCCTGCCCTAACCCCTATGAGCTTCTGGGCCCAGTTCGCGTACTGAGGAAGGAGCTCGGTCTCACAACCAATGACCTCGCCGTTCTGACCGCGCTCATTAGCTTCCTACCCCGCAAAGAACGTGAGATTCAGGACAGCCAGCGACTTACGCTCACTGTCGTGTTCCCATCGAACGCTTCTCTGTCAGAGCGCGCCAATGGACTCGATGAGAGAACAATTCGACGCAGCCTGGGACGCCTCTCAGCTGCTGAACTGATCGAACGCAAGAATTCAGCAAATGGCAAACGCTTTCCGCTGCGGTATGGAGGCGTTATCAGAGATGCCTTCGGTATCGACCTGAAGCCCTTGATCGAGAGGTACGGCTCGCTCGCGACACAAGCCTTGCAGCTCACCGAAGAACGCGAGCGCTTGCGCTCACTGAAGGCTGAGGCGTTAGCCCTACGTGCTTCGCTACTCCAACAGACACTCTTCGATGAAGCAAAGCTCTCTACCCTCAACATGATCAGAAATGTCCTGCGTCGAGCAACATTAACCGTTGATGCAGTCCTGAGCGTTATCTCAGAACTTAGAGCCCTCGGAGCCGATACCGACGCAAGCTACGGTGAACACCATGCCGCAGCAAAAACTGGTACCGCAGATAATTTACTAAATATCGAACACCGACCTCATACACCAGATTCCAACGATCTGCCCGCCACAAACGGTCAAAATGTCCGGCACATAGAGTCTATAAAAATAGATATTAAAAAGAATGTTACCACTACAGTCAATCGCGGTGAACAAACCGCACAAACCAAACCCACGATGAACCGAGACCCAGCACGCATGGCATGGGAAGACTTCACCCACGTTGTGGGATTTTTCCCAGAACCGCCGCGCACAGGAGAAGCACTTACCCGCATTCTATACGACCTGGGTCGATTGCTTAGAATAAGCAAAGACGAACTGCGGCATGGCATCCAGAAAGCAGGCGCAGGGAAACTGCTTCTCATCTTTGACTACCTGATAGCAAGAGCAGACACGATCAAACACCCTGACGCCTATTTTGAAAGGGTCCTACGCACACAACTTGCTCCCACATGAACTTCTTGACCGCGGTCAAGAATCACCGGGAGAGGGAAAGGAGTGTAGGTTTGATGGTGACCGAAAGTGAGATCGGAAGAGTGACTTCCGACGCCCGTCGTGGAGAATATCTGATGACCAAAGCTGTCCAGATAATCACCCTGTCCCGTTCCCTGGATATCCCTTTCGACAAACTGATGTTGAGGCACTCCAACGCGCGGCGCATCAAGGCCGGCGTGTCCGTCGAGGACCTGGCCGAAGACATCGCTCACCGCGGCCTCATGCAGAGCCTGAGCGAGCGGCCCGTGTTGGCTGACGATGGTACCGAGACTGGCAAGTTCGAGATCCCAACCGGGGACCGCCGGTTCCTAGCGTTGTCCCTGCTGGTGAAGGAGAAGCGTTTGGCAAAGACCACGCCAATTCCCTGCATTGTGCGGGATGCAGCGTCCGACATCCTGGCCGAGGACGATTCCCTTGCGGAAAACATGCAGCGCGTCGCTCTGCACCCGTTCTACCAGTTCCGCGCGTTTGTGTCCCTGCCTGACAAGGGTCAGACCGATGCTGCATGACCTCTTCCAAGGCGATGGCGACAGTTCGCTCGAGAACCCTGCCTTGCTCGATCGGCTGGTGACGGAGAAACTCCAGGCTGAGACGGTTGCGGTTGAGGGCTGGAAGTGGATCGAGGTCGCACTCGACCTGCCTCACGGCTACAGCCACGGCCTGCAGTCCTTGTCCTGCGATCCGGCACCTATGACGGATGAAGAAGAAGCGGTTCATACCAAACGGCTCTCCGAGTATCAGGCGCTGGAAGAAGAACACGCGGGACAGGATGACCCCCCCCCCCGAGATCGATACTCAGCTTGGCGGGTTGGAAGCAGAGATCCAAAAGATCGAGATCCGGCCTTTAGCCTTCAATCCGACAGACATCGGGCGGGCAGGGGCCTTCGTCATGTTTGACCGCTACGGCGCGTTGGCAGTCTCTCGCGGCTACGACCACCTGACCTCGGACGAGTCCATTGAAGACGGCAACACCGCCTATGAGTACACTACACTGGACCGTGCGGCGGTTCGGATGACACATGGAAAGGCTCAACCCATCTCTTGCAGAATATTCAGAATGTATGTATATTCTGCACAAATGGAGACCCTGATCATGCATGAGCTTCCCGAGTTCAAGGCGGCCGACCTGACGCGGCACACAAGTGACCTGTTCGACGCGGCCATTCGGTCGCCGATTGCGATCACCAAACATCGCAAGCCGAAATTCGTGCTGATGAGCATGGACCAGTACCAGCACCTCACCCGGGGGGCCACGCAACAGGCTCATATGGTTGACGAGATGCCCGAGGATCTCAAGGCGCTGATGATAGAAGGGCTCGAGCGGGACTTGACGCAGGCTGATGACTAAGCCGAGTGCTGGAGAGGTTTTCCGCTATCCGTTCCTGTGGAAACGCGAGCAGATGGCGGGCGAGACCGAGGGCCGCAAGACACGGCCTGTCTGTATCGCCGTCACTGTCGCCAAGTCCGATAGCGAGACCGTGGTGTTCATACTGCCGATCACGACGCAACCGCCCTTGCCCTCGCGCAAGTGCATTGAGGTGCCACAGATCGAGTCGCAGCGTGTGGGGTTGGAGACCCATGTCCGCAAATGGGTCATGCTGGACGAGATCAACACCGATATTCTGGAGCGGTCCTATGTCTGGGAGGACCGCACGCCCATCGGCACGTTCAGTTCCGTCTTCACATCCAAAATCCAGTCCAGCCTGATCGCGCTTGCCAGGTCGGGCGGGGCATCGATTGTTGATCGGCTGAAGTAGTCTCAATCACCGCAGGGGCTACCCAGCTTCATTTGTTCCCATCGATCCATTTTGACATCAGCCCCTTGTCGCGGAAACACTCATCCGGGACGGCGCGGCGTTTGATCCGGGCGAGACGCTCGGCGAAGGCGACCTGCTTCGATGTCGGGCGGCTGTCCTGCGCGCCCGGGTTCAACTTGGCTTGTGCGTCGATCCAGACGGTCAGGGACCGCCGATCTTGCTGAACCTCCCACGGCAAAAGCGTCTGGTTGCGCAAGGCCAGCGCGCGCGCATAGGCGATCTGCTTGGGCGTCGCGGGCAGGGCGTAAGCGGTGCTTTCCATCGGGGATCTCCCTTCTTAGCGTGGTCCTCAAAATAGAACATAACAGGAACAAAATCAAGCCACCTGCGGAAATCATGGGGTTTGAGAGGAAGAGGAGGGCCGGGGGGAGGTCAGGCCTGAGGATGCCCGAAAGAGGGTGTCCGGGCCTGATCCTGTTCCTCATTGGGGTCTGATGCCGGAAAGTGCAGGATCCTGCGTTCTCATGAGCTTCGCATTTAACAATCTCCGGCATCAGATCCCTAAAGAGTGAAAGTGTCCTTCGGGTTTTGTGACTAACGGATGAGGGCCTTTGGGGTCCCTCAGATGGGTCCGGGCCGGGTTCCGGTCTGCCGTTCCTGATGAAGGGCATTCCCATGCAAACAGGTGTCTTGCGCGTGTTGCGCGCGACCGCTGCCTCGTGGTGGCGACACAAGGAACTACGCCGAACCGGCCAGACGGGGCAGGCACAACGGCTCGAGCGCGAGACCGTCCTGCGTGATCTCGGCTATCTGAAGCAGGCGGCGTTATTGCCAAACGCGCACGTGATCTGCGGAGAGGGCGGGACATTCATCCATCTCGGTTGGACCACCGTGTCGACCTTCGCGCCGATCGAGCGCTTTCCCTTGGCCACTCTTGCGGTCGCACGGGGGACCCCCTTCATCGATATCCGACCCGTCACCAATGTCATCGCCTTCGCGAACCTACCGCGGGTGGCGCAGGACGGATCGGACGACTCTGAACCCTGGGGCCCTGGCAGGTCCGTCTCGCTGACCGACTACATCGACATGGTCGAAGGGCTCGGCGCGAGGATCGTCAACGATCCGCGGCCCCGTCAGTCAATCTGATCATCATTCCCTCACACCAACATTCGAAAGGAGGCCAGCCATGGCCCGATCCCGCACGCCCAAATTCGATGCCTCCGAGGTCATCACAAACGAAATCATCCGTATCATTGAGCGCGGCGTGTTGCCGTGGCGCAAGCCCTGGACCGCAGGCGGCAGCTCTCGTCCCCTGCGCGTGGGCGGTGAACCCTACCAGGGAGTGAACAACTTCCTGCTGACGATGCGGACCGTGATGGCGGGCCACAGCTCTCCCTTCTGGATGACGTTGCCGCAGGCCAATGCCTTAGACGCAAAGGTCCGCAAGGGCGAGAAATCCTCTGTCGTCGTCTATTACGGTCAAAGCCGGAAAGACGCGGGCGGCGATGAGCATGACCGCAGCGACGGGGATGATCACTCCGAGGAAGCCCGTATATTCCGCTTTCAGAAATCCTATCGCGTCTTCAACGCCTGCCAGATCGAGGGCTTGCCCGACAGTTTCTACCCTGACCCGGAGCCCGTGCCCGAGCATCCGCCGTCCGAGCCCATCCCGCACATGCAGGCGTTTTTCGATGCCATCGACATCACGACCGTCTTCACGGGCACGGAAGCGTACTATTTGCCGCCCGTGGACAAGGTCTACATGCCGTCCATCACGCGGTTCCAGGACCCGCGCAATTTCTACGGGGTCTGGGCGCATGAGCTGGCCCATGCCACGAAAGCCCCCCATCGGCTGAACCGCGATTTCGGGTTCTCGAAGTTTGGCAACACGTCTTATGCGCGCGAGGAGATCGTCGCGGAACTGACCTCGGTGTTCCTAGGTCAGACGCTCGGCTTCACGGCCCATACGCTCGAGATGAATGCCGCATATCTCCACAACTGGTTGCGGGTCCTTCGGGCGGACAAGGGCGCGATCTTCAAGCACGCCGCGGATGCGCAGCGCGCCTGCGACTATCTGATCGCCAGATCGGAGACGGGCAGGGCAGGGCGCAGTGCCGAGGCCGCCTGACCACACGGAGAACGGAGACTCGAATGTCACGCAAGGAACCCAAGACGCTGCGGGTGGCCGGGCTCCGCCCGTTCTTGCCTCAAACTGTCCCCCGGACAGTTTGCCGCTTCGCGGACCGGCGCGAACTCAACGACGGCCGCCGCAAGATCATCACCTTCAAGCGCGGTGCCTATTGGTGGAGCCCGTCCGAGGGCGCTTATCCGCTCTCGGCGGCACTTGAGAGCATCAAGGAACAAGGCGGCTGGATCGAAACCATCCCCAACCCGAATTACAGACCCAAAGGGCTGTTCGGGTAGGCCGCCTTCGGCCTCGATTCATCCGCCAAGCGGAAAAGCGAAAGCAGGCTTTGAGAAGGGTGTTTCAACTTCTCAAAGGAGATCCCCATGTCCATGACCGTTCAACCCCTGCCAGACCGTCCGGATCCGAGTGTGATCGCGGCGCAGAACGACGCGTTTCGCAAGCTCGCGTGCCTTGGAGTGCCGCCCGCGCAGCCCATCCAGGGCCGGATGCATGTCACCCGCTCGCTTATGGAGGCCGGCGATGGCTTCATGGCCGAGGCGGTCAAGGCGACTGGTGCGTTCGATACATTCGAGCCTGAGAATGATCCCGAGGGATGGCACGATTTCGGGGCGGTCGAGATCTGTGGCGAGACCGTGTTCTGGAAAATCGATCTCTATGAAGCAGACTCGGATTTCCGCTACGGGGCTGAGACCCCTGACAATCCCGCCACCACCATGCGCGTGCTGACCATCATGCTGGCGCGCGACTGGTAGAAGGGCAGGGGACTCCCCTCCTGACACACCAGGCGATGAAGGCCCACTGACCCCTCAAAGGGAAAGTGGGCCTTTTGTCGTGGTGATCCCTGAAGCCGGGGATTGGCCGCGCATCTGAATGCGCGGGCCACACCTCACCCACCGAGAAGGATATCCCATGACCACAAGCTTTAACCCTCTCACCGTCGCCATCGGCGATCTTGTCGCCCACCCCGCCAATGTGCGCAGCAACTCCCCGGAAACCTATGACCCCGAGAACATCGCCCATCTGAAGGCCAGTATCGCTATTCTGGGCCTCCTCCAGCCGCTTCTCGTCCAGAAGCTTGACGGCAAATATGCTGTCCTCGCCGGTGGCCGGCGCCATGCAGCCCTGAAGGAACTGGTCGCGGACAAGGCCGAAAAGGGGTTCACCGCGAAAACCAAGGTGGACTGCCGCCTTGTCCCTGAGGAGTGCGACGTCACCACGGCGCTGTCGCTCGCCGAGAACATCACCCAGGCGCCGATGAATGCCATCGACGAGTTCGAGGCTTTCGCGCGGATGATGGAGGTCGACGGCCAGACGCCCGAGACGATCGCAAAGACCTTCGGCACGACCGTCGCCGCCGTGAAAGGCCGGTTGCGCTATGGCCTGATCCACCCCGACATCCGCGCCGCGGCCCGGGGCAAGGTGATCACGCTCGACACGATGAAGGCCTTCGCCGAGCACCCGAGCCAGGAGGCGCAGCGCGAGGTCTTCGAGGCGCTCACGAAGGACGGCGGCTATCTGCAGGCCTATACCGTCCGTCAGGCCCTCAAATCCCGCGGCGTGCAGGTCAGCGATGATATCGGGGCTTTCGTGCGCGAAGACTACGAGGCGCGGGGCGGTGCCGTCGCGGCTGACCTTCTGGAAGAGCATTCCGTGCTGGAGGATGCAGCGCTGGTCGAAACCATCCTGCTCGAGAAGCTCGGTGCCGCCGCCGAAGAGGCTCGCATAAAGCTGGGCTTTGCTTGGGCCGATGCGATGGTGCGCTATGATTACGCGACCATGGCCGACTACGGCCGCGTTTATCCCGGCCCGATCGAGCCGGATGAGACCACCCAAAAGCGCATCGATGAGATCACCGGCGAGCTTGAGAAATTGCAGCTCGAGATGGAGGATGAGGGGCTCGAGGACGGTGCCTACAACGCGCTTTACGACCGCGTGGACGCCTTGGAAGAGGAAGCCCGCGATCTGCAGGAGGCCTACAGCGCCGAGGACCTCGCGCGGTCCGGGGTGATTGCGTCGTGGCAGGGTGGGCAGGTCACGCTCCATGTGGGTCTCGTCCGCCCGGAAGACACCGTCAAAGAGGAGGGCGCGCGCGGCTCCTCGGCTAGCCCGACCGGGGAGGAGGCCCCGGACCCGGGCGAAATCACTTATCCAGCCTCGCTGGCCGAGGACCTCAAGACCGAGCGGGCCATGGCATTGGGGGCCGCGATGGCGCTGCATCCGGAGGCCACGCTCGATCTGACGCTTTTCAAGCTGGTGAGCGACGTTCTGGGCACCGGCATGAGCGTTACGCAGGCGATCAAGGTCGACGCCCGCAAGGAATACCGCAGCCATGCCAAGATGGACGAGATCGACGAGACCTCGCTCGAGCAGGTGGCGGCGGCGCATGATGCGCTTGATCTGTCCTGGCTCGATGACACCCGCGCGCCCGCCGATCAGTTCGCGGCGTTTCGCGCGCTGGAGGCAGGGGAGAAGGCCAAGCTCGTCGCCTTTGCAACCGCCAGCACCACGCAGTCCTGCTTCGCGCGGGACCGCCAGCGCGACAACCTGATGCATGCGTTCGAGATCGAGATCATGCCCGACATCCGCGCCCACTGGACGCCGAATGCTGCACTCTTCAACCGCTTCAAGAAAGCCTGGCTCCTGAAGATCCTCGGCGAGGATCTGGGTCTGACCCAGGAGGCGGTGACGCTGGCCTCGTCGAGCAAGAAGGAGATCGTCGCCTTCTGCGACAAGCTCTTCGCCGAACCCTTCGCCACCCTCACCGACGCGCAGCGCGCTGCCGTGGCCGCCTGGTGCCCGCCGATGATGCAGACCAACGGTGTCGCCTTTGATGAGGCGGAGCCCATCGCGGAATCTCCGGAGCCTGGCAGCGAGGTCGCGCAAGCGGCCTGAGTCCTCACGCGACCCGCGCGAGGCATTCCCCGCGCGGGTCGACCCTCCCACACCCAACCGAAAGACATCCTCATGGCTATTCTCAAGTTCTCTGCGTCCGCAGTTGCGGCGCAGATCGCCCATGCGCGCGCCTGCAAAACCTTCCTGCCCAACTGGAACGGGCCCGTGGACAGGCCCGCCCTGATCCTGATCGTCGGCAATGGTGTGCATCTGCGCTCAAACGGCATCGATGGCACGACCACCCGAATCGTCACCACCGAACAGGCCGATCCCTCTTTCGCCTTCGCCGACGGCATGAACCCGTTTCGGGATACCGACTGGATGGCGCAGCGCCGCATGGCGTTTCGCGATCTGACCGGCCAGTTCTACACCGACATCCTGGATGACGTGCAGGTTCTCATCGACCGGGGGCGGGGGGCCATCCGGCTGGCCACCGATGGCCACAGCATCCGCGTCTTCGTGCGCCGGGCCTCGGATTATCTCATCGGCGGGACCTACGAGGTGCCCTCGGGCCTCGGCGGCACCTTCCGGGTCGTCCTGAAGGATGCCTGCGACACCTTTGCGATCGTGCAGAACTGCGGCAATTCGGCGTTTTGGGAATACGAAGAGGATGAAGCAGCACCAATGTCCCGAGAGCGCGCAGCGCGGCAGGGTATTGGTGCTTCGACTTATTCCCATAAACGCTGCGAGGATTTCGATGCCATGCAGCCCTACCGCGTGCCGCTCGATGCGCTGATGGAAATCGATGACCGGAGGGCGGCGTGATGGGTTGGCTCTTCTACACCGACGGCCGCGTCCAGACCTACGCGGATGAGAAAGCGGAGATTGCTCGGCTGTGCACCTTCGAGGGCGAAAGGCGCAAGACGGAACTGGTCAAAGCCTGCAAGGTGGGTTCGACTTGGTACGCGGCGGCAAAGGTCACAAATATCGACGGCACCCCTGTCGAAGACACGACCTATGTCACCGATGCGGATGGCTCCATCACTTTCGCCGCCGTATTCCTTACCCGATATGATGACGGCTGCTGGGGCTACAAGGACATGGAGGAAAGCGCGGGACCGGTCGAATCCCGCGCGCCACTGAGCCTATTGGCCCTGCTGTCCGAGCTGAAAGACCTAGACAGCTATGCTCATGCCTGGCGCCAGCGCTGCCAGGACTGGGCTGCGATCCCGGACTACGAGGAAGGCGACAAGATCAAGCTCGCAGCACCTGTGACGCTCACTGATGGCAGTACCTGCCAGATTGTCACCGCGACCCACTACAGGCGCGGGCGGCAAAAGCGCCGCTGCTACCGCATCGAGGAAACTGGTGGGCTCGTACGCCTGTCGAAGGCCTCGCTTGCGGGCTCGGAGTTGCTCAGCTCCGCGAAAGGTGCGGCTAGCCCGGTGCTGGCGGAGTTCCTGGCGGGGCGATAATAGGTGCTGCGCCGGACGGTTTATCGGCCTGCCCGGCGACAGCAGATGCTGCGGCTTGTCTTGACAAGGCAATGCAAGTGCATTACCTATCGCGGGCAGCAAAGACCCTTTTCTTCAGGAGACTGCCATGACAGCCCTCGCACAAGATGTCTCGAAACTCACGGATCGGTATCAAACGACCGTGCCGGCGGGTGTGCGCAAACAGCTCAAGCTGGGCAAGGGCGACCAGATTCGTTACTGCACCGAGCCGAGTGGCAGGGTCTATATCGAGCCCGTGCGCAGCGACGAGGAAGATCCCGTGCTCGGAGCCTTTCTCGATTTTGTCGAGGCCGATATCAAGGCGCATCCGGACCGCATTCGGGCGTTCGATGGGGCTTTGCATGACCGTCTTGCAGCACTGGTCGGAGACGTTGACGTCGATCTCGATGCGCCGCTATCGCTCGAGGATGAATGAGCGGCGATAGCGTGCCCGCCCAAGCGCCCCTTGTCGTAAACGGATGGTCGATTTATGCGCATCCGCTCTTTCTGGATCAGCTCGAAGGGCTGACCCTGGAGGTCGAGGCGCGTAAGGCACGCGATCCTAAGACCTGGCGCAAGAAAAACCCGACGAAACGGCTGGCCGCCATCTTCAAGCTGGTCACCGAGGCCATACCGGCAGATCCGGGTGCCGCCGCCTTCCGGCAAGGCGGCACACTCGGCGATCACCGCAAGCACTGGTTCCGGGCGAAATTCTTCCAGCAGTATCGGCTGTTCTATCGGTTCAACAGCGATGCGAAGGTCATCGTGGTGGCCTGGGTGAACGACGACAAGACCCTGCGCGTCTACGGCAGCAAGACGGATGCCTATGCGACGTTCAAAGGGATGTTGGAAGATGGCAATCCACCTGACAATTTCGACGCGCTCTTGAAAGAAGCGGCGGCGGCGGGCAAGCGGTTCGAAACTTCCCTTGAAGCGGTGCCCGATCGGTAAGTGGGCCAGCTTGCTGTGACCCTTTGGCATTATCGTTTACGACGCCCCGCTGGAAGATGTAGCATCGGCTGATAATGCGGTCGGAGAAAGCACAATGATTGAGGCGGAAAAGGATAGGCAGCACCTCGGGCTAGAGGAGCAATGCGCGCCTGACCTGTCGGGGCACCGTTTCCCAATTGCTGTGCACGTTGCAGACATGCCCGATGACCTCGGCAAGCTGCTGGATATCGGGCTCGAGGAGCATTTCCGTGGCGGCTGATGTCAATTCGTATGACGCGTGGTTTCGCGCGAAGGTGCAGGCCGCGCTGGAGGAGGAATGCAAGGGAACATCTCAAGTTCAGGTGATGCAGGCCGCACAGGCATTGATTGATGCGAAACGGGAGGTCGAACCCAAGTCCTGACCAAGCCTTGGAGGTCAGCGCGGTCTGACCCCCGTCACCCTGCAAAGCGAAAGCGGGCTTTTTGTCCTTTGGAACTCAGACCCTGATCCAAAGGAAAATCCCCATGTCCAAACCCAGAACGGCCAACCCGGCTCTCGCAATCTCCGAAGCCGATCTCGCCTCTGCGCTAGCGCTCATCGGCACAGAGATCCACCACCAACCCCTGCGCAGCTCAGCGCTCGCGCGCGTCATGCGCGAGACGTTTCATGGCAGCGATGCCGGCGGTGCCTGGGACTGGCGCATGGCATATGACCTGATGCAGGCCGCGGCTGTCCAGGTGCTGCTGCGTGGGGACGGCGTGGCAGGTGATATCGCCGCTGCAAGGCTGCTTGCCTCGCGGCTGCTGACGGAAACGCGCCGGTCAGAGCAGCAGATCCGGCTGCAGCAGTTTTCCACGCCGCTGCCATTCGCGGCGCTGGTCTTGCGGGCCGCGGCGATCCGCAAGGGCGAGACCGTGCTGGAGCCGTCGGCCGGCACCGGTGCCCTGGCTGCTTTCGCCGCCCGGGCCGGTGCCACGCTTTTGCTCAACGAGATCGACCCCTTTCGCCAGCGCCTTTTGCGGGCGCTCTTTGGCGGCGAGGTCACAGGCCATGACGGCGAGCATATCGACGATCTGCTGCAGACGCCGGTTCTACCCGACGTCGTGGTGATGAACCCGCCTTTCGCCTCATCGGTCGATCGCTCCCGCGACAAGCACATCGCTGCCAAACATCTCATTGCGGCTGCAAAGCGCCTGGCACCAGGTGGGCGGCTGGTGGCGATCATGCCGCCGGGATTCACATCTGAGCGCGATTCCGCGCATTGGTCCCGCGCCTGCGGTCTCCTGACGCCGCGCTTGGCGTTGACGATGCCGGGACAGGTCTATCGCAAGCTCGGCACCTCTGTCGAAACCCAGCTCATGGTCTTCGACAAGGTGCATGAGGACGGCGAGATGATCCGCGCTACAGTCCAGGACCTTGAGGAAGCCCTTCCTTTTGTCGACGTCGTGGCTGCAACCCGGCCCGAGATGCGCCCCGCCCAAAGGGCTGAAGCGATCCCTCATGCTCAGTCGACCGTTCCATCATCTGCCCCGCGCAAGACCGCCGCTGCGCCTGTCGCCGCCTCCAAACCCCGGGCCAATGCCGTTGTCCCGCTAGTTTTCACGAGCCTTGATATCCCGCGTGACAACACGCCGGTGTCGGACATCTATGCGCGCTACCGCCCGCAACGGATCGAGATCGCGGGTGCGCAGGAACATCCCACGCCGCTCGTTGAAAGCATCGCCATGGCCTCGGTTGCCCCGCCCATGCCCTCAAACACGGCCAGTGATGACTTGCGCCTGCCCGCACGGTTGATCGAGGAGGGAGACCTCTCCGAGGCGCAGCTCGAGACCATCATCATGGCGCATGATGCCCATGGGCGTGATCTGCCCGGTCGGTTTACCATCGACGAGGACCAGACCAAGCTGACGCGCGCCGATGATGATCCAGACGCACGTGCCTATCGCCTCGGCTATTTCCTCGGCGACGGCACCGGTTGCGGCAAGGGGCGCGAATGCGCGGGGCTCATCCTTGTGAACTGGCTTGCCGGGCGCAGGAAAGCGATCTGGGTCTCCAAATCCGCCACGCTCATCGAGGACGCGATCCGCGACTGGACCGATCTCGGCGGCTCGCCAGCCGACATTCAGCCGCTTTCCAAATGGAAACCGGACCAGCCCGTCCCGATGGGCGACGGGATCCTCTTCGTCACCTACGCCACGCTGCGGTCCGCGGGCAAATGCGGCACCACGCGGCTCAGCCAGATCCTCGACTGGATGGGCGAAGACTTTGAAGGCGTGCTGGCTTTTGATGAAGCCCATGCCATGCAGAACGCGGCCGGGTCCGAGCAGGGCAGGGGGGTCAAACCCTCTCAGCAGGGCCTTGCAGGCCTCCGGCTGCAACTTGCCGCGCCCCGCGCTCGCGTCTTCTACATCTCGGCTACGGGGGCCACGAGCGTCTCGAACCTGGCCTATGCCGCGCGTCTCGGTCTCTGGGGGCAGGGGCCCGAATACCCATTTCCAAGCCGCGAGAGCTTCGTCTCGGCGATGGAGGCGGGCGGTGTCGCGGCGATGGAAGTGGTCGCCCGTGATCTCAAGACGCTCGGGCTCTACACGGCCCGCGCCCTCAGCTTTGATGGCGTGGAGTATGACGTGCTCGAACACGCGCTGACCCCGGCCCAGATCGAAATCTACGACGCCTATGCGGGTGCGTTTCGGACGATCCACCACAATCTCGAAGCCGCTTTGACAGCCACCGGCGTCAACGATGCCTCGGGAGAGACCAATGCCTCGGCAGCACGCGCCTCGGCCAAGTCCCGTTTCGAGAGCACGAAGCAGCGTTTCTTCAATCATCTGCTGATGGGCATGAAGGCCCCGACCATCATCCGCGCCATCGCGGACGATCTGGCGGCAGGCAATGCTTGCGTCATCCAGGTTGTCTCGACAGGCGAGAGCCTGCTGAAGCGTCGGCTTGAGGCGATGGACCCGGAGGATGAACTCGTCGAGGGTGCCTTGACGCCGCGCGACTATGTTCTGGGCTACCTCGAACAGGCCTTCCCGATCCATGCGCAAAAGCTTGTCGAGATCGACGGCAACATGGTGGCTGAACCCTTGCGCGACGCCAATGGCGCGCTGGTTGTCTCCCGCGAAGCGCTTGCCCTGCGCGATGCGGCCATGATGGAGTTGATGACGCTGGCCCCGATCCCTTCGGCGCTCGATCAGATCCTCTGGGCTTTTGGCGACGAGGCCGTCGCAGAGGTCACGGGTCGGTCCATCCGCCCTTTGAAGGCCGAGGATGGTCATCTCTTCATCGAGAAGCGCGCCGCCAGCAGCAATTCGTCCGAGACCGAAGCCTTCATGGACGGCGAAAAGGATATCCTGATCTTCTCCGATGCAGGCGGTACTGGCCGATCCTATCACGCAGCGCAAACGGCGAAGAACCAGAAACGGCGGCGGCACTACCTGTTGGAGCCCGGCTGGCGCGCCGATGCGGCCATCCAGGGGCTCGGCCGCACGCATCGCTCGGCCCAGGTCAGCGCGCCCTTCTTCCGGGTCTGCACCTCCGATGTGCATGGCGAGAAGCGTTTCACCTCGACGATTGCCAAGCGCCTCGACCAGCTGGGGGCCTTGACCAAGGGTCAGCGCGAGACCGGCTCGCAAGGCATGTTCCGCGAGGAGGACAATCTCGAAAGCCCGATCGCGCGGGCCGCACTACGTGGGTATTTCGCCGATCTTGCCGCCGGGCGCGCTGAGGCGATGAGCTACGAGAGCTTCACCGACTGGACGGCCCTGCGGCTGATCGACAAGGACGGGGTGCTTCTCGAGGAGCTTCCCCCGATCCAGCGGTTTCTCAACCGGGTGCTGGCCCTGCCCATCCACATGCAGAACGCACTCTTTGCCGAGTTCATGCGCCGGATTGCCGATCAGACTGAACGGGCGCGCGCGGCGGGCACGCTCGATCTCGGCGTCGAAACCCTGCGTGGCGAAAGGATCGAACAGGTCTCCACCGAGGATCTCTGGACCTGCCCGAAATCCGGCGCGGTGACGCGGATCATCGGGCTCGAGGTGACGGATCCGGTCCACGTCCTTGGGGCCGAAGAGGCCATATCGCGCAATCCCGACAAGCTGCCGATGGTCAATCGCGCCTCCGGTCGCGCGGCGCTCATCTCGGCGCGGCCCATGCAGATGTATGACGAGGACATCGTCACGCTGATGCGCAAGGCGGTGCGGCCAAACGGGTCGAGCTATCTCGAAGAGGCACGGTTCGAGTCCTCGGCCTGGGAAGAGATCGGCAAGCCTGAGTTCGTACGGCTTTGGGATGAAGAGGCTGCGTCCCTGCCGAAAACCACCACGACCAAGCTTTACCTGCTGACCGGGCTCTTGTTGCCGATCTGGAAGGACATTCCGACCACCAATGAGCGCATCTACCGGGTCACGCCCGATGGGGCGACCGCCATGATCGGGCGCACGCTGAGCGAGGAAGGGGCGGCCGCGCTGCGCGCCCGCTTCCTCGTGTCCAACCCGCAAACACCGCAGGAGATGTTGACCGCCGCCCTCGGCACCACCGCGCCTGTCGATCTGGGCCGGGGTCTGACTCTGACCCGTCGCCGTGTCGCAGGCGAGATGCGCCTCGAGCTTGGCGGCGCGGACAAGGGCATGATCGACGGCCTCAAGGCCTTCGGCTGCTTCACCGAGATCATCGCCTTCCAGTTGCGGGTGTTCCTGCCGCATGGGGACGGGATTGACACGGGAAGCATTCTGGCCCGGATCGTGGGGCAGGAAGCCAGCATGACGTCAGAACAAGCCGCCTGAAAAGTCAAAGAGGGCTTTGGGCCGGGCGTCGCGGATCTGGGTTTCACCGGTCTGCGCTTTCCGGCCGCGCGCTGACCAATGCCACGCCCGGCCCCCCAATTACAGACAAGAGGACAGACCCATGACCAATCCCCAGATCGATAATGCCGCAATGGCGGCTCAGTGGCGCGCGGAGCGCGAAACCACCTTGAAGGCATCCCGAACGGAGCTGCTCGCGCAACTACGTGCGCTTGGCATCAGCGGGGTCACTGCCGAATACGAAGGCTATGGCGACTCCGGCAATGTCGAGGATGTGACGGTGCAGCCAGAAGAGGTCCAACTGCCGGAGCCGCTTGCCACAGAGGTTGGCGACTTCGCCTGGTCGCTCGCCTACCACCATCACCCGGGGTTCGAAAACAACGAAGGCGGCTATGGCACGCTGACCTGGGACTTGCGCAACGACAGCATCACCCTCGATCACGCGGACCGCTATGTCGAATGCTCGCACAGCTATGTCGAGGGTCTTTGAGATGGCCCATCCGCTTCATCATGCCGAAAGCTCCGCCCGAAAATTCGGCGGGGTGCCGTCTGACTATCAGGCTGTGCACGATTGGTTTGACGCCTCGAAAGAGCACCTCGCGCTCTTCACGCACCGAGCCATGCGCCATCATGCCCAAGGCCCGTTCGAGGCCGAACGTGTCTTCGGCTTGACCCTGACCAACAGTGCAGGTCGGGACATCCCCGTGCGCTGGATCGGCGAGCAGCATATCCGTGAAGACTGCCAGGGCCGCATCCCGAGCATGGCGGACTGGCTGCGACGGATCCAGCCCGAGCCATGGATGGCCAATGGCCACATCGACCGGTATTCCGGCTCCGAGCCCTGCGGCGACCCAAGGGTTGCCTGGGCCTCCGAGGTCGCCGCCGGAAGAACGGCTCTTGGTCTGAAGGATTGGATGGCGGCGCGCGCGACGCAAGCCACGCAAGGTGCCTGACAGGTCTCGGTCGTTTGCCAAACGAATGCCGCACGGAAGCCCGGTCGGACGACCGGGCTTCTTGCGTCGTTTCCCCACCATTCTTCTTGAGGAGGTTCGCATGACACTCGATGAAATCAAGGCGGCCGTTGATGCCGGCCAGACCGTGCATTGGGCCAATACCGGCTACGTTGTCCACAAGGACCGGCTCGGTCAGTACCTCATCACCTATGTGCCGAATGGTAGCTGCATCGGTCTGACCGACCGGGGCGGGCACCGGTTGAACGGAAAAGAAACGGAGTTCTTCGTCGCGCAATCGAAGGACGCCGCAGAAAATCCGGGCAACCAATCAAGACCAGACGGGCAGGGGAGGGGCGTAGCACCCGGAGGCGCGGGGGCATTTCCACTCGGACGGCAGCTTTGACCCGTGGGCGGGGCTGAAAGGAAAGCAGGCTTTCTGATTTGTGATCCCTCAAGGGGTCGAGAAAGCAATCCCGGATGCGTTGGCAAAAACGTCAGGCACCGGCCAATCCAAAAGGAACCATCCCATGTTCGCAGGAACCCTCACGCGCAATGTCGAGACCGCAGCCGCCGAGTACACCGGCATGATCCATTCGACGCGCTTTGACATCGCCATCCAGCTCGAGGCACGGGCCAAGATGTCCGCTCGCAGCCCGGATTACGACGTGACGGCAGTCAACAAATCAGGCCGCAAGGTGCGTATCGGCACGGCCTGGAACGAGACCGGCAATACCAGCGGCAACCCCTACATCTCGATGCAGATCGATGTCGGCCGCGGCCCGTTCCGGGTCAACGCGGTGCAGACGAAAGAGGCGCGCGCGGCCCAGAGCGGCGCATTCGAGATCATCCCGCTGGTCTCGAACGGCCTGATGAAATCCGGCTCGATCTCGGGCGAGCTCACCGCCATGGACGCGGACAACGCCTTCACCGGCTACATCGCCAACATGATGTTCGATCTGGAGTTCATGCTGATCGAGAACAGCTACAAATCCGAGGAGACCCACCCGGATTACCGGATCGAGGTCAGCTCGCCCCGGGGCACACCGATCCGCGTCGGCTCGGCGTGGATGGCCAAAAGCAGCCGCACGGGCAATGACTACCTGTCACTGCTGATCAACACGCCCGATGGCGACCTGCGCGTCAACGCCGTGCAGAACGAAGAACAGCGCGGTGGGCAGACCTTCTCGATCATCCCGTTCATCGACAGCGGTGAGCAGCCGCAGGATGCAGGCGCGGGGCTCTCGCTGGTCGCCTAATTGGCACGCGAGGGGGAGACGATCTGAACCCAAAGGGGAGCCGTGGGACCGCGGTTCCCCTTTTGCTGTGTTTGTTTCAATAGAGCGATCGAACTGCCATTTCATGTGGCGGTCCGATGTAGATGCGATGCCTAGATTGGGAGGGCTGCGCGGGGTCTCCAATACAGTCAGACTTGTACAACCGCTTGTGCGGCAATCAAGGCGTCAACAGCAACTTGAACCTCGGCATAGAGCTCGGTGTCCGACTCTTCCGCATCGATTTCCACAATCAATGCATAGCGCACAGAAGGCAAACCTTCAGCGAGAAGCTTTTTCGATTTCCACCATCCAGTGACAGGGTGAACAACCAGCAAGTTGCGCCGCGCCAGATCCGAAGCCTTGCACGTCAGTTGATCGATATGCAGCGAGCCGACATGGCGCCGATTGCTACCGTAGTCCCAAAGATCATCCTCGTCGCTTGCGGGACCATCAGGCTGTTCGGCGGCCTTGCTGATGCGAGCCAGGAACTGGGCTTCGCTCTCGTCAGCGCGATTGAGTTGGAAACGTAGATTGTGGGACGCGTAACGATATCGAACGCCGCGCGAGGCTTCGGACGGGTTCGGAGCGATAAAGCTGCTGAGTGCCACCCGCAAGGTGACATCGGCATTGCCGAGCGCGCGCAAAGCCTCAACGGGCCAGGGAAGGGCGAACAGCTTCATTTCGTTGTGGACATCACCCCCGGTCTTTTCAGAAATCCCGTAAGGCGTAATCGTGTCTTCCACGATCAGGGACAGTGCGTTCGACGCGCTGCGGCGGGCACGGGCCATGTCCGGCACACCATATCCATAGCGTTGAAAAAGCGGCGTGTAATGAGTTCAGGCTGAACAAACTTCTGGCTGGCCGCTCTGACGATTGCCGCGACAGTTTTCAGCC
>NZ_QDFI01000053.1 GCF_003254465.1 Meridianimarinicoccus zhengii
CCGGGCTCTGGGCGCTGCGCCGCCGCGCGGCCTGACCCCACGGCGACCCGGGCCGCCCGCAGCGGCCTCTGGGCCTTGAACGGCGACGGGCGGCGCGGCAGGGTTGACCTGCCGCGCCGCTTGCGTGAAATGACGGCGCAATTTAGCGGTAACGACATCGGCCCGGCACATGTCCGGCCATGGGACCGGCCACGCAACCGGCAAGGAGAGGTTCATGACCATCAAGCTAGCCATCAACGGATTCGGGCGCATCGGGCGCAACGTGCTGCGCGCCATCGCGGAAAGCGGGCGCACGGATGTGGAGGTCGTGGCGATCAACGACCTCGGCCCGGTCGAAACCAACGCCCACCTGCTCCGGTACGACAGTGTCCATGGCCGCTTCCCCGGCACAGTCACCACGGGCGAGGACTGGATCGATATCGGCCGCGGTCCGATCAAGGTCACGGCGATCAAGGACCCGCGCGAACTGCCCTGGGCCGGCGTCGACGTGGCGCTGGAATGCACGGGCATCTTCACCGACCGCGACAAGGCGGCGCTGCACCTGGAGAACGGGTCGTCCCGCGTGCTCGTGTCGGCCCCGGCTTCCGGCGCGGACAAGACCATCGTGTTCGGGGTGAACCATGACACGCTGACGGCCGAGGACATGGTCGTGTCGAACGCGTCCTGCACCACCAACTGCCTGTCGCCGGTGGCCAAGGTGCTGCGCGACACCGTCGGCATCGACTGGGGGTTCATGACCACGATCCACAGCTACACGGGCGACCAGCCCACGCTCGACACGATGCACAAGGATCTCTACCGCGCGCGTGCCGCGGCCATGAGCATGATCCCGACCTCGACCGGGGCGGCGAAGGCGGTCGGACTGGTGCTGCCGGACCTCAACGGCAAGCTCGACGGCGTGGCGATCCGCGTGCCCACGCCCAATGTGTCGGTGGTGGACCTGACCTTCGTGGCCGGGCGCGACACCAGCGTGGACGAGATCAACGACGCGATCCGCGCGGCGGCCGCGGACGGCCCGCTCAAGGGTATCCTCGGCGTAACCGCCGACAAGCTGGTGTCGATGGATTTCAACCATGATTCTCATTCGTCGATCTTCGCCACCGACCAGACCAAGGTCATGGGCACGCGCAATTGCCGCATCCTCAGCTGGTACGACAACGAATGGGGCTTCTCCTGCCGCATGGCCGATACCGCGCTCGCGATGGGCAAGCTCATCGCATGATCCACGGTACCGGCGTGGCCCAATCACGGCCGCGCCGGTGACCTGCGCCATCGCGCTTTTCCGGCACGCGCGGCGGTCATTGCACCACCGCCCTGCTGCTGCGCGGTCACGCAATGAAAAGCCGCAACTCTGTCGTGCCGCATCACGCGGTACCGGCGGGATCGGGCCGCGGCAGGGCCTGCCCGGCGGCCCCCGCCATGGCTGGGGCCACACGCCTGTCGCCATAGACGACCGCACGCCCCCGGCCCGCTGCCTTGGCCGCATACAGCGCTTCATCGGCCCGCGCGAGGATGACCGGCACGGTCATATCGCCGCCATGGCTCACCGCGATACCCGCACTGCCCGAAATGCGGCACATCTCGCCCGCGAAGGGGATCGGCTGCTGGAGCCGCGCGATCAGCCGTTCGGACAGGTCGCGCAGCCGCGCGCCATCCACCTGCCCCGGCAGGATCAACAGGAACTCGTCCCCCCCGGCGCGCACCAGCGTGTCCTCCGCCCGGGTCACGTCCGACATCGCCTGCGCCGCGACCTGCAGCACATGGTCGCCCGCGGCGTGGCCAAGCGTGTCGTTCACCGCCTTGAAGAAGTCGAGGTCGAGATGCACGAGCCCGAAGGCCTGCCCGTCCGCAACCAGCCGCTCCAGTACGTGATCCATGGCCCGCCGGTTGCCGAGCCCGGTCAGCGTGTCGGTATAGGCCTGCGCCTCCGCCGCAAGCCGCGCCGAGTGCAGCCGTCCGTTCAGCTTGCGCCACTCGTCAAGGATCGTCGCCTTCGCTTCCAGCACGTACAGCATCTCGACCGCCAGGTCCGTCGGCGCGAAATCCCCCGCCTTCAGGTCGTGGTCGCGGATCGCATCGACCAGCGCGATGCCGAAGGACAGGTTCAGGATCAGCCCGCCCTCCCGGTCGGCCGGCACCGCGACGCCCTTGAACTGGGTGCGGCACGGCCCGCGCCAGTGCAGGACCAGCGGCTGGCCCGCACGGCGCCACAGCCCCGCCATGTCCGCGATCCCCCGCGGGCGGCGAAACTCCACCACGTCGAACAGCGCGCGGCCCGCGACCGGGCGATCCCCCGCGATCCGCCGCAGGGTCGGGCCCGCATGGATCACGCGCCCATCGGCCCCGACGCGCAAATGCATCGGCATGAGCACATCGAACCCCGCCGCGTCGGTCACGCCAGCGGCCCGCGTCATGGCAGGGCCCAGCTTCCTGCAAGCCGGAACGGCCGCCCCGTCGAGAATGCGCCGCTCATCACCGTGATCCTGATCCATTCCGCGTCGCCGTCCCAGCCCTCGTGGTCCAGCAGCACGAGCGCGCCGTAATCGTCCGCCAACGTGCGCAGCATGCCCACCAGCACGTGGCCGAACCCGGCGCGTGGCCAACGGCAGGCCACTCGCAGTTCCGTGTCGCGCCCGTCCTCGGGCACGACTTCCAGCGCGGGGAGATCCAGTTCCGGCAGCGCAAGTGCCGCCCGGCGCGGCAGGTCGTCCAGCGATTCGACGAATTCCTCGAACGTTTCCCCGCCGAAGCGCAGCAGTCGCCGCAGGGTTTCCACGTTGGGATGGGACACCAGATAGGTGCCGAGATCCTCCAGCACCGTGTCGCGCGGGCGCCCCAGCACCGACACCGCCGCATCGAGCATCCGGTCGGTCACCGCGTCGTCATAGACGAACATCGCCTCGAACCCCGCGAGCGGCAGATCGCCCTCGCGTGCCAGCGCCTCCCATGTCGCGGCGCCGTAGGTGTCGCGGACGAAACACTGGATCGCCCTGTTCACAAGCCCATGCATGATCGTCTCCGCCTGTCCTGACGCAGCATGGTCACAGCCGGTTTGACAAAAGGTGAACGGCGGTCAGGCGGCGAACAGGCCCGGCCGCTGCGCATCGAGCCAGCGCGGCAGCCCTGCCACGCTTGGCAGAACCGCATGCGCCAGCGGTTCGAGCTGCGTGCGCGTCGCCACGCCGGTCAGCACGGCGATCCGGTGCATTCCCGCCGCCCGCGCCGCGACCATGTCATGGGCGCTGTCGCCGACCATCACGACCTCCTCCGGGTCGAGACCCGCCATCTCGCAAAAGGCGAGCAGCATGTCGGGCGCGGGCTTCGCCGCGAAACCGCTGTCGCAGGCGATGACCCGCATGAAGGCGCCGTCGATCCCGGCCTCGCGCAGATGCGCGCGCGTCGGGCCTTCGAGGTCGTTGGTCACCACCCCAAGCCGCAGGCCGCGCTGCACCAGCTCGTCCATCAGCGGCACCAGCGGCGTCGCCTCGGCCTGCCGGACGGCGGCGCTCATGGTGGACATGCGGGTGACGATCCCGGCCAGCGACGCCCCCGGCAGGTGGGGCAGCAGCGCCGCGGCGATCTCCCGCGGGGTATGGCTGACGAGGATGCTGTCCCGCGCGAAGGCAGCGGCATCGAG
This sequence comes from Meridianimarinicoccus zhengii, assembly GCF_003254465.1. Taxonomy (GTDB): domain Bacteria; phylum Pseudomonadota; class Alphaproteobacteria; order Rhodobacterales; family Rhodobacteraceae; genus Meridianimarinicoccus; species Meridianimarinicoccus zhengii. The sequence goes on from NZ_QDFI01000053.1 coordinate 3,638, forward strand.
ATCGATGCCAGCCGCATCCGCCAGCACGCGGGCCAGCCGGTCGTCGCCGCCCGCGAGATCGCGCAGGAAGCCACGCGACCAGTTCGCCCATGTGCGGTTGAAATCGAAAAGCGTACCGTCCTTGTCGAACAGGATCGCCCGGATCTTCGTCATGGTGCCCTCCCCCCAGAGGCCCCGCCACTATGCCGCAACCCGCGGGTGCAGGCAATAAAGTTGCGCAACCTGCCGGCAGCACCGGTTCCGTTGCGTCAGGTCCAGTGCGGAAGCACACCACCCGGCAGGCCGCGCCGGGCCGCGGCCACCGCCTCGGGCGCGCGCCCCAGATCGGCCGCGAGTTCGAGCAGCGCGGTTTCGTCCGCAAGGTAGAAATCCAGCACGGCGGCCAGGAATTCCGGGTCCGCCGCCTGCGCGGCGATGTCGCCCGGGCTCATGCCGGTATCGCCCAGAAAACGCGCCGACAGGGCGTCGCTCCGGGCCATGTGGGCCAGCGCACCCAACGCAAGCGTGATCGCGGCATCGTCTGACGGGGCCGGGGAAGGGGACACTGCAAATCCTTTCTTAACCGTTGGGGCCAATGATCGCCCCAGCAGGGAAACGGATGCAAGGCGTGATCGGGATGGCAGGCAGGATTCTCATCTATGACGGGATCGCCGCGAACAGGATCGTCCTGCGCTGCAAGCTGTCTGCCGCCTGCTACACGGTCGTGCAGGCGGACAGCTATGCCGACCTGCTGCGGCGCGCGACGGACGAACCGACCGACCTCGTGATCTGCGATCTCGACGAAGCGCCCCATCGCGCGCTGGCGCTGTGCCGTGCGCTGTGCGGACAGCTTGCGGCGCTGCGGGTCCCGGTCGTGCTGATCGCGTCCGACCCGGCGCCGGCGCTGCGGATCGCGGCATTCGGGGCGGGGGCCTGGGCGCTGCTGCGCAAGCCGCTGCACGACGACCTGCTGCTAGCGACCCTGCGGCAGGTCCTGCGCCAGGCCCATGGCGTGCGCGAGACCGTGCAGCAGCAGGCCAGCGTCGCCGAACTGGGATTCGCCGAACCGCCCCCGCGCTTCGACGCGGCGCGGCGCAGCGTGGCGCTGGTGGCCGACGATCCGGCCCTGGCCGAGGCCGGGGCGCAGCAGTTGCGCGGGCGGCTCGGCAAGGTCGATCTCCAGGCGGTCACGCCCGAACAGGCGCTGTCGCGCGCCGACCGCATGCGCGCGCCGGATACCTACGTGATCCTCGCCGGGCATGACCGGTGGCAGCAGGGTCTCCGGCTGGTGTCGGACCTGCACAGCCGCGCGGGCAGCCGCGACGCGCGCATCCTGATGGTGCTCGACGGCGAAACCGGTGCCGACGGCGATGTGGCCATGCGTGCGGCGATGGCGCTCGATCTCGGGGCGGATGACGTGCTCTTCGGCGACGTGCACCTGTCCGAGCTTGCGATCCGCATGGAACAGCAGGCTGCGCGCAAGCAGTTCGTCGATACCCTGCGCCATGCGCTCCGGAACGGGATCGAGATGGCGGCGCGCGATCCGCTGACGGGGCTCTACAACCGGCGCTACGCCGTGCCCCGGCTGGACCGCATGCTGGACAGCGCCCGGGAACGCGGCGCGCCGCTGGCGCTGATGGCGCTTGACCTCGACCGGTTCAAGGCAGTGAACGACACGCACGGGCATTGCGCCGGCGATGCCGTGCTGGTGGAGGTCGCCCGCAGGCTCGCGGCGGCGCTGCGCCCGCGCGATCTCATCGCCCGCTCGGGCGGGGAAGAATTCTGGATCGCCCTGCCCGATACCGGCCCGGCGGAGGCCGCGACCACCGCGCAGGCGCTGTGTCGGCTGATCCGCGCAAACCCGGTGCCGCTGCCGTCCCGCGGCGGCCTGCTGCGCGTGACCGTCAGCATCGGCGTCGCGGTGGCCGGTGCCGCGGCGGTGGCCCCGACGCTGGACAGCCTGCTCGCCCGCGCCGACAGCGCCCTTTACGCCGCCAAGGCCGACGGGCGCGACAAGGTCACCTTCGCCAGTCACGCCGCCTGACGCCCCCGGCCCGGCACCGCACCGGCCCCTCTGCCCCACCGTGTCCCCGGCACGGGGTCCCACGGGTGCCGCCCGTCCATAACAACCCAGCGCCCGCGCAGTCCCGTCCGCAGCGCGCCCCCAAGCCCGCGCGCGCGCACGCGGCAGAGCAGGCATCGGGGGCACCGCCCAGCGCACGCCCACGGCCCGATCCAGCGACATCGGCGCGCAGGCGGTTTTGCGCAGCACGCGGAAGGTGTATGTCCCTCCCCAGCATTCCCGCCCGGAGAGCCCCATGACCGCCATCGCCGACCAGACCGACCCCGCCCCCGACGCGGAACGCCCGCTTGGCCTCTCTCTGCGCCGCGGGCTCGCCTGCCGCTGCCCCGCCTGCGGACAGGGTCCCGTCCTGCGCGGCTATCTCAAGCTGCGCGACACCTGCCCCGCCTGCGGCACCGACCTCACGCCCGCGCGCGCGGATGACGGCCCGGCCTACCTCACGATCCTCGTCGTCGGCCACCTGATGGCACCCTTCATCCACTGGGCCTTCGTCACCTGGCGGCCCGATCCGCTGACCATGGCGCTCCTGCTGTCGGCGGGCTGCGTCGCGCTGTCGCTGGCCCTGCTGCCGCGGATGAAGGGCATGATCGTGGGCTTCCAGTGGGCGCGGCGGATGCACGGGTTCGGCGCCGAACCCGGCCATGGCTAACGCGGGCACACCTGTCCCCATCCGCGACGCGGCCACGATCATCCTGCTGCGCGACGGTCCGGCCCCCGCGGTCCTGATGGGCCGCCGCGGCAGCGGCGCCGCCTTCATGCCCGACAAGATGGTCTTTCCCGGCGGGGCCATCGACCCGAACGACGCGACAGCCCCGCTCGCCACCCTGCCCGGCCCCACCTGCTGCGCCCGGCTCACGCAGGCCTGCCGGCCCGACACCGCGCGCGACACCGCCCGCACCATGGCCCGCGCCGCCGCCGCCGCCGCCATCCGCGAGTTGTGGGAGGAAACGGGCCTGATCCTTGGCCACGCCGCCCCATGGCCCGACACGCCCCCCGACTGGGCCGGTTTCGCCGCGACCGGCCACCGCCCCGACGCAAGCGCCCTGCGCTTCGTGTTCCGCGCCATCACGCCGCCGGGCCGTCCGCGCCGCTTCGACACGCGCTTCTTCCTGGCCGATGCCGCCGCCATCGCGGGCGACCCGGACGATTTCAGCCGCGCGGGCGACGAACTCACCGCCCTGCAATGGGTCCCGCTGGACGAAATCCGCCGCCACGACCTGCCCTTCATCACCGAGGTCGTGCTGGCCGAGATCGCGGCCCTGCGCGGCACCCACGGCCCGCCCCCGTCCGTCCCATTCTTCGACAATGACGACGAGCGCTCCCTCTTCCGCCGCCTCCATGGCGACGCAGCGGAAGAGGCAACCGATCAGTAAGGCATCGGGTGCGCCCGGTGCGCGGCATCGATCTCGGCCAGCACCTCGTCCGGCAACTCCAGCCCGATCGCCCCCAGCGCACGCTCCAGCTGATCCTGCGTCGTCGCCCCGAAGATCACCGAGGTCATGAAGGGCCGCGACCGCGCGAAGGCCAGCGCCATCTGCACAAGATCCAGCCCGTGCCGCGCGGCGATCTCGGCATAGGCCGCCACGGCATCATGCACCCGCGGCGTCAGGCGCCCGCCCAAATCCCCGTTGATCGACGCGCGCGACCCCGCGGGCACCGCGCCACCCGCGTACTTGCCGCTCAGCAGCCCCGCCGCCAGGGGCGAATAGGACAGGCACCCGACCTGTTCGTTCGCCGCGACCTCCGACAGGTCGGTGTCGAACAGCCGGTGCAGCAGCGAATACTCGTTCTGGATCGACTGCATCCGCGGCCAGCCGTTCGCCTCGGCCACGCGCAGCCACATCATCGTGCCCCAGGCGGTCTCGTTGCTCAGACCCACGTGGCGGATGCGCCCGGCCTCCACCTGCCGCTGCAATTCGCCCAGCACGTCCTCCATGTGCTGCACCGTCGCCGCCCGGTCCTGCCCCGACGGGTCATAGGTCCAGTTCTGCCGGAAGCAGTAGGAGCCGCGGTTCGGCCAGTGCAGTTGATAGAGGTCGATGTAATCCGTCTGCAGGCGGCGCAGCGAGCCGTCCAGCGCGCGGCGGATCGCGTCGGCGCTGATCGGCTCGCCGTCCCGGCAGAACCCGCCATTCGCCCCCGTCACCTTGGTCGCCAGCACCATGTCGGCCCGTCGCCCGGTGCGCGCCAGCCACGTGCCGATGATCGCCTCGGTCGCGCCCACGGTCTCGGCACTGATCGGCGTGACCGGGTACATCTCGGCGGTATCGACGAAGTTGATCCCGGAATCGAGTGCCGCATCGATCTGGGCGTGGCCTTCGGCCTCGGTGGTCTGGGTGCCCCATGTCATCGTGCCAAGGCACAGGTCGGTCACCATGATGCCGGTGCGCCCCAACGGTTTCATCTGCATGATCTGTCGTCTCCCTGTCGGCACGCGGTGCCGGTCTGGTCCCTGTCGGCACGCCGTGCCTGTCCGGCCACCCCGTGAAGGCAGCGCCGCATGGGTATCACAGCCGGTCCGGGGTGCAAGCCGCAGGCGGGCCGGGCCGCTTGAGAACACAAAGCGAACATCGTACCCTGTTCCCATGGAATCGCTCCGCCTCGACCTCATACCCGCGGGCCGGGCCGCGCCGCGGCTGGCGGTGCTGGGCGACATGACCCTGCGGCCGGGGCGGGTGCATGAATTCTGCGGCCCGGCGCGGCGCACGCTGGCGCTGCATGCCGCGGCGCGCATGGCGGGGCCGGTAATGTGGATCCGCCCCGGCTGGGCCGCGGAGCGGCTGAACCCCGAAGGCGTGCTGCCCATGGGGGTGGAACCGGGGCGGGTGATCTTCGTCGATGGCCGACGGGTGGAGGATTTGCTCTGGTCGGCAGAGGAATGTCTGCGCGCGGGTGCCGCCCCGCTCGTAGTGTGCGAACTCGCCGCCAAGCCGGGGCTGACCCCGGTGCGGCGGCTGCATCTGGCCGCGCAGACCGGGGCCGACACCGCCGCAAGCTGGGGGGGCGGGCCACCGCTGGGGCTTCTGCTGATCCAGGGACAGGGCGGCGTGCCGGGGGTGGAATCGCGCTGGTACATGACCTGCACCCACGATGCCCGCGGCCTCGGCTGGCGGCTGGAACGCCGCCGCGCCCGCGACGCGCCCCCGATGGTCTGGGACGTGGACGCGGAGGGCCGCACCCACCCGCGGGGCGCCCCCGTCGAACGGGCGTAACGGCGCGCGACCGCCCGGCCCAAAGGCATACCGGAGTCATACGCGAGTCATATGGAATTCATACGCGACACCTGCGGACCTCCTACAGAACACCGACGCCCCGAAACGTGACCGCCCCGGCGCCCCCGCCGTGCTATGTCCCGCACCATGACGCTCACCCGCCGCCTGTGCCTGACCGGCCTGATCTGCGCCGCAGCCGCCCCGGCGCGGGCCGCCCCCGCCGCCTATGCCCTCGATCCCGAAGGCTCCGAGGTGCGCTTCACCTTCCGCATCGGCGACGTGACCGGCGCGGGCACCATGCCCGTCAGTACCGCCGATATCGTGCTTGATTTCGACGCCGCCGCACGGTCCAGCGCCACGGTGACGCTGGCCGCGGATCGGGCCGCAACCGGCGTGGGCCTCATGGATAGCGCTTTGAAAAGCGGGGATGTTCTGGATACCGACCGCTTCCCCGATATCCGCTTCGTCAGCACGTCCTTCGCCGCCACCGAAGGCGGCGCGGTGGTGCGGGGCGACGTGACCGTGCGCGGCGTCACCCGGCCCCTGACCCTGCGGGCGACGATCTTCCGCCCGCCCGGCAGCACGCCCGGCGACCGGTCGCGGCTGACCGTGCGGCTGACGGGGCAGATCGACCGGCACGATTTCGGCGCCTCGGGCTTCGCCGGGCTGGTGGAACCCATCGTGACGCTCGACATCCGCGCGCGCCTGCTGCGCGCCGACTGAACCGCTGGAACTTCGCCGCCGCCTGCGGTAATCCGCCCCGGACACCGCGCAGGGAACGGCACCGCATGGCACGGATACTCATCACCTCGGCGATCCCGTATATCAACGGGATCAAGCACTTGGGCAATCTCGTGGGCAGCCAGCTGCCCGCGGATCTCTACGCCCGCTACCACCGCGCACGCGGCCACGAGGTGATGTTCCTCTGCGCCACCGACGAACACGGCACGCCCGCGGAACTGGCAGCAAAGAAAGCCGGCAAGCCGGTCGCCGAATACTGCGCCGAGATGCATGGCGTGCAGGCCGAGTTGGCCCGCGGCTTCCGGCTGTCCTTCGACCATTTCGGGCGGTCCTCCAGCCAGCAGAACCACCGGCTGACCCAGCATTTCGCGGGGCGGCTGGACGCGGCCGGGCTGATCCGCGAAGTGTCTGAAAAGCAGGTCTATTCCAACGCCGACGGCCGTTTCCTTCCGGATCGCTACATCGAAGGCACCTGTCCCAATTGCGGCTATGACAAGGCCCGCGGCGACCAGTGCGAGAACTGCACAAAGCAGCTCGATCCGACCGACCTGATCAACCCGCGCTCGGCGATTTCCGGCTCCACGGACCTGGAGGTGCGCGAGACCAAGCACCTGTACCTGCGCCAGTCCGCCCTGCGCGCCGACCTCACCCGGTGGATCGACAGCAAGACCGACTGGCCGATCCTGACGACCTCCATCGCGCGCAAATGGCTCAACGATGGCGACGGGTTGCAGGACCGCGGCATTACCCGCGACCTCGACTGGGGTATCCCCGTCAAGCGCGGCACCGAGGACTGGCCGGGCATGGAGGGCAAGGTTTTCTACGTCTGGTTCGACGCCCCCATCGAATACATCGCCGCCGCCGCCGAATGGGCCGAGGCGCAGGGCAAGCCCGACGCCGCATGGCAACGCTGGTGGCGCACCGACAAGGGTGCCGACGACGTGCGCTATGTCCAGTTCATGGGCAAGGACAACGTGCCGTTCCACACCCTGTCCTTCCCCGCCACGATCATGGGGTCGGGCGAGCCATGGAAGCTCGTGGATTACATCAAGTCGTTCAATTACCTGAACTATGACGGCGGACAATTCTCGACCAGCCAGGGGCGCGGCGTGTTCATGGACCAGGCGCTGTCGATCCTGCCCAGCGATTACTGGCGCTGGTGGCTGCTGTCCCACGCGCCCGAAAGCGCGGACAGCGAATTCACCTGGGAGAATTTCCAGGCCAGCGTGAACAAGGATCTCGCCGACGTTCTGGGCAATTTCGTCAGCCGCATCACCAAGTTCTGCCGGTCCAAGTTCGGCGAAACGGTGCCCGCGGGCGGCGCATACGGCCCGCGGGAGGAGGCCGTGACCGACGCCCTGCGCGTGCGCGTGGCCGCCTATACCGCCCACATGGACGCGATCGAGATCCGCAAGGCCGCGGCGGAACTGCGCGCCATCTGGGTACTGGGCAACGAATACCTGCAGGACGCGGCACCCTGGTCGCTGTTCAAGACGGACCCCGATGCAGCCGCCGCCGTGACCCGCTTCGCGCTGAACCTGATCGGGATCTATGCGGGACTGTCGCAGCCCTTCATCCCCGACGCCGCGGCCGAGATGGCGGATGCCATGGGCGTGGATCTTGCGTGGCCCGAGGATGTGGATGCCGCCGTGGCACAGCTTCCGCCCGGCGCAGCGTTCCGCGTGCCGGATGTCCTCTTCGCCAAGATCGACGACGACTCGCGCGCCGACTGGCAGGCACGGTTCGGCGGAACCCGCGGCTAGCCCGCGACCGTCCCGCAGACGCACGCAGCGCGAGACTCGACAGGTGCGACAAAACGCGCAATAGTCTGAGAGCCTGCATCTTTCGCACCGGCTGCACCCGCGCGGATGACCGACCATGAAACGAAGCCTTCTCGACACGTGGCTTTCGGCCCCCGACGACGCGTTCGAGGCGTTCTTCGAACTGGCACCCGTGTTCATGTTCTCGGCCACCGCCGACTGGAAGATCGCCCGCGTCAGCCGCTACTGGTGCGACGCGCTGGGGGCCGATCCGGCGGACCTGCCGGGCAAGGCGGTTCTCGACCTCATGACCGCGGACAGCCGCCGCAAGGCCGAAACGGAAACCCTGCCACGGTTCACCGAAACGCGCCTGATCGAAGGGGCTGAGTTCGATTTCATCCGGGCCGACGGGTCGATCCTGCCGGTGGTGCTGTCTGCCCGCGCGCAGATCGACGACACCGGCCGTGTGCTGCGCGTGCTCGCCATCATGTTCGACAATTCCGAGGCCCGCGCGGCACAGGCCGCCCTGCGCGCCGCCATCGCCGAGGCGAAGGAGGCGAACCGGGCAAAGTCCCGCTTCCTCGCGGCCATGAGCCACGAGATCCGCACGCCGATGAACGCCATCCTCGGCTTCGCGCAATTGCTCAAGATGTCGGATCTCGACGACCGCCGCCGCACCCATGTGGAGGCGATCCAGAGCGCGGGCGGCACGCTGATGACCTTGCTGAGCGACCTTCTGGATCTCAGCCAGATCGAGGCCGGGCGCATGCGCATCGCCGCCGAGGCGTTCGACCTCGACGAATTGCTCGACCAGCTGGCCGACTGGTGGGAAGCGGGCGCCGCCGAAAAGGGGCTGCGCCTGCGCATCGCCAAGGACAAGGGCCTGCCGCGCCGGATCGTGTCGGACAAGGGGCGCTTGCAGCAGGTGCTGAACAATTTCCTCGGCAACGCGGTGAAATTCACGGAATCCGGGCGCATCACGCTTGCGATCGAGGAAATCGCCCAGGACGGCGCGCGCCGCCGCATCCGGTTCGAAGTGTCGGATACCGGCCCCGGCATGTCGCCCGCCCAGACGGAGCAGTTGTTCAAACCCTTCGTGCAGGTGGGCGCGGATGGCAGCAAGGACCGCGGCGGCTGGGGTCTGGGGCTGTCCATCTGCCACGAGATCGCCACCGCCATGAACGGCACCGTCGGTGTGCGGTCGGAACTTGGCAACGGGTCCACCTTCTTCTTCGAGGTGGATGTGGACACCGTGCCAGGCGACGTCGAGCCCGTCGATCCGCCGCCCCGGCCCGCGCCCGCCCCCGCCGGACCCGCTCCACAGCGCGGACTGAGCATCCTCGTGGCCGAGGACAACCCGATGAGCCGCGTCATGATGCAGGAAATGCTGACCGAGCTGGGCCACAAGGTGACAACGACGCCGGACGGGCTTGCGGCGCTGCGCGAGATCGAGGCGAGCCCCTATGACCTCGTGTTCATGGATGTGATGATGCCGCAGCTGGACGGGATTTCCGCCACGCGGCGCATTCGCAGCGGCGCCCCCCACCGCGCGCGGACGCCGATTATCGGCTGTTCGGCGCATACCGCGGACGCGGCCAGCTATCGCGCGGCGGGCATGGACGATTTCCTGCCCAAGCCCGTGGACCGCGGTCGGCTTCAGGACCTGTTGCGCCAGTTCACACCGGCCGCACGCCGCGCGGACGGCCCCCACGCGAAGTGACGGACCGGCGCCGCAAGCCCCGGCCGCGCCCGCCGGGCCCACCGGTTCCGGCGCCGCCGCGCCGCGATGCTGACGCGATTGTCATGGCCCCGTCACGATGTTTCGCGTAAACCCCCGCGCATGACTGCCGCAGCGCTGCCCCGTCTCACCCATGTCAGGACATTGTTCCTGTCGGATATCCATCTTGGCACGCGGGGCTGCCAGGCCGACATGCTGCTCGACTTCCTGTCGCGCCACGATGCGGACCGGATCTACCTTGTCGGCGACATCTTCGACGGCTGGCGGTTGCGCCGGGGATGGCACTGGCCGCAGGCGCACAACAACGTGGTCGAGGCGCTGATGGCCAAGGCCCATGCGGGCACGCCGATCATCTATATCCCCGGCAACCATGACGAGGTGATGCGCGGCTATCTCGGCACCCATTTCGGCGGGATCGAGGTCAAGGCGAGCGACGAACACCGCACCGCCTGCGGCAAGCGGCTGCTTGTGACCCATGGCGACCATTACGACGTGGTGGTGATGAACGCCAAGTGGCTCGCCCATCTGGGCGACCGGGCCTACAATCTCGTGCTGATGCTGAACACCACGGTCAACCGGGTCCGGCGGCTGTGGGGCGGGCAGTTCTGGTCGCTGTCCAACTGGGCCAAGCAGCAGGTCAAGCGCGCCGTGAACTTCATCGGCGAATACGAAACCGTGCTGGCCGACGAGGCGCGGCGCGGCGGCTATGACGGCATCGTCTGCGGCCACATCCACAAGGCAGAGCTGGCCGACCTTGACGGGATACTCTACGTCAATTGCGGCGACTGGGTGGAAAGCTGTACGGCGGTCGTGGAACACCATGACGGGCGGCTGCAACTGATCGACTGGGCACGGATGGTGCGGCGGGCCAATCACCGCCGCCGCCTGCGCGCCCGCAACCAGGTCGATCTACCCGCCGCCGTCACAGGAACAGGCCGGGAGGACGCCCGGCTATCATCGGAGGAACACCAGGCGTGACCGGAAGGGATCAGCAGGCATGACCGAGACCGACATCGCGCGCAGCCAGATCGCGGGCGCCGTGCAGCAAAACAGCGCGCTCAGCCGCACGGGGCTGCAGGAACGTGCCTTTGCCCGGATGTTCCAGGGGCTCGTCTATGCCCAGATCTGGGAAGACCCCGTCGTCGATCTGGACGGGCTCGCGCTGCAACCGGGCGAGCGGGTTGTCTGCATCGCATCGGGCGGCTGCAACCTGATGAGCTACCTGACCGCCGCTCCCGGCGCGGTGGATGCCGTGGACCTGTCGCCCGCCCATGTAGCGCTGAACCGGCTCAAGATTGCCGCGGCGACGGCCCTGCCCGATCACGCCGCGTTCTACGATTTCTTCGGCCATGCCGACCGGCCCGGCAACCCGGCGCTCTATGACCGCCACATCGCCCCGGTCCTCGACGCCGAAAGCCGCGCGTGGTGGGAGACGCGTTGCGGCCGGCTGCCCCGCCGGATCGACATGTTCGCGCGCGGCTTCTACCGCTACGGCGCTTTGGGCAAGTTCATCGGCGCGATGCATGTCGTGTCGAAACTGGGCCGGGTGGACTACGCGCCGCTGCTGGCCGCGACGACACTGGACGACCAGCGCGCGTTTTTCGACACGCAGATAGCCCCCCTGTTCGAGAACCGCATCGTGCGGTTTCTCGCCCGGCGCCCGGCGGCGCTGTTTGGTCTGGGCATCCCGCCCGCGCAGTTCGAGAAGCTCGCACAGGATGGCGGGGGCGACGTGGTTCCAGTGCTGCGCGAACGCACCCGCAAGCTGATGTGCGATTTCCCGATCTCGGAAAACTACTTCGCCTGGGCCGCCTTCAACCGCGGCTATCGTGCGGACGGCACCGGCCCCGTGCCCCCCTATCTGGAAGCGCGCAATTACGAAGCAGTCCGGGAATATGCCCCGCGCGCCAGCATCGTGAACCGGTCCCTGACCGACATGCTGGCCGACCGCGACGGTGCTGGTACGGATGCCTATGTGCTTCTGGATGCGCAGGACTGGATGACCGACGCGCAGCTTGCCGGGCTCTGGACCCAGATCACGCGGACCGCGCGGACCGGTGCGCGTGTGCTGTTCCGCACGGGCGGCGCCCCCGACATCCTGCCGGGGCGGGTGCCCCACGATCTGCTGCGCCGCTGGTCCTATCAGCCGCAATCGCGGTCGCTGTGGGAACGGGACCGGTCGGCCATCTATGGCGGCGTGCATCTGTATCGCTTCGAGGGCTGATCCATGACCGATCAGGCGCAAGGCCACGACCGGCTGATGAACGCGATCTATCGCAACCAGCGGTACATCTATGACGCGACGCGCAAGTATTACCTGCTGGGCCGCGACCGGGTGATCGACGATCTGGACGTGCCACCCGGTGGCACATTGCTGGAGGTCGCCTGCGGCACGGGCCGCAACCTGATCCGCGCCGCGCGGCGGTACCCGCAGGCGCAGCTTTACGGCTTCGATATCTCGACCGAGATGCTGGCCACCGCACGCGGAAACATCGCCCGCGCGGGGCTGGCCCACCGGATCACGCTCGCGCAGGGGGATGCCACCGCGTTCGACGGGCACGCGGCTTTCGGCGTCGATGGGTTCGACCGGGTGATGATCTCCTACAGCCTGTCGATGATTCCCGACTGGCGCGCCGCCCTTGCCTGCGCCCATGACCAGACGGCGCCGGGCGGGCAGCTCGCGGTGGTGGATTTCGGCACGCAATCCGACCTGCCCCGCTGGTTCGGGGCGGGGCTGCGACGCTGGCTGGGGCTGTTCCACGTTACCCCACGCGCCGATCTGGCAGAGGCCATGCGCGCGTTGGCCGCGGCGCATGGGTCAACGGCCGAAGCCGGTCCGATCCTGCGCGACTATGCCGTGGCCGGGCGTATCCGCCGCCCGGCATGAACCCGCCCATCCCGTTCCCACCAGTCGACAGCCCAGTGGCACCCGCGTAGGTTACGCAACGACACCGATACGGACCGACGATGACACGACTGCCCCTTTCCCCCCGCCCCGATAGCGGCATTGCCCGCGACCGTCCTGCCAATGCGCCGAACGCTTATGTGACACTGGTGACGAATGCCGATTACGCGACGGGCGCGCGCGCGCTGCTGCGGTCGCTGCAACTGACCGGAACCGATGCCGATCTGGTGGTGATGCATACCGGGGCCGTGATGGCGGGCGATCTCGAAAGCCTGTCGGCCCTCGGCGCGCGGCTTGTCTGCGTGGACCTGCTGCCTCTGTCGGACGCGTTCAACGCCGCCCATTCCCGGCGCAACCAGCACGCCGCAGCGCCCTTCACCAAGGGCACGAAGCCGGATTTCCACACGCCGCTCGACAATTTCGCCAAGCTGCGCCTGTGGCAACTGACGGAATACCGGTCTGTCGTCTTCATCGATGCCGATGCGCTTGTGCTGCGCAATGTGGACAAGCTGTTCGCCTATCCCGAGTTCTGCGCGGCCCCCAACGTCTATGAAAGCCTCGCGGATTTCCACCGCCTGAACTCGGGCGTGTTCACCGCGCGTCCCGATACCGACACCTTCGCTGACATGCTGGCCCGGCTGGATGCGCCCGGCACCTTCTGGCGGCGCACCGACCAGACCTTCCTTGAAACCTATTTCCCCGACTGGCATGGGCTTCCGGTAACCTGCAACATGTTGCAATACGCATGGTTCAACATGCCCGACCTCTGGGACTGGTCCACGATCCGTATCCTACACTACCAGTACGAAAAGCCGTGGCAGGAGCAGCATCCCAAGGCCCGCGCGCTCGCCCCCCTGATCGCGCTCTGGCAGGCCTATGCATCCGGTGGCCCGGTGCCCGCGCTGGAAACCCTGCCCGCCGCGGCATGAGACTGCTCCTCACGGGCGCGAGTGGCTATCTCGGGCAGTTTATCGCGGCGCGCACGAAGGCCGCGGGCTTTTCCGTCACGGCCCTCGGTCGCCGCGATCCGGGGCTCGACGGGTTCATCCCCTATGATCTCGGTGCGGCACCGCCCGCACTGCCGCCCGCTGACGGGCTGGTCCATGCCGCGTTCGATCACGTGCCGGGCCGCTATCGCGGGGGCGAAGGCGACGATCCCGCAGGGTTCATCGCCCGCAACCGCGACGGCAGTGCGCGGCTTTTCGATGCGGCGCAGGCGGCGGGCATCCCGCGCGTCGTGTTCCTGTCGTCCCGTGCGGTCTATGGGCCATACCCGCCAGGCACCGCGCTGACCGAGAACATGGCGCCCATGCCCGACACGCTGTATGGCCGCATGAAGGCCGATGTGGAGGCCGATCTCGCCGCGCGCGCAGGCCCGGGCTTCACGCCGGTCAGCCTGCGCATCACCGGTGTCTACGGGCAGCCTGCACCGGGGGCCGCGCACAAATGGGCCGACCTTCTGGCGGATTTCGTGGCCGGGGGCCCCATCCCGCCCCGCCGCGGAACCGAGGTGCACGGTGACTGCATGGCCGAGGCTGTCCGGCTGGCCCTGACCCTGCCGCCGGATCGCGTCGCGGGGCGGGTGTTCAACGTGTCGGATCTCGATCTCGACCGGCGCGAGCTGCTGGCGCTCTACGCTAATCTGCACGGGTTGAACCGCCCCCTTCCCGACCCTGCGCCGGACGCGCCGAACGCCATGGACTGCACGGCGCTGCACGCGCTGGGATGGCGCCCCGGCGGGATGGAACGGCTGCGCGCGACCCTCGCTGCCCTGCCGCCTATGGCACCGCGAAGCTGAGAGACGCCCAGCGGGAATGCCACACGGCTTCCCGCGCGGCGGGATCGCCGGGCACTGGCGCAAGTGTCGTGAAGCTTGCCATGACCTCGGTCCCGGCAGGCACCACCACCGTTACCCGGCCCGCATCGTCGGCATGGTGCACATGACGTGTCACGGTCCCGTCGGAGCCGCGCAGGAACAGGTCCAGCTGCCCGCCCGCCCGCGGCGCACCGTCCTGATACATCCGCAGCAAGACATGCCCGCCGCCCGACAGGGCGTAGGGGTTGGTTTCGGCGACGATCTCGGCCGCTAGCCCCAGCCGCCGATCGCGCCCCTCCGTGGCGTCACCCACCGCCACCAGCGCCTTGGCGTGACGGTCATAGACCTCGCGGAACCCCGCCTCGGGCAGGCCCCGGTCGCGATGCGCCGCCTGCGCCCAGTCGAGACCATGGGTGTCCGTGAACAGAACGAACCGGTCCCACGCGTCATAGGTCACCCAGCGCGGCGTCGGTTCGTAAGCCACCAGCCAAAGCCCCGGCGCATCGGTCACCAAAGACAGCGCGGGCAGATCGCCTGTGCGCCCGCGCACCGGCGCCAACGCGCCCACCGGTCCGGCCTCGAAGAGAAGGAAATTGTCGACGAAATAGGGATAGGCGCTGCCGGTGAACATCTCGCCCACGCGCAGATCAGCCGCCAGCACATCGCCCGGCTCCAGCACATGGCGCGCGGGGTCTATCCAGAACTCGTGCGCGACCGCGGTCTGGGCCATGAAACAGCACGCCCACAACAGGCCGCAACGGATCAAGTTTCCCATGTCCACCGCTCCCTTGCGCTCGCGTCCCAACGCCGCCACATGCACGGCACCCGGTTCGATTCCTGATCCTGTTACCGCGGAGCCTGCAACCCTTTTGCGCCGCACCGGGAACGGCGCATTTTCCACATCGCCACACGCCATCACTTTAGGTCACAGCCTGCACGTGCTGCCGTGGAGCCTGGGTCCCTTTTTCCGGTCAAGCGCCGTCCGACAAGCCTCGAAACCCCCGCGCGACCACGAATTTCTCCGAACTGTCCGACCGGCTCGCGGGGGGCTTCACGTTTGCCACCTTCGCAAACCGCCGCTTCAGCAGCGCCTGCAACTCGCCCTCCGCGCCGCCCGCCAGCACCTTGGCGACGAAGGTGCCGCCCTCGTCCAGCACGTCGAAGGCCAGTTCCGCCGCCGCTTCGCACAGTGCCACGATGCGCAGGTGATCGGTCTGCTTGTGACCCGAACTTGACGCGGCCATGTCCGACATGACCACGTCCGCGCGCCCGCCCAGCCATGCCTTTACCTGATCGTCCGCGCCCTCTGCCATGAAGTTGAGCACATGCAGTTCCGCGCCGGGGATCGGCTCCACCCCCTGCAGGTCCACGCCGATGATCCGGCCGCGCGGCTTGCCCGCCCGGTCCCCCAGCGCGTTGATGCGCGGCACCGCGACCTGGCACCAGCCGCCCGGCGCACAGCCCAGATCGACCACCCGCGCGCCAGGCACAAGGAACCCGAACTGGTCGTCCAGTTCCATGATCTTGTAAGCCGCGCGCCCGCGATATCCCTCGGACCGCGCGCGCTGCACGTAAGGGTCGTTGAGCTGCCGTTGCAGCCACTGGGTGGAGGACAGCTTGCGCCCGCGCGCCGTCTTGACCTTCACGAACAGGTCGCGCTGTCCCCGGCCGCTGGTGCGCCCGCTGCCCCGGCTACCGCCCTTGCCGGCACCGCCGCTGCCGCTCCGTCCCGTTGTCATGCCATCATCCCTTGCGCCGCGCGGGCGCGCCATTGGGCCGGTCCGCTGTGGGAAAGACCCCGTCGCGGCTCATCTGTGCGTAAAGCAAGCCCTCCCGCAAGCCGCGGTCGGCCACCGACAACCGGTCCGTGGGCCACACCCGCAACAATGCCTGAAGGATCGCAGCCCCCGGCATGATGAGCATGTGCCGGTCCCGCCCGATCCGCGCGTCGCTGCGCCGCCCCTCCGGCCCCAGCCGCAGGTATTCGCGGATCACCGCGTCGATCTGGTCCGAGGTCAGTTCCAGCCCATCCACCTGCGCGCGGTCATAGCGGCGCAGCCCCAGATGCGACGCGGCCACGGTCGTCACCGTGCCGGACGTGCCGACGATCTGGAACCCGTCGCGCCGGTGCGTGCCCTCGTAGGGGATGAAATCCGCAAGGCTCTCCTCGAAATACCAGCTCATCAGCGCGAAGGCGCCCGCGTCGTCCTGCACATCGGCAAAGCGTTCGCGCAGCGTCGCCACGCCGAGCGGCACCGAGATCCAGTCGACAACACGCGCGCCGAACCGCGCATTGGCGAAGGAACAATCGTGCAGCGAAAGCACCGCCGCGGACCGCTGGCGCGGCGGGACCCGCGACAGGTCGATCCACACAAGCTCGGTGGAGCCGCCGCCGATATCCACGACCAGCAATTGTTCCGACGACGGATGCACGAGCGGCCCGCAACTGACCACGGCCAGCCGCGCCTCCTCCTCGGGCGTGATCACCTCGAGCGCGAGCCCGGTTTCCCGGCGCACCTGCGCCACGAAAGACGCACCATTGCGCGCCCGCCGACAAGCCTCGGTCGCCACAAGCCGCATCTGCCGCACGCCATGCTGTTCCAGCTTGCGCTGGCACACCCGCAGCGCCTGC
This sequence comes from Meridianimarinicoccus zhengii, assembly GCF_003254465.1. Classification (GTDB taxonomy): domain Bacteria; phylum Pseudomonadota; class Alphaproteobacteria; order Rhodobacterales; family Rhodobacteraceae; genus Meridianimarinicoccus; species Meridianimarinicoccus zhengii. The sequence continues at coordinate 20,504 of NZ_QDFI01000053.1, forward strand.
ACGGTGCGTCGGATCGACAGGCGCGACAATGTTCCCGACGTCTCAAGACCGGCGCCGAGCTGGACAGCCTTCGAGAAGCTGTCGATGATGCCCATGTGGTCGCCCTCGGGGCGGGCGATCAGCATGCGGCAACTGTTCGTGCCCAGATCGAGCGCCGCATAGGGCTCGATCCGGGGTTTGGCCCGCAGCGGGCGATCGACCGTGTCCGGGATCGCTTCCGCCTGGGCGGGACGCTTGGGCGTCATCTGCGCCCTCCATTTCCAGTTGTTTAAATATGTAGACATGACAGGTCGATGACGCAAGCGGCGACGCATCCGCGCGTCCGCGTCGCACCGATGCGCTGCGGTGTCGAAAACCGACCATGCGGACCCCCGCATTCCTGCTAGCCCGGAGGCAGACACAAAACGGACGGCCCGCACATGCCCGACATCACTGTGGTTTTCTGGCGCGATATCCCGGCGCAGGTGCTGGTCGGGCGGGGACGCGCCGCGGTGAAGCGCCAGTTGCCCGAGCGGTTCGAACAGGCCATCGACCGCGCCGCGATGAAGGCGGGGCTTGCAGGAACCGAGGATTATCTGGCCCATTGGCGGCGTGCGTCGGGCGGAACGGCCCCGGGCAGCGATGCCGAGGCCGCGGCCGCCGCGGCGGACCGGATCGACGCCGACTACGACAGCGACCGCCTGCGGCGGCTCATCGACACCGGCGGTGTGGCCTGATCCGCCGCCCGCGCTTCAAGGAGACCGCCATGGCCCTGCTCCAGTTCGCCCGCCGCCCCGACCGGGCCATCGCACGCACCCCCGACCCGCGCGCCAGCGCAGCACTGCTGGAGGGCGTGTCGCTCGAGGTGATGCCGCGGACACTGGCGAAGGTCGATGATCTGTCAGGGCTCCTGCCCGCGGGCAGCCGGGTCTATGTCGCCCATATCGACGGCACGCCCATCGACGACATGGTGGCGACAGCGGCACGGCTTGCCCATGCGGGTTACTCCGTCATGCCGCATTTCCCGGCACGCATCATCGACGGGCCGGACATGCTCGCCGACTGGATCGCGCGCTACCAGGGCGAGGCCGACGTGACCGAGGCACTGGTGCTGGCCGGCGGCGTGACGACCCCGCGCGGCGCGTTCGACAATTCCATGCAGCTTCTCGAAACCGGTGCGTTCGACCGGGCGGGCTTCACGCGGCTTCATGTGGCGGGCCACCCCGAAGGAAACCGCGACATCGACCCGGACGGGTCGGAGCGCGCCGTGATGGACGCCGCCCGCTGGAAGGCCACCTTTGCCGAGCGCACCGATGCGGAGATGGCGATGGTCACGCAATTCGCCTTCGAGGCCGCCCCCGTGATCGCATGGACGGACCGGCTGAAGGCCGAGGGCATCGGGCTGCCGGTGCATGTCGGCCTGGCCGGTCCCGCGAAACTCCAGACCCTGATCCGCTTTGCCATCGCCTGCGGTGTCGGTCCGTCGCTGCGGGTGCTCCAGCGCCGCGCGCGGGATGTCACCAGGCTGGTGCAGCCCTTCACGCCCGATGGCATCCTGGGCGACCTGGCCGCGCACAAGGCAGCCCATCCCGACAGCCTGATCGCGGGGGTGCACCTTTTCCCGCTGGGCGGCATCGCGCAGGCGACGGACTGGGTGCGCGCACAAGCGGACGGGACTTCGGCGTGAGCGGCACAGCCCCGCAGGCCGCGTTGCTCTTCGATCTGGACGGCACGCTGATCGACACGGATCACCTCCATTTCGCGGTGTTCCGCGACCTGCTGGCCGGGGCCGGGCAACGGATCGACATGCAGTACTACCTCGACAACATGCACGGGCAGATGAACGCCGCGATCTTCGCGCGGCTCATGCCCGATGCGGATCCGGAGGCGATGTCCGACCGCAAGGAAGCCGCGTTCCGCGAGCTGCTCGCCGGGTCTGTGCCGCCCATGGCCGGTGCGTCCCGTCTGCTGGCCGATGCCCGCGCGCAGGGTTGGGGGCTGGCCGTGGTGACGAACGCGCCGCGCGCCAATGCCAGCGCGATGCTGGCCGCCATCGGGCTTGCGGAAGCCTTCGACACGGTTGTGATCGGCGAGGAATGCGCGGCGGGCAAGCCTGACCCCGAACCCTATGCCACGGCAATGGCACGGCTGGGCGTGCCCCCCGGCGACTGCATCGCGTTCGAGGATAGCCCTTCCGGCATCCGGTCCGCCCGGGCGGCGGGTGCGCTGACCGTGGGCCTCCGGTCCTCGCTCGACGATGCGGCGCTGCGCGCCGCAGGCGCCCACGCCACCATTGCCGATTTCGACGACCCCACCCTGCCCCCGCTGCTTGCGCGTCTGCGCGCCGCCTGACCCCGAAGGACCCCGCGCCATGACCCGCACCACCGTCGAATCCGCCACCCGCACCGTCATCATCGGCTTCGACGCGCCGTTCTGCGTGATCGGCGAACGGATCAACCCCACGGGGCGCAAGAAACTCGCCGCCGAACTGGAGGCCGGGGATTTCTCCACCGTCGAACGCGACGCGCTGGAGCAGGTTGCCTGCGGCGCCATGGTTCTCGATGTGAACGCGGGCGTGGTCTACAACTCCAATCCCAATCCCAACGAGACCGAGCCGCCGCTGATGGGCAGGATGATCGAGTTGGTTCAGGGGCTCGTGGACGTGCCGCTGTGTATCGACAGTTCGGTGCCCGGCGCGCTGGAAACGGGGCTTCAACTGGCGACCGGGCGGCCGCTCCTGAATTCCGTCACCGGCGAAGAGGAGCGGCTGGAAGCGATCCTGCCGCTGGTGAAGAAATACAACGTCCCCGTCGTGGCAATCTCCAACGACGACACGGGCATTTCCGAAGACCCGGACGTGCGCTTTGCCGTGGCGAAAAAGATCGTGCAGCGTGCCGCGGATTTCGGCATCCCGGCCCATGACATCGTGGTGGACCCGCTCGTCATGCCCGTGGGCGCGATGGCCAGCGCCGGGCAGCAGGTGTTCACGCTCGTGCGCCGCCTGCGGGAGGAGCTGGGCGTGAACACGACCTGCGGTGCGTCCAACATCAGCTTCGGCCTGCCACACCGCCACGGGGTGAACGCGGCCTTCCTGCCCATGGCGATCGGGGCCGGCATGACGAGCGCGATCATGAACCCGCTGCGCGCGGCGGAAATGGAAGCCGTGCGCGCCGCGAACCTGCTGATGAACCATGACCCGAACGGCGCGGCCTGGATCGGCTTTTCCCGCGTTCTCGACGCGGTGAACGAAGGTGCGAGCTTCGCCGAGGCGAGCCAGGCGGCCGCGACCGCCGGCGCCGGGCGGGGCGCCCGCCGCAGGCGGCGCGCCTGATCCTTCAGGAAAGTGGAAACCATGTTCGCGTCAGCATCGGGACATGAATATCCTCTCCGACCTGCCCCTGACACGGGCGAGCCAGATGTGGCTCGACCAATTCTTCTCGTCCCGCGCCGCACTGACCGGCGGTGTTGTCCGGCGCATGGCGCGCGACGTGCACCGGATGGTAGGGCGGGCGCCGCTGACACGCGAGGTGCAAACCCGCGGGTTTCCTATGGTGCGGATCGGCGAACAACACGTCACTCTGTGCAACCGTGGCGACCTCACCCTCATCTGCTGACGCTGCCAAACACCAGAAAATTAGCCAATTTTCTGGTGCGCCGCACGCCATGTGGCCACGGCCTCGGCGCATTTGTGCCGCGATGACAGATGCCGCCGTGATCTTCATGCCATCGGGCAAGCGCGGGCGGTTTCCGGTGGGCACGCCGGTCCTGTCCGCCGCCCGTGCGCTCGGCGTGGATCTCGACAGCGTGTGCGGTGGGCGGGGCATCTGCGGACGCTGCCAGGTCGCCCCGAGTTTGGGACATTTCCCCAAGCATGGCATGACGGCAACCGCCGATGCCCTGTCCCCGGTCAACGCGGTCGAGACGCGCTACGCCGACAAACGCGGCCTGTCACCGGGCCGTCGGCTTGGGTGCCAGGCCGTCATCATGGGCGACATGGTCGTCGACGTGCCGCCCGAAAGCCAGGTGCACCGGCAGATCGTGCGCAAGGATGCCAGCGCGCGCGCCATGCAGATGGACCCGGCGACCCGCGCCTATGTCATCGACGTGGCACCGCCCGACATGCACGATCCATCGGGGGATTTCGAACGGCTCGCCGAGGCGCTCGCGGCACAATGGGGCGTCACGGGCCTGACCTGCGACCCGGTCTTGCTGCCGCGTCTCCAGGGCGCGTTGCGCAGGGGTGGCTGGCAGGTCGCCTTCGCCGTCCATGACGATGGGCACATGCTGCCCTTGCTGACCGGTATCTGGGCCGACCTGCCCCCGCGCGGGATCGCCGGGCTCGCCATCGATCTCGGCTCCACGACCATCGCGGCGCATCTGTGCGATCTGGCCACCGGCGACGTGCTGGCCTCTGCCGGGGTGATGAACCCCCAGATCCGTTTCGGCGAGGACCTCATGAGCCGCGTGTCCCACGCCATGCTCGACCCGGCCGGGACCGCACAGATGGCGACGTCGGTGCGCAGCGCGTTGGACGGGCTGGTGGCGGATCTCGCCGCCGAGGCCGACATCCCGCCCGACACGATCCTGGAACTGACCCTCGTGGGTAACCCGGTCATGCACCACCTTCTGCTGGGCATCGATCCGACCGAGCTGGGGCAGGCCCCCTTCGCGCTGGCCCATCAGGGCGCCTTGCGGCTGGCTGCGCGCGAACTTGGGCTGACGGCGCTGGCTCCCGCGGCCCGTGCCTACCTGCTGCCGTGCGTCGCGGGCCATGTCGGCGCGGATGCGGCGGCGGTGGCGCTGTCCGAGGCGCCGGACCGGTCGGACGACCTCGTGCTCGTCGTCGACGTGGGCACCAATGCCGAGATCCTGCTGGGCAACCGCGACCGCGTGCTCGCCTGTTCCTCCCCTACTGGCCCCGCCTTCGAGGGCGCGCAGATCAGCGCGGGCCAGCGCGCCGCCCCCGGCGCCATCGAACGGGTCCGCATCGACCCCGCCACCGGCATCCCGCGCTTCCGGGTGATCGGCTGCGATCTGTGGTCCGACGATCCGGGCTTCGCCGAGGCCACCGAGGTTACAGGCATCTGCGGGTCAGGCATCATCGAGGCGGTGGCGGAACTGCGCATGGCCGGGCTGCTCGATGCGTCGGGCCTTCTGGGCGGGCCGGAGGCCACAGGCTGCCCGCGCATGATCCCCGAGGGGCGCACCTTCGCCTACCTGCTCCACGACGGCAGCACGAGCGGACCGACCATCACGGTGACGCAAGGCGACATCCGCGCCATCCAGCTCGCAAAATCCGCGCTTTACGCAGGTGCCCGCCTGTTGATGGACGAATTCGGCACCGACCGCGTGGACCGCGTGGTGCTGGCGGGCGCGTTCGGCGCGCATATCTCGGCGCTGCACGCCATGGTGCTGGGCATGATCCCCGACTGCCCGGTCGACCGGGTCACCAGCGCGGGCAACGCCGCCGGAACGGGCGCGCGCATGGCGCTGGCGTCCCGCAGCGCACGGTCCGAGGTGGAGGCGCTCGTGCGCCGCATCACCAAGGTCGAAACCGCCATCGCGCCGCGCTTTCAGGAGCATTTCGTGGCCGCCAACGCCCTGCCACACGCCACGGCTCCGTTCCCGCACCTGCGTGCCGAGGTCGCGCTGCCCGAACCGCATTTCGGGGCCGCAGCGGGCACGCGCCGCCGGGGCCGGGCGCGGCAGGCGGCGACGCAGGAAGATACTTGACCGCGCCCCGCGCCAAGGCTAACCACCGGTCCATCGCGGGTGTAGCTCAATGGTAGAGCAGCAGCTTCCCAAGCTGACGACGAGGGTTCGATTCCCTTCACCCGCTCCATTTCCCGGACACCGCTAGCGCAAGACCAACCCCCCGTAGCGCGCCCGCAGGGCCATGCGTGGCGCCGCCGTTCACTCGCTCTGGCGCAGGAACGCATCCGGAAAGCCGCGCCCGCGCAGGGCGCGCCGTGCCTCCGCTGCGGTAGCCTCGTCGGCAAATGGCCCCGCGAAGAGCACGCGAAGCCGCGGGAAATCCTGACGCCACAACCGGTATCCCTGCGCCTGCAGGTCCGCCGCCACCCGGTCGGCCGTGCCCCCAGCCGAAAAGGCACCCAGTTGCAGGTAGATCCCCGGTTCCGGGAAATCCGGCACGGCCCCCGCGCGGCTGGGCGGGATCGCGGGCAGCGCATCGGACAGCGACGGCTGCACGCTGGGGGGCTGGCCGCACAGCGGCGCGCCGTCCGGGCCCAGCCGCTGCGCCCATATGATGTCACCGCCCAGTTCCGCCCGGTGGAACACGCAGCCCGCACTGTCGACATAGACCGGCGCGGACCAGCCCGCGGGCGGCGCCTCAGCCGGGGTCTGCGCCTGCGCCGCCCCCGCCAGCAGGATCAGCGCGAGCCGCCTCATTTCGTGCCGAACATGCGGTCGCCCGCATCCCCGAGCCCGGGATAGATATAACCCTTGTCGGTCAGCCCCTCGTCCAGCGCCGCGGTCACGATGGGCACGTCCGGATGCGCCTCCTTCATCCGCGCAACGCCTTCGGGGGCGGCCAGCAGACACATGAAGCGGATGTTGCGCGCCCCCGCCTGTTTCAGCAGGTCGATCGCCGCGGCGGACGAATTGCCCGTCGCCAGCATCGGGTCGAGCGCCACGACCAGCCGGTCGCCCAGCCCCTCGGGCACCTTGAAATAGTATTGCACCGGCTGGAGCGTTTCCTCGTCCCGGTAAAGCCCCACGAACCCGACCCGCGCCGAGGGCACCAGTTCCAGCACCCCGTCCAAGAGCCCGTTGCCCGCCCGCAGGATGGAAATCAGCGCCATCTTCTTGCCGTCGATCACCGGCGCGTCCATCGGCATCATGGGGGTGTCGATCCGCTTGGTCGTCATGTCCATGTTGCGGGTGATCTCGTAGGCGAGAAGCTGGCTGATCTCGCGCAGAAGCTGGCGGAACTTGGCGGTCGAGGTCTCGACATCGCGCATGTAGGTCAGCTTGTGCTGCACCAGCGGGTGATCGACGACGGTCAGGTGCGGCACGTCATGCGGGGCGGTCATCGGCGGGCTCCAGTCGCTGTGTCATCTCGGCGCGGGTGGCGACATCGCAGAACGCGGCCGCCATCGCGGTGCGGTTCATCGCGGCAAAATCCGCCTCCGTCCAGCCGAAAGCGGCGGCAAGCCGGTCGTATTCCCAGCCCAGCCGGGTGCGAAAGAACGACGGATCGTCGGTGGACAGGCACACGGGCACCCCCGCATCGCGCAGCCGCGCCACCGGGTGGGCGGACCAGTCGGGGTAAAGCCCCAGCGCGATGTTGGATCCCGGGCAGACCTCCAGCACGATGCCGTCGCGTGCCAGCCGTTCGACCAGCGCGGCATCCTCGATCGCGCGCACGCCGTGGCCGATCCGGCTCACGCGCAGGTCGTCGAGCGCATCGCTCACCGACCGCGGCCCGTCCCATTCGCCCGCATGGGCGGTCAGGCCCAGCCCGGCTTCACGCGCCATGTCGAAGGCATAGGCGAAGTCGCGCGGCACCCCGGCGCGCTCGTCGCCCGCAAGTCCGAAGCCCGTGATGAACTCCCCCGCGGTTTCCGCGGCACAGCGCGCCGCGCGCTTCGCGGAATCGGGGCCGAGGTGGCGCACCGCCGTCACCACACCGCGCAAGCGCGGCCCACCCTGGGCCGCCACGCCCGCCGCAGCGTCAGCCATGGCCGCGACATAGTCGCGCCACGCCGTCAGATCGCCGCCGCCGCAGAAATCGGGCGACAGGAAATGCTCGGTATAGATCACGCTCTCGGCCGCCTGCGCCTCCAGCACGGCCGTGACGAGCCGGTGATAGTCGCCTGGCGTGCGCAGGACGGAAGTCGCGGCCTCGTACACCTTCAGGAAATGCCAGAAGTCGCGGAAGGCGTAGCCGCCATCCTCGGCAAAGACGCCGGTCAGGTCCGTGCCCTGCCGCTGCGCCAGGTCGCGGATCAGCGCGGACGGGGCCGCGCCTTCGACATGCAGATGCAGTTCGACCTTGGGGATCATGGCAGCACATCCCGTCCCGGCCCCGGAGCGGTGAGGCCCAGATGCGCGGCGACGCTGGCACCTACATCCGCGAAGGCGCAGACGCCGACCGACCCGCCGGGGACACCGGGGCGCAGCCCCAGCACCGGCACCCGCTCGCGGGTATGGTCCGTGCCGCGCCATGTCGGATCGTTGCCGTGGTCGGCCGTGATGACCATCAAGTCGCCCTTGCGCAGCCCCGACGCCGCCCGCGCCAGCCCGCCATCGGCCCATTCCAGCGCACGGGCATAGCCGGTGACGTCGCGCCGGTGGCCGTACAGGCTGTCGAATTCCACGAAATTGGCGAAGGTCAGGCTGCCATCGGGCGCTTCTGCCACCGCGTCGCACAGATGTTCCATCAGCACCGCGTCCGTTCCTTTCCGCACCGTGTCTATCCCCCGCCCCGAGAAGATATCCCCGATCTTCCCGATGGCATGGACCGTGCCACCCGCCCCCTGCACCCAGTCGCACAGCGTCGGCGCGGGCGGGGCGATGGCATAGTCGTGGCGGTTGGCGGTCCGGGTGAACCCAGTCTCTGCATCCCCGACGAAGGGCCGCGCGATGACGCGCCCCACCCGCATGGCATGCAGCCGTGGCGCAAGGTCCGCACATAACTTCAAAAGCCGCTCCAGCCCGAACGTGTCTTCATGCGCGGCGATCTGGAACACGCTGTCGGTGGAGGTGTAGCAGATCGGCCAGCCGGTGCGGATATGCTCGGCCCCCAGCCGCGCGATGATCTCGGTCCCCGAGGCATGGTCGTTGCCCAAAGTGCCGCCCGTGCCCGCCAGGGCGGCGACCTCCGCCATCAGGTCCGCGTCGAAGGCGGGCACGGTGCGCGGGAAGTAATGCCAATCCCACGGCACCGGCACGCCGGCCAGTTCCCAGTGGCCCGAGGGCGTGTCCTTGCCGCGCGACACTTCCTGCGCGCAACCCCAGAAGGCCCCCGGCACGGTGCCGCCCGGCCCGTCGCGGCCATGGGCCAGCGCCATGGCCCCCCGCAGCCCGAGACTATCGAGAAACGGCAAGGTCAGTGGCCCGCTGCGCCCGTCTTCGGCCCGACCCGCGGCACATTCCCCTGCGATATGGCCCAGCGTGTCGGCCCCGGCATCGCCGTACTCCGCCGCGTCCGGCGCCCCGCCACAGCCCACGCTGTCGAGCACGACAAGGAACGCCCGCGCCATCAGCCGATCCGCCCATGCACCAGCGGCGGAACGGCCCCGGGTGCCGCGCCCAGCAGGATCGCCGCGCGCACTGTCGCCAATACGGCGACGGCATCATCCTCGGTCGCGGCATGGACCATGGCCAGCGGATCGCCCACGGCGACCTGCGCGCCCAGCCGCACCACGCGCGACAGGCCGACCCGCGGGTCAATGGCATCGCCCGCCTGACGCCGCCCGCCGCCCAGCCGCACGACCACGTCGCCCAAGCCCGCGCCGTCGATGCCGACCACGTAACCGGCGCGTTCCGCCGCCAGCGGCACGACCACCGGCGCGCGGGGCAGGTAGCGGTCGGGCACCTCGATCAGGTCTGCGGGTCCGCCCATCGCCACGACCATCGCGCCGAAGCGTTCCGCAGCGCGCCCGTCGGCCAGCGCCGCCAGCGCG
>NZ_QDFI01000054.1 GCF_003254465.1 Meridianimarinicoccus zhengii
AGGCCCGGCGCCAGCCGGCCGCGATCCGCCAGCCCCGTGCCCGCCGCGGGCGCCGCGGTGACCGTGGCCAGCCCACGGGCCATGGATCCCCACATCTGCCCCAGTTGCACCGCGCCCATAAGGAGCGATCCGGGCACGTAATCCGACGACAGGATGTCCAGCAGCCCCTCCGCCGCCAGATCCGCCGCCGCCACGTTGCCCGAATGGGACCCACCGCGCACGAGGTTCGGCCCGCCCATGATGACCTTGATCCCCGCCGACCGGCAGGCCGTCGCGGCCTCCGGCGTCGTGGGAAACTCCGCAAGCCGGATGCCGTAGCCCTTCGACACCGCGACCTGATCGGCGGTGGTGTCGTCATGGCTGGCCAGCGTCGCACCATAGCGCGCCGCCGCCGCCACCGCCGCACGCTCATGCACGACCCCGAGCCGCGCCTGAAGATCGCGCAGATCGTCAAGGTATTCGGTCAGTTGCGCCTCGCCCATGCCGTGCTTGCCGCGCAGGTAATCGCGGAACTTGTCCTCGTCGCGGAACTGGCGCTGACCCGGCGTGTGGTCCATCAGGCTGACGATGCCGACCCGGTCCTCGGGGCCGAATTCGTCAAGCTCCTCCGCCAGCGTTTCGGAACAGATCTCGGCCCGAAGGTGCAGGTGGTGACTGATCTTCAGGCACCCTTCGGCGCGCATGGCCAGGATCTCGGACGCCATCGCGCGGGCATATCGGCGATAGCCCGCCTTGGCATTCGCGGTGATCGACCCGACGCGCACCGCGTCGAAGACGGTCGTGATCCCGACCGAGGCCAGTTCACCGTCATGGGCCATGATCGCGGCGGCATGGGGCCAGTCCACCGATGGCCGCGGCGTGATGTGCCGCTCAAGGTTGTCGGTATGCAGCTCCACAAGCCCCGGTGCCACGAAATCCCCGCCGCAATCGACCGCGCCCGGCGGCACGGAGGCCCCTTCGGCCATATCCGCGATCCGCCCGTCGCGCAGGACGATCTGCCCGCGCAGGGTATCGTCGGGCAGCACGAGGGTCGCATTGGCAAGGGTCACTTCGGATGGCATGGGGACAGAACGCTTTCGGACAGGACAGGGGACATATGGCACACCGGGATGCGGCGGGTTTCGCACGATACGCGGTCTATTTCACGCCTGAACCGGGGCCGCTTGCAGAATTCGGCGCGGCGTGGCTGGGCTGGGACAGCGCGGCGGGCAGGCCATGCGCGCACCCGGACGTGCCGGGACTGCCCGCACCCGTCGCCGAGCTGACCGCGCGGCCGCGCAACTACGGGTTCCACGGCACGATCAAGGCGCCCTTCCGGCTCGCCCCCGGCACGGATGCGGACGGGCTGCGCGCGGCATTGGCGGCGTTCTGCGCGGACGCCCTGCCGGTCACGCTGGACGGGCTGCGGCTCGCCCGGATCGGGAATTTCGCGGCGCTCGTGCCGGACGGCCCGGCGGACAGCCTCGGCCGTCTCGCCGCGGGAGCGGTGGAGGCGCTGGACGGCTTCCGCGCACCGCCTACAGAAGCCGAGATCGCCCGGCGCAACCCCGACCGGCTGACTGATCGGCAGCGGGCGATGCTGGCGCTCTGGGGCTATCCCTACACGCACGCCGAGTTCCGCTTCCACATGACCCTGACCGGCCCTGTCGGGGCGCGGGCCGATGCAGTCTGTGCGGCGCTCGACCCGGTCGTGACGCCGCTGATCCCCCGGCCCTTTCGGGTGGAGGCGCTGACGCTTCTGGGCGCAGATGCGGATGACAGGTTTCACCAGATCGCCCGCTACCCGCTGGCGGCGGGATAGATCGCGGTCAGCGCCCGGTCCACCGTCGCCTCCAGCGGGCCGTCGTTGCACAGATCCACCACCGGCACGTCCGGGGGCATCACGGCACCGTCGCGGGCCAGCCGCCCGGCGATGTCACCCGCATCCTCGCGCCCGCGCCCGCGCAGGCGGGCGGCCAGAACGGCGGGCGGGGCCGACAGCCGCAGGATCACCATGGACGGGAAGGCACGGGCCGCCTGCCCCAGCACGCCGCGGGACAGGTTCACCAGAACGTCCCGGCCCGCGGACAGGTCGGCAGACAGGGACGCGGGCACCCCATAGCTCAACCCGTGGGCGCGCCAGTGCAGCACGAAATCGCCCGCGGCCATGCGGCGGGCGAACTCGACCTCGTCCACCGCATCGAAATCCTCGGCCGGGTCGCCGGGCGGGCGCGTGATGACCCGGCGCAGCCGAAGCAGGCCCGGGCGCGCCCCTTCCATCCCGCGCATGACGCTGTCCTTGCCCACGCCCGACGGCCCCACGACCGCGATCAGCCGTCCGGTCATGCGGGCTGCGGGCGGAACGCGCCCATGTCCACGCAGCGGTCGCAGACGGCATCCCGCGCCGTGGCATCGTGGAAGATCCCCAGGATCGCCGCGCCGCGCGCCTTGGCCTCGCGGATCATGTCCAGCACTACGGCCCGGTTCGCGGCATCGAGGCTCGCGGTCGGTTCGTCCAGCAAAAGCGCCGGGTAGTCATGGGCGAAGCCGCGCGCGATGTTGACCCGCTGCTGCTCGCCGCCCGAAAATGTCGATGGCCCGAGATCCCACAGCGCGCGCGGCAGGTTCAGCCGCGCCAGCAGCGCCTCGGCACGTGCCAGCGCCGCGTCGCGCACCCAGCCCACGGCCAGCAACGGTTCGGCCACCACGTCGCGGGCGGGCACACGCGGCACCACGCGCAGGAATTGGCTGACATAGCCAAGCCGCTCCCGCCGCAACCGCAGGACCGTGCGCGGGTCGGCACCGGACACGTCCACCCCGCCCACGGTGATCCGCCCGCCTTCGGTCAGGTAGTTGCCGTGGATCATGCGCATCAGCGTGGACTTGCCCACGCCCGACGCCCCGGTCAGCGCCACGCATTCCCCCGGCGCCACCCGAAGCGACGCGCCGGACAGCACCGGCAGCACCGCGCCGCCCTGGTTGTGCAGCGTGAACCGCTTGGCGACATTCTCGCAGACGATCATCGTGCCCCCCTCAGACCTGCAACACGGAGCTGACCAGAAGCTGGGTATAGCCGTGCTGCGGGTCATCCAGCACCTGGTCGGTCAGCCCCTGTTCCACGACGCGCCCATCCTTCATAACCATCAGCCGGTCCGCGAGCAGCCGCACCACGGCCAGATCATGTGTGACGATGATCGCACTCAGCCCCATTTCGCGCACGAGGCCCCGCAGAAGGTCGAGAAGCCGCGCCTGCACGCTGACATCGAGCCCGCCCGTGGGTTCGTCCATGAACACCAGCCGCGGCCCGGTCACGAGATTGCGCGCGATCTGCAACCGTTGCTGCATGCCCCCGGAAAACGCGGTGGGCCGGTCGTCCATCCGGTCGGCGGCGATCTCAACCCGGTCCAGCCAGTCGGCGGCACGGGCGCGGATATCGCCATAGTGGCGCGCGCCCACGGCCATCAACCGTTCGCCCACGTTGCCACCCGCGCTGACGCCCATGCGCAATCCGTCGCGCGCATGCTGATGGACGAAGGCCCAGTCGGTCCGGCCCAGCCGCCGCCGGTCGGGTTCCGACAGGGTCAGCGTGTCGCGCAAGGTGCCGCCCATGTCGAACAGCACTTCGCCCGTGTCCGGGACCAGATGCCCCGCCATGCAGGACAGAAGCGTGGATTTGCCCGACCCGCTTTCCCCGACGATGCCCATGACCTCGCCGGGCCACAGATCGAAGCTGACATCGGCGCAGCCGATCCGCGCGCCATAAGTCCGGGTCAGGCCGCGCACGGACAGGAGCGGCGTGTCGGGCGTGGGCGTGGCGTGCATGTTCATGCCGCACCCGCCTGCGCGGCGCCCATGTGCCCCGCCGCTTGCCGCCCGGCGCAGTAATCCGTGTCCGAGCACAGGAACATCCGCGTGCCCGCGTCGTCGGTGATGACCTCGTCAAGGTAACTGTCCGTGGCCCCGCACAGCGCACAGGGATGGTCTGCGCGGGACGGATCGAAGGGATGATCCTCGAAATCGAGGCTGACCACGCGGGTATGGGGCGGCAGCGCGTAAATCCGCTGCTCCCGCCCCGCACCGAACAACTGGATCGCGGCGCTGTCCAGCTTGGGGTTGTCGAATTTCGGGATCGGGGACGGGTCCATGACATACCGCCCCTCCACCTTCACCGGGTAGGCATAGGCGGTGGCGATGGTGCCGTGGCGCGCGATGTCTTCGTAGAGCTTCACATGCATCAGCCCGTATTCCTCCAGCGCATGCATCTTGCGCGTCTCGGTCTCGCGCGGTTCCAGGAACCGCAGGGGTTCCGGGATCGGCACCTGGTAGACAAGGATCTGCCCCTCGGTCAGGGGCGTTTCGGGGATGCGGTGACGGGTCTGGATCACCGTCGCCTCCGCCGTCGCCTCGGTCACCGCCACACCCGCCGTGCGCTCGAAGAAGGATCGGATCGACACCGCGTTGGTGGTGTCGTCCGCGCCCTGGTCGATCACCTTCAGCGTATCCTCGGGCACCAGCGTGGCCGCCATGACCTGCACCCCGCCCGTGCCCCAGCCGTAAGGCATCGGCATCTCGCGGCTGGCGAAGGGAACCTGGTAGCCGGGGATCGCCAGCGCCTTGAGGATCGCGCGGCGGATCATCCGCTTGGTCTGCTCGTCCAGATAGGCGAAGTTGTAATCGGTCATTCCGTGCCCTCCGCGCCCGCTTCGACACCGCGTCGCAGCTTGCGGATCAGTTCCAGTTCAGACTGGAAATCCACGTAATGGGGCAGCTTGATGTGTTCGAGAAACCCCGTCGCCTGGATGTTGTCGGCGTGATAGAGCACGAATTCCGCGTCCTGCGCGGGCGCGCCCACGAAATCCTCGCCCAATTCCTGCCAGCGCAGCGCGCGGTCCACCAGCGCCATGGCGATGGATTTCCGCTCCGTCTGGCCGAACACGAGGCCATAGCCGCGGGTGAACTGGGCCGGTTCGGTCTTCGATCCGGTGAACTGGTTCACGGTCTCGCATTCCGTCACCGTGATCTCGCCGATCTCGATGGCGAAGCCCAGTTCGGGGATGTCCATCTCCACCGCCACGGCACCGATACGCAACTCGCCCACGAAGGCATGGTTGCGCGCGTAGCCGCGCTGCGTGGAATAGGCGAGGCCCAAGAGGAACCCCTCGTCCGCCCGCGCCAGCGCCTGCAAGCGCAACGCGCGGTCGGCGGGCAGCTCCAGTGGCTCGCGCGTCAGGTCGGGCGGCGTGGCGTCGGTTTCGGGTTCCGGCTGGATCAGCCCTTCGCGGTTCAGGAACCCGGTGACATGGGGCACGGGACCGGCCGGCGCCGGGGCACGCGGGGCGTCGGGGGTGATCCCTTCGGCGGCCAGCGCGAAATCCAGAAGCCGGTGGGTATAGTCGAAGGTCGGTCCCAGCACCTGCCCGCCCGGCACGTCCTTGAACGTGGCCGAGATGCGCCGGTCGCAGGCCATCGCGGCGGTGTCGATTGGGCGCGACGCGCCGAAACGCGGCAAGGTCGTGCGATAGGCACGGATCAGGAAGATCGCCTCGATGAGATCACCGCGCGCCTGCTTGATCGCCAGCGCCGCAAGGTCCGGATCGTAGAGCGAGCCTTCGGCCATCACCCGGTTCACCGCCAGCGCCATCTGTTCGCGCACTTGCGCGACCGTCAGGTCCGGTAGCGTCGGGTCGCCCCGGCGTTCCTCGGCCAGCCACGCATGGGCATTGGCGATGGCGCGCGCGCCGCCTTTCACGGCCACATACATCAGACCAGAACCTTCGTGCTGCGTGGCAGAGCCGCGACATGGGTACCGCTGGTAAAGAACGTGTCCACCCCAAGCGGGAATCGCGCGGCATTGGCCGCGAAGGCCGCCGGGTCGGGCAGCGGCAGCGCGGCCTGCACGGCGATCCCCGGCCCTTCCAGCACCGTGCCGCCGGGCAAAAGCCTGTCCAGTTCCACGATCAGCGTGGCGGACCGGTCGGGGTATTCCGGCGTGCCCGCGGGATAGGCGTCGAGCGGGGTCAGCGCATCCCAGCGCCCCACGGCGAAGGCGCAATCCCCCGGACCCGCCACGACCGGCGCGCCGGTGTGAAAGGCCAGCCAGTCGCGCACGGCACCCGTTTCGCATGCCCCGGCCAGCCATACGGGCGTATCCGGGTCGCACAGCACCAGAAGCAGCGTGCCCGCCGCGGCCGACAGCGGCGCGGGCGGCGCGGCGTGGTCCAGCGTTGCGATGGTGCCGGGGCGGGCCATGACCTCCATCGCCGCGCGAAAGGCGCGCGCGCCGTCACGGGCCGGGTCGCGCAGACCGCCGGTCAGGGATGCCGCGTCCATCAGTCTTCCCCCCGCACGAGGGTCAGGAACTCCACCCGCGTCGCGGCGGCCTTTTCCGCACGGGATTGTCGTGCCGCGGTCTCCGCCGCCGCGAGCGGGTCAAGCAGCCCGTCCCGTACCCGCGGCGCGGCATCGGTCTGCATCAGCGCATCGGCAAGCGCCGCGGTGCGGGCGTGGTCCCGATCGCGGCCCTGCACGTAGGCGTGCCCGACCGTGCCGCAGGCCGACAGCCGCACGGCGCAGCGCGTCACCGTCATCTCGCCCAGATTGAACGGCGCACCCGTCGCACCGGCCCGCCCCCGGACCATCACCGCGCCGATTTCCGGTGCACGCAGCAGATCGTGGCCGGGCGTGTCACCCATGCGGTCCCACAGCGCCGCCAGCCTTGACGGATCGGCCCGCGCCAGAAGGCCCATCCAGTCGCGCCGCGCGCCGGTATCGACCTGCTCCTCGGATCGCATCGACATCTTGCAACCTTGTCTGGTATTATATACAACTAGACAAATACACCGAGCCGCGCGGTTACCGCAAGCCGTCTGATATGAAAGTTACGTGACGCCATGGCCCGAACGCCCCTGTGGAGATCCATCGCCGACAGCCTGCTCGGCGACATTTCCAACGGCCGCTACGGCCCCGGCGACAAGCTGCCGACCGAGGCGCAGTTGTCCGCGCGGTTCGACGTGAACCGGCACACGGTGCGCCGCGCGCTGGCGGAACTGGCGGATGCGGGGCTGGTGGACCCGCGCCGCGGGTCCGGCGTCTACGTGGCCGAGCGGCAGACCGACTACCCGGTGGGACGGCGCACCCGGTTCCACACGGGCATCGCCGCCGCCGGGCGCGACGGGGAAAAGCGCATCCTCGGCATCGATACCCGCGCCGCGGATCGGGAGGAAGCCGCCGCGCTCGACCTCGACCCCGGTGCGCCGATCCATGTGGTGCACGGTCTGCTGCTGGCCGACGGAAAACCCATCGGCCTGTTCCAAAGCGCCTTTCCCGCCGACCGCCTGCCCGGCCTGCCCGCCGCACTGAAGCACACGACATCGGTCACCCGCGCGCTTGCCGCCTGCGGCGTGCCGGACTACACGCGCCGCGCGACACGGCTGACGGCGAAGACCGCCAAGCCGGTGCAGGCGCGGCACCTGAAGATCGCCGAGGGCGCGCCGGTCCTGCGCAGCGTGTCGGTCAATATCGATCCTGCGGGACGCCCGGTCGAATACGGGCGAACATGGTTCGCCGGTGACCGGGTCACGCTGACCTTGGGCGATGGCTGACCGGCGCGCTCAGGCGTATCTCTCGAGAAAGGCCTCGGCCGGCAGTGCCCGGAAATCCTCCAGCGCGGCGCGCAGCCGCTCGTGATCCCAATCCCACCACGCCAGCGCGATCATGCGTTCCGCCACGCCCGGCGCATGGCGCGCCCGCACCGGCCGCGCAGGCACCCCCGCCACCACGGTGTAGGGGTCCACGTCCCGTGTCACCACCGCTCCCGCCGCCACCACGGAACCGTGGCCCAGCGTGACCTCGGGCATCACCATCGCCCCGTTGCCGATCCAGGTGTCGTGCCCGATCACCGCGCGGCGCGACCGCCGGTGCGCGAACCAGTCCGCATCCGCGTCGGCATCGTCCCAGTAATCGTCGGACCGGTAGTGGAAATGGTGCAGCGACGCCTTGTCCATCGGATGATCCGTCGCCCCGATGCGCACGAAGGCCGCGATATTGGCGAACTTGCCGACCGACGCGTTGGCGATATCGGCATAGCGGTCGCAATAGGAATAGTCCCCGATCTCGCTATGGGCGACCCGCGACCCGCGGCCGATCTCCACATAGGCGCCGAACACCACATCCGTGATCTCGCAATCGGGATGCACGAAGGGCCGGTCCGCCCTCAGCCGCGCCATGGCGCCATCTTCCGTCCTGACATATCCCCGCCGGAGGCAAGAAAATTCAATGCGTGCCCCCGCCCGCGATGAGCCGCCGCCGCAGCACGCCCGACAACCAGTCCATGAACATCACCATCAGCACGATCAGCACGATGTAATAGCTGACCTCTTCCCAATCTTTCTGAGTGATGATCGCCTGGGTCAAGAGCAGCCCGATCCCGCCGCCCGTGATCGCCCCGATCACCGTGGCGCTGCGCGTGTTGGATTCGAGGTAATAGAGGATCTGCGACAGGAAGATCGGCGTCACCTGCGGGATCACCCCGAAACGATAGCGCTGCATCGGCTTGGCCCCAGTGCTCTGCACGCCTTCGATCTGCTTGTCGTCCACGTTCTCCAGCGCCTCCGAGAACATCTTGCCGAAGCTGCCGGTATCCGTGATCAGGATCGCCAGCGCCCCGGTCATAGGGCCGGGGCCGAAGGCACGGGACAGGATGATCGTCCAGATCAGCCCGTCCACCCCGCGCACGAAGTCGAACACGCGCCGCACCGCGAACCGCACGGACCCCAGCCGGTTGAAGTTCCGCGCCGCGACGAAGGCCAGCGGCAGCGCCACAAGCGCCGCGCCCATCGTGCCGAGAAACGCCATCAGGATCGTCTCGAAGATCGCCCACATGACATCCTTGTGCCGCCACATGGCATTGTTCCAGAAATCATGCGCCATGGCGGCGACGTTCGACTTGCCCTCCACCAGCCGCGGGCCGGACACGGCCAGCGACACCAGTTCGGGCAGGCTCCTGCCGTAGAACGGACTGTCGAGCGTGAACCAGAACAATTCCCACCCGAAGGCATAGCGGTAGACCTCGGTCCGGGCGCGGGTGACAATGGCGCGCCCGCCATCCGTCCTGATGTCCACGCGCGCGCCGCTGGCGCTGATCCAGTCCGGGGTCGTGCCGCCCGGCACGTCGAGCACGATGTCGCGCCCGTCCACCGTGACCGTCACATCGCCGTAATCCGGCACGGTGAACACCAGCGTGGACCCGTCGATCACCGCTTCATGGCCCCGCGGCAGGGCGATCTCGGCCCGGTTCTCGCCCGCCATGGTCACGAAATCCGGGACCATGCCTTCGGGATAGGTGCCCTTGTTCTCGCCCTCCACCGCGAAGGTCAGGCCGCCGTTGCGGTTGTCGTGGGTCACGTGGGTCTTGTAGCTGTAGGCGTCGGACACAAGGATCGCCGCATTGTCCATCCGCGCCCGTTCCGCCAGCCCGATGATGTCGAACGCGAAGAAGACATAGACGAAATAGGCAAGGATCGCGGCGGGGACGCCGAAGTTCACCAGCCGCTTGCGGGCGAAAAGCGCGTCGGCCTCGGCTTTCAGGTCGGGCGCGAACGCGGGTTCGGCGGTGGCCATGGTCAGACCCTCCCCACAAGCTTGTTACGGTAGTGGCTCGATAGCTGGTCGAAGAACACGATGGTCAGGAACAGCAGCAGGAAGATCGCCGCGACCTCGTCATAACGCCCCTGCCCCCAGGAAAACGCGTTCTTCAGGTCATAGCCGATCCCGCCCGACCCGACGAAGCCGAGGATGGCGGAGGCACGGATGTTGATCTCGAACCGCAGCAGGGCGTAGCTGAGATAGTTCGGCGCCACCTGCGGGATCACGCCCAGCCACATCCGCTGCGACCAAGACGCGCCCACGGACGCAAGCCCCTCCACCGGCTTCAGGCTCGCGTTCTCGTTGACCTCGGAAAAAAGCTTGCCCAAGGCGCCCGCGGTATGCAGCGCGATGGCGATCATCGCGGGCACCGGCCCGCCGCCAAGGATGAAGATCAGCACCAGCGCGATGACGATTTCCGGAATCGCGCGCAGGATGTCCATGAACCGCCGGAACACGCCGATCAGCCGCGGGAACCGCGCCAGCCCGCGCGTGGACAGCAGCGAAAGCAGGATCGCGGCCATGGCACCGAGCAGGGTCGACGCTGCGGCGATGTTCAGCGTCTCGATCAGCGAGGGCAGGAACCGAACCATCAGCGCCGGGATCAGCGCGGCCTTCTCACTCGCCTCGGCCAGCACCTCGCCGGGGAACTGGAAGATGTTGAGGATGCCGTCCCAGAACCCGCCCGCGTTGCGGCTGTCGGCCAGCATGAAGCCCGACACCATCAGCGCCACGAACACCACCAGCATGATGCCGCCATACATCCGCTTGGTGCGCGCCATCGCCATGTAGTTGGCGCGGATATCGGCGGTGTCCTGCACGGTGCCTAACGACAGATCGGCCATGGGGATCTCCGGAACGAAAAGGCCGGCCCCCGGGATGGGGACCGGCCAAGGGGGTCGGTCGATTACATCTGCGACTTGCGCGCGTCGATGATCGACAGATAGGCGTCGTGGTTGATCGGCATCATGCCAAGCGCCTCACCGGCCATGAAGTTGTAGGCGCAGTCGGCATCCATGTAGGGCATCGACGCCATCATGGCGGTCATGTCCACTTTCACGCGCTCGGGCAGCGCCTTGCGCAGCACGATCGGGCCTTCGGGGATCGGCTTGGATTTCCAGATCTCGACCAGTTCGTTCATGTCCACGAGACCGGCATCCGACGCCTTGCGCAGCGCGCCGGAGTTGTAGCCGTCTTCCCACGCGCCCAGCCCGTCGGCCCAGGTCACGCCCGCGTCCACGTCGCCGTTGGCCACCGCGACGATGGTCTGTTCGTGCCCGCCGGTGAAGGTCACTTCGCCGAAGAACGCGCCGTCATCCATGGGCGCGCCGGTGATCTGGGGGATCTCGATCGCCGGGATCAGGAAACCCGAGGTGGAGTTCGGATCGCCGAAGCCGAAGACCTTGCCTTCCATGTCCTGAAGCGACGTGATGCCGCTGTCCACACGGGCGAAGCCGATGGAATGATAGCCATACGACCCGTCCACGTTGACCTTGACCAGCACGGGTTCCACCGCCTCGGGGTCGGTCAGATAGGTCTTGGCATAGGCCGATGCGCCCAGCCACGCCATGTCGATGGTGCCGCCCAGCAGCCCCTGGATCACGCCGTCATAATCGGCGGGGGTGAACAGGCGCGTCGGCACGCCGAGAAGTTCCTCGGTCTTGGCGCGCACGCACTCGTTGGAGGTCATGCGGTCCTGCGCGTTCTCGCCGCCCAGGATGCCGATACGGAATTCGGTGATCTCCTGCGCGGTGGCGGGAACGATCAGCGCGGTGGTGGCCAGTGCGGCCGCAAGGATGGTTTTCATGGGTCTCTCCAGGTTGGCAGGCCCGGCAGGCCGCCGGGCGTTCGGGTCGTGAACGGTTCAGATCACCGCTTCGGCGTCGCGCAGGGCCCGCGCCCGGGCGGGCGCATCCAGCGCGTCGATGGAGGTCGAGGTCGCGGCTTCGGAAAAGCTCGCGTCCGCGCCATAGATGTCGCGCGCCACGCCGGTGGTCAGTTGCTCCGGCGTGCCGTCGAACACCACGCGCCCCTGCCGCATCCCGATCACCCGGTCGCAATAACGCCGCGCGGTATCGAGCGTGTGCAGGTTCGCGATCACCATGCGCCCGTCCTCGTCATGGATGCGGCGCAGCGCATCCATCACGATCTGGGCGTTCATCGGGTCGAGACTGGCAATCGGCTCATCCGCCAGGATGATCTTCGGGTCCTGCATCAGCGCGCGGGCGATGGCGACGCGCTGCTGCTGGCCGCCCGACAGCGCCTCGGCCCGCTTGGGCGCCTGCGACGCGATCCCGAGCCGGTCGAGGATCTCGATGGCCCGGTGAATGTCCGATTGCGGGTAAAGGTTGAACATCGTCGCCAGCGTCGAGCGGCGGTTCAGGGTGCCGTGCAGCACGTTGCTGACCACGTCCATCCGCGGCACGAGGTTGAACTGCTGGAAGATCATCGCGCATTGCGCCTGCCATGCGCGCTTGGCGGCCCCTTGCAGGTGCGTCACGTCGCGCCCCTCGAAGGCGATCGTGCCCGCGGTCGCGTCGCTCAGGCGGTTGACCATGCGCAGCAGCGTGGACTTGCCTGCGCCGGATGCGCCGATGATCCCGATCATCCCGGGTTCCGGGAACTCGAGCGTGACCGCGTCCACCGCGGTGTTCGGTCCGAAACGCTTCGTCAGCCGGTCGAATGTCAGCATGGATGCCCCGTTCATGTCCCGTGCGGGCTACCCGGTTCCTCCGACCCTTTTGTGTACGTATCGTAACAGTTCCATGAAACGGACTGGGCTGACGCAAGGATATCTGCCCCCGGCCGCGCGGAACCGTCCCGGCCGCCCGCGAAACGGGCAGCCGGGCGGTTCGGGGATTCGCGCGGGTCAGCCCGCGGCGGCCAGAAGCCGCGCGTTGCCGCCGGCCGCGGTGGTATCGATGCACACATGCCGTTCGACCACGCAGCGGTCGGCCATGTCGCCCTCGGCCATCAGCGGCAGGATCGCGCCGTCGCGCGCCGCCAGCGCCCGGCGCACCGCGCGCAGGTCGTCCTCCGCCGCCCAGAGCGCCACGCCGTCGAACCCGGTCAGCTCCGTCAGCGCGGCGCGGTCCAGCACCCCGTCCACCACCAGCGGCCCCACGGCGCCCGGTGCCACCATCACCGCACGGCAGCCATGGGCCTGGGCGATGCGCGCCTGTTCCTGTGCCGCCGCCGCCGTCGGGCCAAGGCACAGGATCACCCCGCGCCCGAAGACCGACAGCCGGTTGCTTTCGCCCGTGGGCCCCGGCAGCGACTGGGCGGAGATCGCCCCCGGCTGTGCCCCGCCCGCGCGGGTCAGCGCCGCCTGCACCGACGCCACGTCCGCCGCCGCACCCGGCTGCGCCGCGAGCCTGCGCGCCGTCGCCTTGGTGAAGCGCGCAACGTAATTCGGCCCGCCCGCCTTGGGTCCCGTGCCCGACATCCCCTCGCCGCCGAAGGGCTGGCTGCCCACGATCGCGCCGATCTGGTTGCGGTTGACATAGATGTTGCCGACCTTCAGCGCCGCCGTCACCGCCTCCACCCGGTCGTCGATCCGGCTGTGGATGCCGAAGGTCAGCCCGAAGCCCGACCCGTTCACATCCGCGATCACCCGGTCGAGATCGCGCGCCTTGAACCGCGCCACATGCAGCACCGGCCCGAAGACCTCGCGGTCCATCGCCTTGATCCCGTCCACCGCGATCACCGCGGGCGCGACGAAGCTGCCAGTATCCGGCACAGCCAGTTCCTTAAGCAGCCGTCCCTCGGCGCGGGCCTGTGCGACATAGGCGGCGATGTCGTCCCGGGCGGTTTCGGTGATGACCGGCCCCACATCGGTGGAAATCTCCCACGGGTCGCCCAGCCGCAGCGCGTCCATCGCGCCATAGAGCATCTCCAGCACGCCGTCGGCCACGTCTTCCTGCACGTAAAGGCAGCGCAGCGCCGAACAGCGCTGGCCCGCCGACTGGAACGCGCTCGCCACGATGTCCTTGACCGCCTGTTCCGGCAGCGCGGTGCTGTCCACGATCATCGCGTTCAAGCCCCCGGTTTCCGCCACCAGCGGCGCGGTCGGCGCAAGGTGCTCCGCCATGGTCCGGTTGATCCGCTGCGCCGTCGCCGTTGAACCGGTGAAGCACACCCCGGCGACGCGGGCATCCCCAGTCAGCGCGGCCCCCACCGAGGCCCCGGTGCCCGGCAGCAGTTGCAGCACGTCGCGCGGCACGCCCGCGTCATGCAGGCAAGCCACGGCGATCCCGGCGGTCAGCGCGGTCGTCTCGGCTGGCTTGGCCAGCACGCCGTTGCCCGCCGCAAGACAGGCCGCGACCTGCCCGGTGAAGATCGCCAGCGGGAAGTTCCACGGGCTGATGCAGGTCATCACGCCCCGGGCCGAGGCCTCCAGCTCCCGCCCGCGCGCCGCATAGTAGCGCAGGAAATCCACAGCCTCGCGCAACTCGCCCACGGCATCGAAAAGGCTCTTGCCCGCCTCGCGCGCCAGCAGCGCGAAGATCTCGCCGAAGCGGTCTTCCATCAGGTCGGCGGCACGGTTCAGCACATTGGCGCGGTCCCCGGCGGGGGCCTTCCACACGGTCGCGGCGGCAAGTGCGGCCTCCACCTCCGCCTCGGTCGCGTCGCGGACATGGCCCACCACGTCGCCGGGGCGCGCGGGGTTCACGACCGGATGGCCGTCGCCCTCGGCAACCTCCCCCGCGATCACCGGTGCCACCGCCCAGCGATGATCGGCAAAGGGCGCGCGCGCCGCCTCGATCTCCGCCAGGTCGGCCCGGTCGCGCAGGTTCCAGCCCCGCGCGTTGCGCCGCTCGGGCGCGAAAAGGTCCGCAGGCGGCACCACCGCGCGGTTCGTGCCCCCCCGGTCGAAGGCGTCGAACGGGTCGGCGGCCACCACCTCCGGCGGGACGCTGTCATCCACGATCTGGTTCACGAAACTGGAATTCGCGCCGTTTTCCAGAAGCCGCCGCACGAGATAGGCGAGCAGGTCCCGATGCGCCCCCACCGGCGCATAGATGCGGCAGCGCACGCCCTTTTCGCCCGCCAGCACCAGATCGTGCAGCGCGGCGCCCATCCCGTGCAGGCGCTGAAACTCGAACCGCGACAGGTCTTTGCCCGCCAGTTCCAGCACCGCCGCCACCGTATGCGCGTTATGCGTGGCGAATTGCGGGTAGACCCGGTCGGTCATGCCCAGCAGCTTTTCGGCACACAGGATGAAATGCACATCCGTCGCCTCCTTGCGCTGGAAGACCGGGAAGCCGGGCAGGCCATCGACCTGCGCGCGCTTGATCT
The DNA here is from genome assembly GCF_003254465.1 of Meridianimarinicoccus zhengii. Taxonomy (GTDB): domain Bacteria; phylum Pseudomonadota; class Alphaproteobacteria; order Rhodobacterales; family Rhodobacteraceae; genus Meridianimarinicoccus; species Meridianimarinicoccus zhengii. The sequence continues at coordinate 14,920 of NZ_QDFI01000054.1, forward strand.
CGGTATCCCAATAGGCACCCTTCACGAGCCGCACCATGATCCGGCGGTCCAGTTCCACGGCCAGCGCGTGCAGCCAGTCGATCGTATGCCCCGCCCGCTTGCCATAGGCCTGCACGACCACGCCGAACCCGTCCCAGCCCGCAAGGCTGCCGTCACGCAGCACCGCTTCGATCACGTCGAGGCTCAGGTCCAGCCGGTCGGCCTCTTCCGCGTCGATGTTCAACCCCATGCCCGCGGCGCGCGCCTGCTGCGCCAGCGCCAGCACGCGCGGGACCAGTTCCGCCATGACCGCGTCGCGTTGCGTCTCGTCATAGCGCGGATGCAGCGCCGACAGCTTGATCGAGATGCCGGGATTGTCGCGGATATCGCTTGCCTTGCACTCCCCCGCCAGCCGGGAAATCGCCTGCGCATAGGCGTCGTAGTAATCCTGCGCATCCCCGGCGGTCAGCGCCGCCTCTCCCAGCATGTCATAGGAATAGGTGTAGCCCTTGGCCTGCATGGACCGGCCACGTTCCACCGCCTTTTCGATGGTCTCGCCCAGCACGAACTGCGCGCCCATCTCGCGCATGGCGCGGCCGACGGCGGTGCGGATCACCGGCTCCCCCAGCCGCCGCACGGCGCCGCGCAGGGTCTGCGCAAGCCCGGTGCTGTCCTTCAGCACCTTGCCGGTCAGCATCAGCCCCCATGTGGCCGCGTTGACCATGGGCGAGCTGGAATGCCCCAGATGCGCGCCCCATGCGCCGGGGGCGATCTTGTCCTCGATCAGCGCGTCGATGGTGGAGGCATCCGGCACGCGCAGCAGCGCCTCGGCCAGGCACATCAGCGCGATGCCTTCCTCCGTGGACAGGCCGTATTCCGCCAGGAACACCTCCATCAGCCCCGGACGCGCGTCGTTGCGGATACCCTTCACCAGCTTGACCGCGCGATCCCCTGCCGCGGCACGCAGCCCGCCGTCGATGGCCGATCCGGCCCGCAGCGCCGCGATCACGTCGGCATCGGGGGCAAGCGTGCCATGGCGAAGCGTCAGGCGGATGTCGTCGAGCGTGGTCATGGGCAGAACCTCCTGCACAGGGTGATGGGGCAGGCTACACCGGCTTGCCACGGTCTGTCAGACCGAAGATGATGTAAACACCACCCCAACGCATCGCGTTGGGTATCCATGACAGCACGATTGGACTGCACCATGGCCGAAGACAGGCCGATCGACCGCACCGACCGCCGCATCCTCGACGAATTGGCGCGGGATGGGCGGCTGTCGGTCACGGAACTGGCCCGCCGGGTGGGCCTGTCGAAAAGCCCCGCGCAGGTGCGGCTGCGGCGGTTGCAGGCGGCGGGCTATATCCTTGGGTTCCGCGCGGTGATCGACATGGCCCGCCTCGGGCGCGACCACATCGCCTTCGTCGAGGTGAAACTGGCCGACACCACGGAACCGGCGCTGCGCGCCTTCAACACCGCCGTCCGCGCGATCCCCGAGATAGAACAATGCCACATGATCGCCGGGGCGTTCGATTACCTGCTGAAAGTGCGCACCACCGACATCGCCAGCTACCGGCAGGTGTTGGGCGAGCGAATTTCTCAACTGCCCCATGTCGCCAGCACATCGACCCATGTGTCCATGCAGGCGGTGAAGGACAGCGGACCGTGAGGCTGGCCCGCTACCGCGCGTGTCGATCCCTGCAGGCCCCGTGCGTGGCAAAACCTGCGCCCCGCCGCGCGCGGCGCCCCTTGCGGCCGCCCGCGCGCCATGGCCTGTTGCCGCCATGCGCATCGCCCTTGCTCTCGCCCTGATCCTGCCCACCGCCGCCGCAGCGCAGGACGCCAAGCGCGCCCTGGGGCCGGAGGCGCGCCCGACCGTCACCAACGCCCCGACCGCCACCGGGCCGGGGCCGCGCTTCGCCGACCGCGCCGACGACCTGCCGGGCACCCCCCATGTCTATGGCGGCGGGTGGGAACATTTTGTGGGCGGCGGGGTCGCGGTGTTCGACTGCGATGGCGACGCCCGCCCCGACATCGTGGCGGCGGGCGGGGAGAACCCAGTCAGCGCCTATCGCAACGTGACGCCGGCAGGCGGGCGGATCGCCTTCGCGCCACTGACCATCGCGCCGTTAGAAGAGGTCACCGGCGTCACCGGTGCATATCCCCTGGATATCGACGGCGACGGGGCGATGGACCTGTTCGTGCTGCGGGTGGGCCCGAACATCGTGCTGCGCGGGCAGGGCGACTGCCGCTTCACCGACGCCACCGCCGACTGGGGCATCGCCCCCGGCGACGCATGGTCCACCGCCTTCAGCGCGACATGGGAACCGGGGCGGAATCTCCCCACGCTCGCCATCGGCAACTACGTGGACCGCACGAACCCCGAGGGCCCTTTCGGCACCTGCGACGACAACACGCTCCTGCGCCCGGCGGCTGAGGGCGACCGCTACGGCCCGCCCATCCCGCTTTCACCCGGATTCTGCACGCTCTCGGCGCTCTTTACCGACTGGGACCGACGCGGGCGCGCCGACCTGCGCCTGTCCAACGACCGGCACTATTACGTGCGCGGCGGGGCGGAACAGATGTGGCGGATGGATCCCCTGCACCTGCTCGGCCCCGATGACGGCTGGCGCGACGTGTCGATCTGGGGCATGGGCATCGCCAGCCGGGACCTGACGGGCGACGGGCGCCCTGAGGTCATGCTGACCTCCATGGGTGACCAGCTTCTGCAATTCGCCACCGAAGACGGCTACGCCGACGCGCCATGGGGCACCGGCAGCCAGGCCACGCGCCCCCATGCGGGCGACGATGGCCGCCCCTCCACCGGCTGGCACGCGCAATTCGGCGATGTGGACAATGACGGCCTGCCGGACCTGTTCATCGCCAAGGGCAACGTGGACCAGATGCCCGACATGGCCATGCGCGACCCCAACAACCTGCTGATGGGCCAGCCCGACGGCACGTTCCGGGAAGCCTCGGTGGCGGCGGGCATCGCCACGATGGACCGCGCGCGGGGCGCGGCGCTGGCGGATCTGAACGCCGACGGGCGGCTCGATCTCGTGGTGGTCAACCGCCGCGCACCGCTGGAATTGTGGGAAAACGTCAGCGAAGGCACCGGCCACTGGCTGGCGGTGACGGTCGCGCAAGACGGCCCGAACCGCGATGCCGTCGGCGGGTGGCTCGCATTGCGCGATGACACGGGCCGCGTGCAGACGCAGGAGATCACCGTGGGCGGCGGCCATGCGGGCGGTCAGGCGGGGCCGCTCCATTTCGGGCTGGGCGACGCCAACCGCGCGGAACTGCGCGTGATCTGGCCGGACGGAACTACCTCCGCGTGGCAGACGGTCGCCGCCGACCAACACGTCAAGATCCGCCGCTGACCCGCGGCGCCGTCTCCAGACCCATCTCGGCCAGCACATCCACGGCGCGGCCGGGATAGTCGGTGATGATCCCGTCCACCCCCATCGCCGCCATCGCCGCGATGTTGCCCGCATCGTTCACCGTCCAGACATGCACCAGCAGCCCCAGCCTTCGCGCCCGCGCCAGCCGCGCGGGCGTCAGATCTTGCCAGAACGGACACCATACCTGCGCACCCATGCCGGCCAGCCCTGCGGGCAGATCGTCGGGCCCGCCGTCATGCCCCGCCAGCCACGGCGAGCCCGGCCAGACCGTTTTCGCCACGTGGCTGAGACCTGACAGCACCACACCGGCCCCGCGCGCGGCCACCAGCACGCGCCAGTCGAAGGATTGCAGGATCACCCGGGCGGCGATGCCCGCGGCACGCACCTCGGTCAGCACCTGCGCCACCATGTCCGCGGGCGGCGGGGTCAGGTCGGGCGCGGTCGGGTCGGACTTGACCTCTAGCGTCAGCACGAACCCCGGCCGCGCCGCCGCCCAGGCGCAGAGCGTCCGCAGGGTCGGCACGCGCGCCCCAAGCACCGCGCGCTGGTTCGGGAACGACCGCGACGCCCCCGATCCGGGCCGCAACCCGCCCACGTCCAGCCGCGCGACCTCTGCCGCCGTCAGGTCGATCACCCGCAGCCCCGCACAAAGCCAGACGCCATCGGCGCCGCGCGTCTTGTCTGGGTCGAGCACAGGGTCATGGACCACCACCGGCACGCCATCCGCGGTCACGGCCAGATCGATCTCCGCCGCCACGACGCCGATGGCGTCCAGATGATCCAATCCCGCAAGCGTGTTCTCCGGTAAAATCCCGCGGGCGCCGCGGTGACCGAGCACCACGCAACGCCCGCCATCGCCGCGCAGCCGCGCGACCAGCGACATCAGCCCGCCGCGCGCAACGCTTCGGTGTTCGTGTCGAAATCCGCCGCGTCGTGGCGTTCGTGCAATTGCTCTTCCGGGTCGCCGAAGGTGCGGTTCACCATCCGCCCGCGCTGCACCGCGGGCCGGTCGAGGATCATGTCGGCCCAGCGGCGCACGTTCTTGTATTCATGCACCGACAGGAACGTGCCCGCATTGTATTGCCGCCCGAGCACGAGGTTCCCGTACCACGGCCAGATCGCCATGTCGGCGATGGTGTAGTCCTCGCCCGCGATGAAGGTCCGATCCGCCAGCGCCCGGTCGAGCACGTCGAGCTGCCGCTTCACCTCCATGGCGAAGCGGTCGATGGCATATTCGATCTTTTCCGGTGCATAGGCGTAGAAATGCCCGAACCCGCCGCCCAGATACGGCGCCGACCCCATCTGCCAGAACAGCCAGTTGAGCGTCTCTGTCCGCCCGTCGACATCCGCGGGCAGGAAGGCGCCGAACTTCTCGGCGAGATACAGCAGGATCGCCCCGCTTTCGAATACCCGCCGCGGCGTGTCGCCGGACCGGTCCACCAGTGCGGGGATCTTGGAATTCGGGTTGATGTCCACGAAACCCGACCCGAACTGGTCGCCATCGCCGATGCGGATCAGCCAGGCGTCGTATTCGGCATCCTTGTGACCGGCGGCGAGAAGCTCCTCGAACATCACCGTGACCTTCACCCCGTTGGGCGTGCCCATCGAATAAAGCTGGAACGGGTGCTTGCCGACCGGCAGGTCCTTGTCATGTGTCGGCCCGGAGATGGGCCGGTTGGTCGACGCAAAAGTGCCGCCGTTTTCCTTGTCCCAGGTCCAGACCTCGGGCGGGGTGTATGCAGTGCTGTCAGCCATGATCGTGCCTTTCCGTGTCGGTATGCGCCTGTCGCGCGGTTACCGCGAACATATGCAAGCGCGCGGAAACCGGAAGGGGGTCAGATCATCCGCAACGCGCCGCCATAGGCCGCAAGCCGCCGGTCGGCGGTCACGAAGACCATCCCTTCGACCTGCGCCTGCGCGATCAGAAGCCGGTCGAAAGGGTCGCCGTGATGGGCGGGCATGGTGGCCAGCGGCAGACAATGTCGCCCGTCCACAGGCACTTCCGCGTAGCCGTTGGCCAGCAGACCGCCACGCAGCACGCCCGGATCGGTCCTGAAATCGGGCCGGTCGAGCGCACGCTTGATCGCCACCTCCCAGATGCTCGCCGCGCTGAAGCACAGGTCATGTGCGGGATCGAGCAGCAGGTCACGCGCCTGTGCCGTCAGCCGCGCATCGCCCGCCGCCGCCCAGAGCAGCACATGGGTATCCAGCAACAACCGCAACGGATCAGTCGGCGGCGAAGGCGCGCGCGATTTCGTCCTCGCCCATCGTGTCGAAATCGGCGGGGGCGTCCACCTGCCCGGCCAGGAACCCAAGCCGGCGCGGCGGGGCGTCCTCGATCACCGTGACCTTCACCAGCGGCTTGCCCGCCCGTGCGATCACGAAGGGCTCGCCCTTCACCGCGCCGTCGATCAGGCGCGACAGGTGGGTCTTGGCCTCGTGGATGTTGACGGTCTTCATGGGTGGCCCCAGACTTGGTCCACCCAACTTAGTCCAACCCACGCCCACCCGCAAGGGTCACCCCAGCGCCAGTTCCCGGCAGCCGGTGGCCAGCAGATGGGTCACATGGGGCGCGAAGGACCGCCAGACATCCATGCGGAAGGCATCGCGCCCGTCGCGCCACAGGATCACCGTCGCCCCGTCGAACACCGTGCGCCGCCCTTCGCCCACGGCGATGCTGTCTGGGTCGCGCGGGCAGCCCAGCGTCAGCAATTCCGCCGCTTGCGGCCCCGTTATGGCATAGGACAGCTCCCGATCGGACACCTCCACCAGCGCATGGGGTGCCGCCACACCGGCGCAGGCATTGATGATCGCCGCCGCATCGCCCTCGGGCGCGTGGATCATCCACTCGTCGGGGCCAAGGCACAGCACGTCCCGCGCACCCGCCTGCGCCCGCGCGCCCACGCGGGCGAGCAGCTCCACCCCCAGCGCCGCCGACAACGCGGCAACGGCATCGCCGCGCCCCCGCAGGGAAAACCGCGCCACCGGCGACAGCGCGGTAACCGTGGCAGCCCGGCTGGCCGCAATCGTGTCGATGGACATATCCTTCATCGCGCGTCCTTACAGCTTCAGGCGGTCGCCCGCCGGGTCGTGGAACTGGGTGTCGGTGATCTTTGCCGCGATCACCCGGTCGGGCATCGGCACATAGACCGTCTCGCCCATCCGGTCATGCCCGCCTTCCACCAGTGCCATGGCAATGGGTCGACCCACCGCCGCACTGGCATAGGACGAGGTCACATGCCCCACCATCTTCATGGGCTTGGGCTGCTTGGGGTCGAGCACGATCTGCGCGCCCTCCTCCAGCCGCGAGCGGTCCTCGGTCAGCAGCCCCACCAACTGCTTGCGCCCCGGTGCCACCAGATCGGGCCGTTCCAGCCCGCGCTTGCCGATGAAATCGGGCTTGGCCTTGCCGATGGCCCAGCCGAGCCCCGCGTCGTGGGGCGTCACCGTCCCGTCCGTGTCCTGCCCGACGATGATATACCCCTTCTCGGCCCGCAAAACGTGCATGGTTTCGGTGCCATAGGGCGTGATCCCGTGATCCGCGCCCGCATCCATCAGCGTCTCCCACACCGCCAGACCGTGGCGGGCGGGCACGTTGATTTCGAACCCGACCTCGCCGGTGAAGCTGACGCGGAACAGCCGCGCGGGCACGCCGGCGACGGTACAGGCCGCCACGGACATGTGCGGAAACGCCCCTGCCGAAATATCCAGCCCCCCGACCAGCGGCGCCAGCACGTCGCGCGTCATAGGCCCGTTCAGCGCCAGAACCGCCCAGTGCTCGGTCGTGGAGGTCAGCCACACGTCCAGATCCGGCCACTCGGTCTGAAGGTAATCCTCCATCATGTTCAGTACCCGCGCGGCCCCGCCCGTCGTGGTGGTGACATGGAACCGGTCGTCCGCCAGCCGCCCGATCACCCCGTCGTCGCGGATGAACCCGTCATCGCCGAGCAGCAACCCATAGCGGCAGCGCCCCGGTTGCAGCTTCGTCCACGGGTTCGTGTAGACCCGGTTCATGAATTCCACGGCGTCCGGTCCCGCCACCTCGATCTTGCCGAGGGTGGAGGCGTCGAACAGCCCCACGCCGTTCCGCACGGCGGCACATTCCCGCGCCACCGCCGCGTCCATCCCCTCGCGCCCGCGCGGGAAATACCGCGCACGCCGCCAATGGCCCACGGGCTCGAATACCGCGCCCTGCGCTTCGGCCCAGCCGTCGATGGGCGTCTTGCGCGTCACCTCGAAATGGCCACCCCGGTGATAGCCCGCGAAGACCCCGAAGGTCGTCGGGGTATAAGGCGGGCGAAAGGTCGTCAGCCCCACCTGCGGCGGCGCCTTTCCCAGCGCGTCGGCGGCGATCATCAACCCGTTGATGTTGCTCATCTTGCCCTGGTCGGTGGCCATGCCGTTGGTGGTGTAGCGCTTGACATGCTCGATCGACCGCATGCCCTCCTTCACGGCCAGCCGCAGGTCCTTGGCGGTCACGTCGTTCTGGTAATCGACGAAGGCGCGCGCCCGGCTTGCGTTGCGGTCGGTCGGCAGTTCGGCCATGGCGATTCCGCCGCCGGTGCGGTCGTTCTCCACCGCTGGAACCGTGCCCGGCTGCGCCTGCGCGGCGGCGGCGCCCATGGCCGCGCCATCCGCGAGCGCGTCCGCGATCCCCCACAGGCCACGGCCCGCACCCGCGATCCGGCAATCCTCCAGCGTCCGGTCGGGCAGAAAGGTTCGGCCATCCGCGTCCCAACGCAGCGACCCCTTGGTGTGCGAAAACAGATGCAGCGACGGCGTCCAGCCCCCGCACATCAGCAGCGCGTCGCAATCGATCTGCCGGGGCGCGCCAAGGCCCCCGCCATCCTTCAGGCGGTTCACCCGGACGGATGTCACCCGCAAACGGCCACTGGTGCCCGTCACCGTGTGCCCCGTCAGCACGGTGATCCCGCGCGCCTTCGCGCCGTCGCGCAAGTTCTCGGACACCTCGGGCCGCAGATCGACGATGGCCGCAACCTTGCTGCCCGCATCGGCCAGATCGAACGCCGCGAACCACGCGCTGTCATGCACCGTGACGACCGCCACACGGTCGCCCACCCGCACGCCGAAGCGGTTCAGATATGTCTGTGCCGCGCCCGCCAGCATCACGCCGGGCCGGTCGTTGCCGTCGAACACCAGCGGCTTTTCCAGCGCGCCCTGCGCCAGCACCACCTGCCCCGCGCGCACCCGCCACATGCGTTCGCGCGGCAGCGCCGGGTCCGGGTCGGCCAGATGATCCGTCAGCCGCTGGCACAGCGCCACGAAATTCTGGTGGTAATACCCGATGGCCGTGGTGCGCGGCAGCACCCGCACGCCAAGGCGCTCCAGCGCCGCCAGTTCAGCCGCCAGCCAGTCCCAAGCAGGCTTGCCGCCGATCCGCACACTTGGTTCCGACAGCAGGCTCCCGCCCGCCTCGGCCTGCTCGTCCACCAGCACGACGCGCTGCCCGGCCTCTGCCGCCGCGCGCGCCGCGGCCAGCCCCGCAGGCCCCGCGCCCACGACCAGAACGTCGGTGTGCAGGTAGCGCCCGGCATAGTGGTCGGGGTCTTCCCGGTCGGGCGCCACGCCCAAGCCTGCCGCCGCCCGGATCACCGGTTCATAGACCCGGTCCCAGAACGACCGGGGCCACATGAAGGTCTTGTAATAGAACCCGGCCGAAAACAGCATGTAGGCGGCGTCGTTCACCGCGCCCACGTCGAATTTCAGGCTGGGATACTTGTTCTGGCTGACCGTCCGGAGACCGCTGTAGATCTCCTGCATGGTCGCGCGTGTGTTCGGCTCGGCCCGCGCCCGGCTGCGCCGCGTGCCGATCAGCGCGTTCGGCTCGTCCGACCCGGCCGACACCGGCCCGCGCGGGCGGTGATACTTGAACGACCGCCCCATCAGGTGCACCCCGTGCGACAGCAGCGCCGAGGCGACGGTATCCCCCGCCAGCCCCGCGTAATGCACCCCGTCGAAACGGAACTTCACGGGTGCTTCGTGGTCCACCCGGCCCATGCCGGGCACGCGAAAGCGGCTCATGCGTCATCCCCCATCAGGGTCGTCAGGTCGGGGCGCGGCGCCCCCGCCGGATAGGTGGTCAGAAACCGGTCGCTGACGGTATCGCGCACCGCGTTGAAGAAGCGCCCGCAGCCGTGGATATGCCGCCAGCGTTCAAAATGCGGCCCCTTCACGTTGGTGCGGATGAACAGGAACGCCTCCCATTCCGCATCGCTGACCGCGGACGGGTCGGCGGGCCGGGCGACATGGGCTTCCCCCGCATAGGCGAATTCCATCTCCGGCAACGTCTCGTCGCAACAGGGGCAATGGATCAGCAGCATCGGTCTTCCCCCTCAGTGCGCGACAGCGGCGGCCGCCGCCTCGTCGATCAACCGCCCCGTGGCGAATCGCTCCAGCGTGAAGGGCGCGTTGATCGGGTGCGGCTCGTCCTTCGCCACCGTGTGCGCCAGCACATGCGCCGCACCCGGCGTCGCCTTGAACCCGCCCGTGCCCCAGCCGCAGTTCACATACAGCCCCGGCACCGGCGTCTTGCCCAGAATGGCCGAGCGGTCCGGCGTCACGTCCACGATCCCGCCCCATTTGCGCAGCATCCGCATCCGGTTGAAGACCGGGAAGACCTCGCAGATCGCCGCCACCGTGTGCTCGATCAGCGGCAGCCCGCCGCGCTGGGAATAGCTGGTGTACTGGTCCGTGCCCGACCCGATCACCAGCTCGCCCTTGTCGGACTGGCTGATATAGGCATGCACCGTGTTCGACATCACCACACAGGGAAAGCAGGGCTTCACCGGCTCCGACACCAGCGCCTGCAACGGGTAGCTTTCCAGCGGCATCCGCACGCCCGCGCTGTCCATCAGCACGCTCGTATGCCCCGCCGCCGACACCGCGACCTTCTTCGCCTTGATGAACCCCTTGGCGGTATCCACCCCCTGCACGGCCCCGTCCGGCCCGCGCCGGATCGCGATCACCGGGCAGTTCTGGATGATGTCCACGCCCCGCGCCGCGGCCCCGCGCGCATAGCCCCACGCCACCGCGTCGTGCCGCGCCGTGCCCGCGCGCATCTGCAGCGCCGCCCCCATCACCGGATAGCGCGCGCCCGGATCGATGTTCAGCGGCGGGCAGAACGCCTTGGCCTCGGCGGGCGTCAGCCAGCGGTTGTCGACGCCGTTCAGCCGGTTGGCATGGATATGGCGCTTGAAGGACTGCACGTCATGCACCGTATGCGCCAGCATCATGACACCCCGGCGCGAGAACATGACGTTGTAGTTCAGCTCCTGGCTCAGCCCCTCCCACAGGTCCAGCGCATGGTCGTAAAGCCGCGCGCTTTCGTCATACAGATAGTTCGACCGGATGATCGTCGTGTTGCGCCCGGTGTTCCCGCCGCCCAGCCAGCCCTTGTCGATCACCGCCACGTTGGTGATCCCGTGTTCCTTGGCAAGGTAATAGGCAGCACCCAGCCCGTGCCCGCCCGCGCCCACGATCACCACGTCGTATTCGGCCTTGGGCTGGCTGTCGGGCCACTGTTCCGTCCAGTCCTTGTTGCCGGTCAGGGCATTGCGCAAGAGCGAGAGCGCGGAAAATCTGGTCATGGGCGACACCACCTGTTGAACGGGACCGCGCTACCATGCCTGCGCCGCGCGACAGGGAATGATTGCGCCGCCTGCACCGCGCTTTGCGACATGCCCGGCGCGCCATGGCCCGGCCCGCGCGCAATTGCATCGACCCCCCGGCTCGGCTATCCGGAACGCCTGTCTCACGAGGGGCCGCCATGACCGCCGAACTCCTGCCACCGATCGGCGCGCTCGCGGCCAACGCGATCCTCGCGGGGCTGCCGGCCGCGCTTCTGGGTGCGGGTGGCGGCATCGTACCCGTGCTGCTCTGGATTCTCCCGGTCGTCGATTTCCCGCCCGAGATCACCATGCACATGGCGGTCGGCACCGCCGCCGCCTTCGGCTTCGTGATCGCGGGCTGGGGCGTGCCCGGCCGCCCGCCGCTGTCGCTCGGCTATGTCGACCTCGCCGCCGCCGCGGTCATCCTGCCGTTTTGCACCGCCGCCGCCGCCCATGGCGCGCGGCTGGCCAATTGGGTGAACCCGATCTGGATTCGCCGCGTCCTTGAGGTATTCCTGTTCATCACCGCGATCCGCATGCTCGCCAGCGTCTGGACCTGACCATGACCGCACCCGCCACCCTGCCCGTCAAGGACCGTTTCGACCTGCCCGCAGGCGTCACCTATCTCGACGGCAACTCGCTGGGCCCCCTGCCCCGCACCGCCGCCAACCGCGCCGCACGGGTCATCACCGCCGAATGGGGGCAGGAGCTGATCCGCGCGTGGAACAGCGCCGACTGGATCGGCCTGCCCCAGCGCGTGGGGGACCGCATCGCGCGGATCATCGGCGCGCAGCCCGGATCGGTCGCCACCGGCGATACCCTGTCGATCAAGGTCTACCAGGCGCTCGCCGCCGCCCTCGCGCTGCGCCCCGACCGCCGCGTGATCCTGTCCGACAGCGGCAATTTCCCCACCGATCTCTACATGGCGCAGGGGCTGATCCGCACGCACGATCGCGGCCACCGCATCGAGACCCCCGCCCCCGAAGACGTCACGGACGCCATTGACGAAAGCGTCGCCGCGGTGATGCTGACGCAGGTGGATTACCGCACCGGGCGGATGCACGACATGGCCGCCATCACCCGCCGCGCCCACGAAGCCGGGGCCGTCATGATCTGGGACCTCGCGCACAGCGCAGGCGCCATGCCGCTCGACATCGCGGGCGCCGCGCCGGAATTCGCCGTGGGCTGCACCTACAAGTTCCTCAATGGCGGGCCGGGCGCGCCCGCCTTCATCCACGTCCGCCCGGACCTTGCGGACGGGATTGACCCGGCGCTCGCAGGCTGGATGGGGCACGCCGCACCCTTCGCCATGGACCCGGAGTATCGCCCCGCGCCAGCGACCGAACGGATGCGCGTGGGCACGCCGCCGATCCTGCAACTCGCCGTGCTCGACGCGGCCCTCGACGCGTGGGACGGCGTGGACATGGGCGCGCTGCGCGCGGCATCCCTCGCGCTCGGCGACCGGCTGATCGACGGGGTGCTGGCGCGCTGCCCCGACCTGACGCTCGCGACGCCGCGGGAACCGGCATCGCGCGGAAGCCAGGTGTCGTTCCGCTTCGCCCATGGCTATGCCGCAATCCAGGCGCTGATCGACCGAGGCGTGATCGGCGATTTCCGCGCGCCCGACATCATGCGCTTCGGGATCACGCCGCTCTATCTCGACGCGGGCGATATCGACCGCGCCGTGGACATCATCGCCGAGGTGATGGCGACGCGGGCCTGGGACGTTCCGCGCTACCAGACCCGCGCCCGCGTGACCTGAGCGGCCCCGTGTTCGACCGCCTCACCCCCGATGCGCCCGACGCCATTCTCGCGCTGATGCAGGCGTTCCGGGACGATCCGCGCGCCGACAAGATCGATCTCGGCGTGGGCGTGTTCCGCGATGCGACGGGGCAGACACCGGTCATGGCCGCCGTCCGCGCGGCCGAGGCGCGGCTGGCGGCAACCCAGTCCACCAAGACCTACACCAGCTTCACCGGTACGCCCGAATTCGGGCAGGCGATGGCGCGGCTGGTGCTCGACGGCGCTGTGGCGGGCGACCGGCTGGCGGTGGCCGCGACCACCGGCGGGACCGGCGCGCTGCGCATGGCCTTCGACCTGGTGCGCGGGCTGGCGCCGCACGCAACGGTCTGGCTGCCGGAACAGGGCTGGCCGAACCACGCCGCGATCCTGCGCCATCTCGGGATGCCGATGCGGAGCTACGCCCATGCCGCCCCCGACGGCACGCTCGCCTTCGACCGGATGATGGCCGATCTCGGGCAGGCGGCGGCGGGCGACGTGGTGGTGCTGCACGGCTGCTGCCACAACCCCACGGGCATCGACCCGGACCTGGCGCAATGGGCGGCCATCGCGGCGCTGTGCGCCGCGCGCGGGCTTCTGCCGCTGGTGGACCTCGCCTATCTCGGCTTCGGCGACGGGATCGCCGCCGACGCGGCGGGCCTGCGCCATCTCGCCCGCACCTGCCCCGAGACGCTGGTGGCCGTCTCCGCCTCCAAGTCCTTCGGGGTCTACCGCGACCGCGTGGGCGCACTGATCGCCATCGCCTCCGGGCCAGCCCCGGCGCGCGCGCTGCGCGACCGGCTCGCGACGCTCAACCGCATGGTCTGTTCCTTTCCGCCCGATCACGGCGCACGGGTGGTGCAGACCGTGCTCGACGATCCCGCGCTGCACGCGGACTGGGCGGCGGAGCTGGACGCCATGCGCCGCCGCATCGCCGATTTGCGCCACGCGCTCGCCGCCGCGCTGGCCGCCGCCACGGCGCCCGATCCAGGCATCACCGCCATCGCGCGCCAGCGCGGCATGTTCTCCCGCCTTCCGCTGTCGCCCGACCGGATGGACCGCCTGCGCAGCGACCATGCCGTCTATGCCACCCGCGACGGGCGCATCAACATCGCGGGCCTGACCGACGCGACGGTCCCCCTGCTCGCCGCCCGCATCGGCGCAGTCACCCGCGCCTGACCCAAGGGGCAGACGCCACGGCGCGCGCACCGCGTCCCGCATGACCGGTCAAAAATACACGTCAATACGCCCGCCGCGTGTCGAACAGGCTCACGGGCGTGCGCAGCAGGATCGCGATATCGAGCCAGATCGACCAGTTCTCGATGTAGAACAGATCGTGCGCGAACCGCGCGCGCAGGCTTTCGGGGTCGTCCACCTCCCCCCGCCAGCCGTTCACCTGCGCCCAGCCCGTGATCCCCGGTGGCAGCCGGTGGCGCGCCGAATAGCCGTCCACGATCCGGTCGAACGCTTCGGCCCGCGACGACCGCGCCGCCACCGCATGCGGCCGCGGCCCGACCAGCGACAGCGACCCGCCCAGCACGTTGAACAGTTGCGGCAGCTCGTCGAGCGAGGTCTTCCGCAGCACCCGCCCAACCCGCGTCACCCGCGGGTCGCCCTTCACCACGACCCGCTCCGCCCGCGCATCCGTCGCCGCGGCGTACATCGACCGGAACTTCCACACCCGCACGGGCCGGTCGTTGAACCCGTGCCGCTCCTGCCGGAAGAACACCGGCCCCGGGCTGTCCAGCTTCACCGCCAGCGCCGCCAGCGCCATCACCGGCGCCAACAGCACCAGCAGAAGCGACCCCACCACCAGGTCGAAGCCCCGCTTCACCACCCGCCGCTCGGGCCGGAAGCTCGCGGGCAACAGCGCGCTCAGCCCGTCGGGGCCCTCGCGGAAGCTGAAATCCCGGCTGAACGCGGACAGGTGAACCGGCACCGGCAGCACGCGCAACAGCCCGAGGATATGCCCGATCCGCGCCTCCGCCGTGGGCGGCAGGGTCACGATGATGAGATCCACCTCCGCTTCGCGGCAGAACGCCACGAGGTCCCCGATCCGTCCGATCTTCGGCACGTCGAGCACGACATCCGGCGCCCGCTCCCCGCCGCGGTCGTCGAAGATCGCGCAGATCCGAATGTCCGCGCCCGGATGTCCCGCCAGCCCGCGGATCAGCCGCTGCGCGCCCGGCCCGCCGCCCACCAGCACCGCGCGGCGCTCCGTCAGGCCCTGCGCGACCACCCAGCCCGCCA
>NZ_QDFI01000055.1 GCF_003254465.1 Meridianimarinicoccus zhengii
CCAGCAACCCGCTTCAGAACCCAACAGCGCGTCGCCGCCCCGTCGGTGAAGGGGTGTTTAGGCCCCTGTGCCAAACTCCGCAAGCAGAAAATTCGCGGCCCTGTCATTTTTTCGTTGGAAAGCCGTCAAGCCCCTGCCGATGAACGATTTTCAAGCAGGTCTCGCCCGCGCAACCGGCAGCATTGGCCCGTTGCAAGGCTGCGAAAAACGGCACAGGCGGCGACTCGCTGCCGGCATTGGCAGCTTTCCGCGAGACGTGACCCCGGCGTGATCGCTGCCGCATGGACAAGCCCCCCCTGTCGCCAGACATACTGCACGCGGACACCACCCCCGAAGGACACATCGCCATGACCGCGCCCCGCCCGTCCGTGCCATCCGCCCCACCGACAGGCCGCGATCTGCGGCTCGACCTGTTTCGCGGCTGCGCCATGATCATCATTCTCGTGGCCCATATCCCGTTCAACCGGCTCTCCAACTACATCCCCGCCCGCTACGGCTGGTCTGACGCGGCGGACATCTTCGTCTTTTGCTCGGGCATGGCCTCCGCCCTTGCCTTCGGAACCGTGTTCGTCCGGCGCGGATGGGTCATGGGCTCGGCGCGAGTCGCCTATCGTGTCTGGCAGGTCTACTGGGCGCATCTGGGCCTGTTCATCGCCATCGCCGCGACGATGGCTGCACTCGACCTGTCCGGCATCTTCGCCCGCTACGGCAGTTTCGACAAATCCTATGTCGACGCGCTCAACCTCGGCGCCTTCTTCGAGACCCCCCTGCCCGGTCTCGTGGGGCTGACCACCCTGACTTATGTGCCGAACTATTTCGACATCCTGCCCATGTATCTCGTGATCCTCGCCATGATCCCCGCGATGATGGCGCTGGCGCGGGTCGATCCGCGTCTGGCCATGGCGGCATCCGTGGCGCTCTGGGCGGTGGCGCAGACCGGCATCCTGGCCCTGCCGGCGGAGCCGTGGTCGGATCGCCCCTGGTTCTTCAACCCGTTCGGCTGGCAGCTGATCTTCTTCACCGGGTTCGCCTTCGGGCGCGGCTGGCTGCCCGCGCCGCCTGCCTCGCGCGTGCTCATGGCCGCGGCGATCGTGTTCCTGGCCGTGTCGGTCCCGTTCGGGCGCTGGCAGATCTGGACCGAGGTGGAATGGATCCGCGCCTGGCGCGAGGCAAACGCGGTTCTCTTCGACAAGACGAACGCGGGCATCCTGCGCTATCTCCACTTCCTCGCCATGGCTTATCTGGCCGTCGTGCTCGCCGGTCCCGCTGGCGCTCGGCTGCGTCCGCGGGGCACTGGGCTTGCCGCGGAAATCGCGCGCCGGGGTGTGGCGCAGGTCGTGAAGATCGGTCAGCAATCCCTCGCCGTCTTCGTATTCTCCATGTGGCTGGCGCTTCTGCTCGGCTTCCTGCTGGATTTCACCGCCGGACGGGGCTGGTGGCCCACGCTGGCCGTGAACGTCTTCGGCGTGGCGCTGATCCTCGGGGTGGCGCATCTCGCGGCGTGGGTGAAATCGTCCCCGTGGAAGGGACAGGCAACCCCCACCCGGACGCAGACCCCCGCGCAGGACCGCGACCCCGTCCGGGCCACGGGGTGACCCGGCGCAAGGGCTGGCCTGCGTCCCGCATATGCGATTCATATGAAAGTCATACGCGAGTCATACACCAAATCCCCGAGGTCCATCCGTGAACTACATTCTCGCCATCCTCCTGCCGCCGCTGTCCATCGCCATTGCCGGGCGACCGTTCGTGGCGATCGTCACCTTCCTCATCTGGGTGCCGGCGATCATCTTTTCCGGCGGGCTGACGCACCCGATGTTCATCCTGCTCGCGTGGTTCCTGATCCACCAGTCCGGGACCGCGCGGTTGATGCGGAGGGGCAAAGATTAGCGTCGTAAGCCGCTTCGCGCCGTCGCCCACCGGACCGCTGCATCTGGGGCACGCCTTTTCCGCGGCCATGGCCCATGACCTAGCCCGCGCCGCGGGCGGGCGTTTCCTGCTGCGGATAGAAGACATAGACCGCGCCCGCGCCCGTCCCGCGTGGGAAGAACAGGTCTACGACGATCTCGCGTGGTTCGGTCTGCAGTGGGAAACACCGGTCATGCGCCAGTCCGATCGCCTGCCCGCCTATGACGAAGCGCTCGATGTCCTGTGGGACATGGGGCTTCTGTACCCCTGTGACTGCACCCGGCGGGACATCCTGACCGCCCTCGACGCCCCGCAGGAAGGCGCGCCCCACGGCCCCGACGGGGTGATCTACCCCGGCACCTGCCGCCCGGACGCCCCCCCGGCGGGACCACGTCCGCGGGACCGCGCGCTGCGGCTCGACATGGCGCGCGCCGCGGCACAACTGTCCGGCATGGGCATGACACACGTCCGGTTTCGGGAATCCGGGCCAGTCGGCGGGTTTGCGACGGGCGCAAACCTGCCCGACCTGCCGGATCTGCTTGGCGATATCGTCCTCGCCCGGCGGGACATGGGCACGAGCTATCACCTGTCGGTCGTTGTGGACGATGCGGCGCAAGGCATCACCGATGTGATGCGCGGTGCCGACCTTGGCCCAGCCACGCTGATTCATGTCCTGCTTCAACGGCTGCTGGGCCTGCCGACGCCCGTTTATCATCACCACCGGCTGATCCGGGACGATGCGGGCAAGCGGCTGGCAAAGCGCGACGATGCCCGCGCCATCGCCGCCTATCGCGCCGACGGGCTGACACCGACAGACCTGCGGGCGATACTCAGCCTGCCTCCGGCGCCATGATCTCGACCTCGGACCCGTCAAGGATTGCCGTGTAGAAACAGGACCTGCGGTTGGTATGGCAGGCCGGGCCCTGCTGCCGCACCAGCGCCAGCAGGCAATCGCGGTCGCAATCCACCCGCAACTCCACCAGCGTCTGGACGTGGCCCGAGCTTTCGCCCTTCACCCAGAACGCCTGACGCGAACGCGACCAATAGGTGACCCGACCTGTTTCCAGCGTGCGCCGGACCGACGCTTCGGACATCCACGCCATCATCAACACCGCTCCGCTTTCGGCGTCCTGCGCGATGCACGGCACCAGCCCGGCTGCGTCGAATTTCAGGCTGGCGGGATCGAAGGACATGGCCCATCCTTTGCTTGGCAGATGCTGACCGCTATGTATCGACCGAACAGACGAAGGGAAAGCCGCCCGTGTCGGACACCGCGCTCATCAATCTCTACTCCCGCCAGATCCTCGCACTGGCGGCAGACATCCCCCATATCGGGCGACTCGACGCGCCCCTTGGCACGGCACGGGTGCGCGCACCGCTCTGCGGGTCGGTGGTGACAGTGGACGTCGATCTCGATGGCGACCGTATCACCCGCTTTGCGCAGGACGTGAAGGCCTGTGCACTGGGACAGGCCGCTGCGGCCGTAGTGGGTGCAAACGCCATCGGGGCGACCCGTGCCGACATTGCCGCCGCACGCGATGCGCTGGCCGCGATGCTGAAATCGAACGGCCCCGCCCCGGCAGCGCCCTTCGACGGGCTCGCGGTCATGCAGGCCGCGCAGGATTTCGGCAACCGCCACGCGTCGATCCTGCTCAGCCTCGACGCGACGCTTGCCGCCATCGACGCGGCCACTGCGCAGGACCAAGGCACCGCCTCCACATAAAAAAACGCCGCGCACCGGGGGCAACCGGAGACGCGGCGTCAGTGATGCGAACCGGGGACTGGCGGGACAGGCAGACCCGGCAGCAGGCAGACCATGGGGTGTGGTGACACCCGGTTCGCGGGGCAGTTCGAAGCAGATTCAGATGGCGCCCAGCAGGCTGGGTAGGAACAGCGCGGACAACAGCATCACCGCAAGTGCGGCCATGCCCAGAAGATCCGCCCACAGCGTGTCGCCCGTCCGGGTCAGGGCCGCCTTCACATCCTCAAGCATCGCGTGTCCTCCGATCCATCCGCCGATCCATCCGATGTGTTCTTGCTATGTTCCAACTCGATTCGTGTAAAGGGATTTTTAAGAACTTTACGAGAACACCTCAGCCGACCCGCAGAAGCTGCAGCGCCTTGTCCTGCTCGGTCAGCCACAGCAGCACCCGCATCGCCTGCCCACGCTCGCTGGTCAGCTCCGGGTCGCGGGCAAGAAGGGCACGGGCATCGTCGCGGGCGATGTCCATCAGCCCGGCCATGCTCTCCAGATCGGCGATGCGGAACCGCGGCAGGCCGGACTGCGCCACGCCGATCATGTCGCCCGCCCCGCGCATCGCCAGATCCTCCTCTGCGATGCGGAACCCGTCTTCCGTGTCGCGCAGAAGCGTCAGGCGACGCTGCGCGGTCTCGCTCAACGGCGGATGATACAGCAGCAGGCAGGTCGATTGCACCGCGCCGCGCCCGACCCGGCCCCGCAACTGGTGCAGCTGTGCCAGCCCGAAGGTTTCCGCCTGCTCGATCACCATGATCGACGCGTTGGGCACGTTCACCCCGACCTCGATGACCGTGGTCGCCACCAGGACGCCGGTTTCGCCCGAGACGAAGCGCGCCATGGCCGCGTCCTTTCGCTCGGGCGGCATCTGGCCGTGCACCAGCCCGACCACATCATCGCCCAAGGCCGCGCGCAATTGCTGGAACCGCGCTTCGGCGGCGACCATCGGCACAGCCTCGCTTTCTTCCACCAGCGGGCAAACCCAATAGGCCTGCTTGCCCTCCGCCACCGCGCGCCGCAGATGCGCGACGACCTCATCCAGCCGCGCGGCACTGGTCAGCGCGGTGCGCACGGGGCTGCGTCCGGGCGGCTTTTCGTCCAGCACCGACAGGTCCATATCGCCATATTGCGTCAACGCAAGGCTGCGCGGAATCGGCGTCGCCGTCATAACCAGCACATCCACCCGGTCGCCCTTCCGGCCCAGTTCCAGCCGCTGGCGCACCCCGAACCGGTGCTGTTCGTCGATCACGGCCAGCCGCAGATCGGCGAAGGCCACATCCGCCTGGAACACCGCATGGGTGCCGACAAGAATATGGATGTCGCCCGCCGCCAGATCCGCCAGCTTCCCCGCCCGTGCAGCCCCGGTGTCGCGGCCCGTCAGAACCTCCAACCGCACACCCGCCGCCGCGGCCAGCGGCGCGAGCCCCTCGGCATGTTGCCGCGCGAGGATCTCCGTCGGCGCCATCAGCACACCCTGCCCGCCAGCCTCCACCGCCGCCAACAGCGCCATGAGCGCAACCAGCGTTTTGCCTGAACCGACATCGCCCTGAAGCAGCCGGTACATCCGCAGGTCGCTGGCCATATCGCCGACGATGTCCGCGATGGCGCGGGTCTGCGCCCCGGTCGGCGCGAAGTCGAGCGCGGCCAGAACCCGCGACCGCAGCGCGCCGTCGCCCGCACTCGCCCGCCCTTTAGGCGCCCGTGCCCGGGCGCGCGCCAGCGCGAGGGTCATCTGATGGGCCAGCAATTCGTCATAGGCGAGCCGCTCCCGCGCCGGGGCGCGCGGCGACAGGTCCGCCGGGGTATCGGGCGCATGGGCCGACACCACCGCCGCCCGCCACCCGGGCCAGCCGCGTTTTGCCACAAGTGCCGGGTCGGCCCACTCAGCCAGATCCGGCGCACGGTCCACCGCCCCGGCTGCGGCCTTCGCCATCGCCTTCGCGGTCAACCCTTGGGTCAGTGGGTAGACCGGCTCGAAAGGCGGGATCTCGGCCGCGTCTTCGGGCGGCAGAACATGGTCGGGATGGGCGATCTGCGCCATGCCGTCATAGTGTTCGACCTTGCCCGATACGATCCGCGCCGCACCCACCGGCAAAAGCCTTTCCAGGTACCCCCGGTTGGGCCGGAACCACACGAGCGAGAACGCGGTCTTCGCGTCCTCGACCTGCACCCGGTAGGGCCCCCGCCCCGTGCCCGGCTGGTGGCGCAGCACCTTGACCCGGACGGTGGCGACATGGCCCGGCGGCACACCCTGCACACTCTCGCGCAACCGACGGTCGGCCCCGCCTTGCGGCAGGGTGAACAGAAGATCGCGCGGGCGCGTCACATGCATCTGCGCCAGCAGCTTCGCGGTCTTCGGTCCGACCCCCGGAAGCGTGTCCAGCTCTGCGAACAGCGGAAACAGGATCGGCGGGCGCGAGCCTGTCATGCCTCACCGATCAGCGCGCGCCAGCCGGCCTCGTCCACCGTCTCGATCCCCAGATCCGCGGCCTTCGCGGCCTTGGACCCGGCGCCGGGCCCGGCGATCACAAGATCGGTCTTGGCCGATACCGATCCCGACACACGCGCGCCCATCGCCTCGGCCCGCGCCTTGGCCTCGGCCCGCGTCATGGTTTCGAGGTTGCCGGTAAACACGACGGTCTTGCCCGCCAACGCGCTGTCCTGGGTCCGCGGGCTTTCCGCCGCTTCGATGTCCAGTTCGGCCACCAACCGGTCAATCGACGCGCGCTCCTCCGCCTGCGCGAAGGACGTGACCAGCGACCGCGCGACGACAGCGCCGATACCGTCGATGCCGACAAGATCGTCCCAAGCCGCCCGCGCCGCCGTCGGAACTGGCGGCTCCTCTGCCCAGACCGCATCCGCGGCGCGTTTCGGCTGGGCGCGGCGGCCTTCGGCGGCGGCGGCCCTGCGCTCGGCCACCTGCGCGGCTTCGGCCTTGGCAAAGCGCTCCGCGGCAGGGTGTGCGGCATCGACCGCCGCGATCAGCGCATCCCATGTCCCGAAATGCCGCGCGAGATCCTTGGCCGCGACTTCCCCAACATGGCGCAATCCCAACGCGAAGATCAGGCGGTGCAGCGGAATGCGCCGCTTGTCGGCAATGGCGTCGAACAGGTTGCGCGCGCTCGTTTCGCCCCAGCCCTCGCGGTTCTTGAGCTGCTGCATCCCCTGCCCGAAGCGCGCTTCGAGCGTGAAGATGTCGGCCGGTTCCCGTATCCAGCCGTCGGCATGGAACGCTTCGACCTGCTTCGCGCCCAGCCCTTCGATGTCAAAGGCGGCACGCGACACGAAATGGCGCAGCTTCTCCACCGCCTGCGCGGGACAGATCAGCCCGCCGGTGCAACGCCGCACCGCGTCACCCTCTTCGCGCAGGGCGTCCGACCCGCATTCCGGGCAAACCGTCGGAAACGCAAATGGCACGGCATCTTCGGCGCGGCGCGACAGGTCCACATCGGCGATCTTGGGGATCACGTCGCCTGCGCGATAGACCTGCACCCAGTCGCCAACGCGGATGTCGCGGCCGTCGCGGATCGGGGCGCCGGTCGCGTCGCGCCCGGCGATGTAATCCTCGTTGTGCAGCGTCGCGTTCGACACGACCACGCCCCCCACGGTGACCGAGGCAAGGCGCGCCACCGGAGACAACGCGCCGGTCCGGCCGACCTGGATGTCGATGGCCTCCAGGCGCGTCCAAGCGAGTTCGGCGGGAAACTTGTGCGCGATGGCCCAGCGGGGCGTGGTGGACCGGAACCCCAGCCGTGACTGAAGCGCAAGATCGTCGACCTTGTAGACCACCCCGTCGATATCGTAGCCGAGCGTCGCGCGGCGCGCCTCGATTTCGCGGTAATGCGCCAGAAGGTCATCGAGGGTCTCGCAACGCAGGGTCAGCGGGTTGATGCGGAACCCCATCTCGCCCAGTCGCGCCAGCGCCGCGTACTGGCCATCCGCCAGCGGCGCCGACAACTCCCCCCAGCCATAGGCAAAGAAGCGCAGCGGACGCGCCGCGGTGATCCTCGGGTCCAGTTGCCGCAAAGAGCCCGCAGCCGCGTTGCGCGGATTGGCGAATGTCTTGGCCCCGGCTTTCGCCTGCCGTTCGTTCAATGCCGCGAAATCGTCGTGGTGCATGTAGACTTCGCCGCGCACCTCCAGCACGTCCGGCGCGCCGGGGATTTCCACGGGGATCTCGTCGATGGTACGCGCATTGACCGTCACGTTCTCGCCGATCGTACCATCGCCACGGGTGGCCGCGCTGACCAGCGCTCCTCCCTCGTAGCGCAGCGATAGCGACAGCCCGTCGATCTTCGGTTCCGCCGTGAAGGTCAGCGGCGCGTCCGCCCCAAGGTTCAGGAAGCGCCGGATCGTGGCGGCGAACTCGGCCACATCCGCATCGTCGAACGCATTCCCGAGCGAGAGCATCGCCCGTGCATGCGTGACCTTGGCGAAGGCCTCGACCGGTGCCGCGCCCACGCGGTCAGACGGGCTGTCGGTGCGTTTCAGATGCGGGAAGCGGACTTCGATTTCCGCGTTACGACGCTTTAGCCGATCATACTCCGCATCCGAAAGAACCGGCGCGTCCTCGGCGTGATAGGCCGTATCGGCCCGCATCAGGACCTCGGCAAGCCGGTCAAGCTCCGTTCGGGCTTCCGCATCGTCAATCTGTCCGGGCGGTGTGTCGTCACTGCCCTTGCCTGCCTGCGCCCGTTCATCGCGTTTCGTCACGACCGCCCCCGTTTGCCCCTCGTGTCAGACAGGGTGATAGGGTGACCGTCCGCACAGGTCCAGCATCGGCCCGCCGGGCAAGACCGTAAGGACCGCGTTCGGGTCAGGCCTGCAGGGCGACCGGCGCCTCCGCCGCGTCGGGATCGCGCAGCACATAGCCGCGGCCCCACACCGTTTCGATGTAGTTGTCGCCCTCGGTCGCCACGTTCAGCTTCTTGCGCAGCTTGCAGATGAACACGTCGATGATCTTCAGTTCCGGCTCGTCCATGCCGCCGTAGAGATGGTTCAGGAACATCTCCTTGGTCAGGGTCGTGCCCTTGCGCAGGGACAGCAGTTCCAGCATCTGGTATTCCTTGCCGGTCAGGTGCACCGCGTTACCGCCGACACTGACGGTCTTCGTATCCAGGTTTACCACGACTTTGCCGGTCCGGATCAGCGACTGCGAATGCCCCTTCGACCGGCGGATGATGGCGTGGATGCGCGCGATCAGTTCCTCGCGGTGGAACGGCTTGGTCAGGTAATCGTCTGCCCCCGACCCGAACCCCTTGATCTTGCTTTCCGTGTCGTCCTCGCCCGTCAGGATCAGCACCGGCGTCTCGACCCGCGCGACCCGCAATTGCCGCAGCACCTCGTGCCCGTTCATGTCGGGCAGATTGAGGTCGAGAAGGATCAGATCGTAGTCATAGAGCTTCGCCAGATCGACCCCTTCTTCCCCAAGGTCCGTACAATAGACGTTGAGATTGGCATGGGTCAGCATCAACTCGATGCTCTTCGAAATCGTCGGATCGTCCTCGACCAGCAACACGCGCATGACATTCTCCAGTTTTCGCATCGTCAAGGTAAACGTGACCCGCAGGTGTTAACCCAAGGTTACCATGTGTACCTGGAGATGAAAAACAATTTAAAGTTGTCGATATCTTTGCAATGCCGTGGTCTTGAGTGCATCTTCGCCGAACCGTTCCACCGCCAGGCACCAGCTTTCGAACTCGTCGCCCGACAGGTTGTAACGGTTCAGCGCCTCGTCCCGCGACAGCAGGCCGTGCTTGACCGCATGCACCACGACCGCCTTGCGCGACGCCACCCAGCGCACCGTCGTGTCCGGCGGCAGGTCCGCTCGCGACAGGGTCGATCCATCCGGCAGCGTCACGATGCGCGGCCCATCCACTTTCTTGAGATACATCCCGTTTCTCCCACTCAACCACACATTCGGGATGGCGCGAGGGCGCTTAACGGGGTCTGAAACACACCTCTTGTTAATGCGTATGATTTTCCTATATATTCCGCCGAATTCCCCGATACTGGAGTCGTTTCGCGCCATGACGCAGCCCCTCAACTCGCTCGGCTTTCCGAAACCGCCCGCGGATACGCGCGTGGTCGTGGCCATGTCCGGCGGCGTGGACAGTTCTGTCGTGGCGGCCCAACTGGCCGAGCAGGGCTATGATGTGGTGGGCGTGACTCTGCAACTTTACGACCACGGCGCCGCGCTTGCGAAAAAGGGCGCGTGCTGTGCCGGGCGCGACATCCACGATGCGCGCCGCGTGGCCGAGGAGATGGGGTTCCCCCACTACGTGCTCGACTACGAGAACACGTTCCGCGAGGCCGTGATCGACGAATTCGCCGACAGCTACCTGGGCGGGGCGACCCCGGTGCCCTGCATCCGCTGCAACGAACGGGTGAAATTCCGCGATCTGCTTGAAACGGCAAAGGATCTCGATGCCGACTGCATGGCGACAGGGCACTACATCCAGCGCAAGGTCGGCCCCGGCGGACCGGAACTGCACTGCGCCGCCGACGCCGCGCGCGACCAGAGCTATTTCCTGTTTTCCACGACCGCGGAGCAGCTGTCCTACCTGCGCTTTCCGCTTGGGCATCTGCCGTCGAAGCAGGCGACCCGCGACCTGGCGGCGCGCTATGGGCTGAGCGTGGCGGACAAGCCCGACAGCCAAGACATCTGCTTCGTGCCGAACGGTGATTATGCCAGTGTCATCAAGAAATTGCGCCCCGGCGCCGCCGACCCCGGCGACATCGTGGACCTGTCAGGGCACGTTCTCGGCCAGCATGAAGGCGTCATCCACTACACGGTGGGCCAACGGCGCGGCCTCGGGCTCGGGGGGCTGAGCGACCCGCTCTATGTGGTCAGGCTGGACCCGGACGCGCGGCATGTGGTGGTCGGTCCCAAGGACGCGCTTGCGACCCGCACGGTCAGCCTGCGCGAGGTGAACTGGATCGGAGACGGCCCGTTCGACGGCCCGGCGCGGGACATCGCCGTGAAGATCCGCTCCACCCGCCCGCCGCGCGCCGCGATCCTGCGGCCCACGGGTCCTGACACGGCCGAGGTCGAACTGCTTACCCCGGAAGAGGGTGTCAGTCCGGGGCAGGCCTGCGTGTTCTACGCCGACGGCGGCAGCCGCGTTCTGGGCGGCGGCTGGATCACCGGCGGGCGGCGCTGAACGGCACGGAAATCTGACCGGGATTTGGCGCAAATCCCCATCATCGGCGCGTCGGTCGCCACTTCGGCTATCGACCCAGCCCGTCCAGCACCGCCCGCGCCGCGCGCAGACCCGGTGATTCGCGGCCCCGGCCCAACCGATCCATGGTCACCGCGCAGGCGGCGCGCTGCGGAGCGGGATCGTCGAGAACGGCCTCCAGCCCCCCGGCCAGCGCATCGGCGGTGCAGGCGTCCCCCAGGAACTCCGGCACGACCCGCGTGTCCGACACGAGGTTCACGAGCGTCACGGTATCGACCAGCGCCATGCGCCGCATGATCTGCATGGTCAGCCAGTTCATCCGGTAACCGATCACCATGGGCGTGCCCGCCGCCGCCAGTTCAAGCGAAACCGTCCCTGACGCAGCCAGCGCCACGTCCGCCGCGCGGAACGCCGCGCGCTTGCGGGCCGCGTTCTCGGGCGCGACGACATCCACCGGCAGCGGCCAGTCCGCGACGGCGTCCCGGACCATGCTGGCCAGACCGGGCGCCGCCGGCAAAACGGCCCGCGCACCCCGACGCGCCTGCGCCACGCGCCCCAACGCGGCGCCGAACACGGGCGCGAGCCGCGTCACCTCGGACCGGCGCGATCCCGGCAAGGCCAGCAGCAAGGGCGCCTCGCCGACCCCCAGTTCCACGCGCAGCGCCTGCGCCTCGGCCTCCGTCGCCTGCTGTGCCGCGACGACCGGGTGGCCCACAAAATCGCAGCGCATGCCCGCGGCTTCCATCAACGGCGGCTCGAACGGCAGGAGCGCGAGGACCTGGTCGATCATCCGCGCCATCTTGACCGCCCGCCCCGGTCGCCACGCCCAGACCGACGGCGCCACGTAATGCACCGTGCGGATCGACGGATCGGCTGCACGCACCAGCCGCGCCACCCGCAGGCAGAAATCCGGGCTGTCGATGGTCAGAAGCACATCCGGTCTCATCTCAAGCACCGCCGCGACCGTCTGGTGCAGGCGGCGATGCAGATGGCGGTATTTCGGCAGGATCTCGGCCAGCCCCATCACCGACAGGTCCGACATGGGGAACAGGCTCTCGACCCCTCGCGCCTGCATCTGCGTGCCCGCGACGCCTTCGACCACGGCGGTTGGCGCCAGTTCCGATAGCCCGTCCAGCAGCGCCGCACCAAGAGCGTCGCCCGACGCCTCTCCCGCCAGCATGAATATCCGCGGGCTCATGGCTCGCCCTCCTTGCGCACCCACAGGAAGAGGCCCGCCGCGTCCGCCGCGGCGATCACGGCGGGGCGGTCCAGCACCATCACGCCGCCCGCGGCGATGGCGATGCCGGACAGACCCGCCGCAGCGGCCCCCGCCACGGTGTCCGGCCCGATCACCGGCAGATCGATGCGCCGGTCCTGACCGATCTTCGGCCCCTTGAAGAGCACACCGCGGGCCGAAGCCGGGTCGGGCCGCAGGTCGGCAGGCAGTGCCGCCACCTGCGCCAGCATCCGGTCGGTGCCCGGCAGCGCCTCCACCCCCAGCGCGAGTCCACCGGCCACCACGGCGCCCTGCCCCACATCCACCGCCGACAGCGCGGCCACGATGGCGGCGGCGCGCGAAGCGTCCTTGCGGTCGCGCGACCCCGGCTGTGCCCGTGTCAGGACACCGGCGGACGGCAGCAGATCGGGCGCGATGTCATGCGCCGCCCGCACGGCAAAGCCCTCACCTTCGAAGATGTCGAGAACCATGCGCAGTGTCGCGTCATCCCCCCCCTTCAGGCTTGCGAGGATGCGCGGTGCCAGCGTCAGGGTCCGGAAATCGAACTGCGCCGGGTCGAGCCGTGGCCGCGCCACTGCTCCGGCGAACGCCACCTCGCGCACACCCGCCGCCCGCAACGTCTTGAAGAGCGCGCCCAGCTTTTCGACCCGGAACGGGATCACCGGCAGATCGTCGGGATTGTCCACCGGGAAGCCGGCCATCTCGGCCAGTACAACGTCGCGCCCGCGCCCAGCCAGCGCGCGCGCCAGCGCCACCGGAAGCGCCCCGCGGCCCGCGACGATGCCGACCGGCCCCGTCACGGCGTCAGCGCGGCGTCAGGAAATGCCGGTCGCTTTCGGCCAGCAAGAAATCGACGATCTCGCGGACATACGCGCTTTCGGTTTCATCGCCCAGCCGCCGGGCGCGATCCATGAAGGCCCCGTCGCCCTGCGCCAGCATCTGGAACGCCGCACGCAGCGCCGTGATGTCAGACCGCGCCACGCCGCGCCGCTTGAGCCCCACAAGGTTCAGCCCGTCCAGAACGCCGCGCGGCCCCTGCACGAGCCCGTAGGGCATCACGTCGCTCGTGACCATCGTCACGGCGCCGATGATGGCCCCGCGGCCCACGCGCACGAACTGGTGGATGCCGGACAGCCCGCCCACGATCACGTCATCGGCCACGACGCAATGCCCCGCCAGCGCCGCCTGGTTGGCAAGGATGACCCGGTCGCCCACCTGCGCGTCATGGCCCACATGCGCGCCGGTCATGAACAGGCAATCGTCGCCGACCTTCGTGACGCCGCCGCCGCCCTCGGTCCCGGTGTTCAACGTGGCGCCTTCGCGGATGCGATTGCGCTGGCCCACGACAAGCCGGGTCTTTTCGCCCTTGAACTTCAGGTCCTGCGGGATCTCGCCCACGACGGCACCGGGGAAGACGACGCAGCCCGCGCCCAGCTCCGTCCGGCCCGTCACCACCGCGTGGCTCTTCACCACGACATCCGCGGCCAGGCTGACCTCGGGCCCGATCAGCGAGAACGGGCCGATCTCAACGCGGTCACCGATCACCGCGCCGGGCTCCACCACGGCCGAGGCGTGGATGCGGGCGGTGGGCGCGATGCTCATGTGGCGGCACCGCCGCGGTCGATCATCGCCATGAATTCGCATTCGCAGGCGGTCTCGTCGCCGACCGTGGCCAGCCCGTTGAACTTCCAGACCTTGCCGCCGCCGCGCAACGCATCGACGCGCAGGCGCAGGATGTCACCCGGCACGACCTTGCGCCGGAACCGGCACTTGTCGACGCCCATGAAATACACCACAGCGCCGCTGTCGATCAGGCCAAGCGACAGGGACACCATCACGGCCGATGTCTGGGCCAGCGCCTCGACGATCAGCACGCCGGGCAACACCGGCAGGCCGGGGAAATGCCCGTTGAACTGCGGCTCGTTGATCGACACGTTCTTGATGCCCACGGCGGATTTCGACGGTTCGATATCCTCGACGCGGTCCACCAGCAGGAACGGGTAACGATGGGGGATCGCGCGCTGGATCAGGGCGATATCTGCGCTGCGCGGGATGTCGGTCATGGTCGTGTCCTGTCGTGGATCGCGGCTGCGTCTGCCTAGCAACAGCGCCCGCCCGGCACAAGCCGCGGGAACCGGTCAGGGCCGTTGCGGCGCGCTCTGGCCATCCGGATCCGTGCCTGGCGCCGTACCGCCATCCGGTGCCGGGGCCCGGTCCGGCAGCCCCGCACCGCCGCTTGTCCCGTCGCCCAGCCGGGCGTCGATGGCCGCGATGGCGGCGGCGGTGATGTCCACGCCTTCGACCGAGATCAGCACAGCGCCACGATCCAGCAGGACCTGCGCACCCCGCTCCCGCAGAAGATCGGTCAGCACCGGTCCGATCTCGGACAGGAAACGTTGCCGGGCTTCCTCGAACTGGACCTGAAGCGCACGGCCCTTGCGGTCCTGTTCCGTACGGATGCGTTCGACTTTCGTGTCGAATGCCTCGGCGAGCGGTGCGAATTCCGCGGGCGGCAACTCGGCCCGCCGGTCGATCAGCGCGCGTTCCTCGGCGATCAGGTCGGCCTCGATCTCGCGGTTCTCCGCCGTCAGCGCGTCGCGGTCCCGTTCCAGTTCCCGCGTCACCCGCCGCCCGAAGGCGGAGTTGAGAAACAGCGCCTCCTGGTCCAGCGTCGCCACGGCGAGAGAACCCTGCTCCTGCGCCATGACAGGCACGGCGGCCAGTCCCAGCATCAGCACCGCCGCGGCGGCACGCAGCCTAGAACCGGGTCGAGATGCGGAAGTCGAATGTGCGCTCGTCGTCATAGTCTTCCTTTTGCAGCGCGCGCGTGAAATCGAACCGCAGCGGGCCGATGGGTGTTTCCCAGAATACCGTCGCGCCGATCACCTGCCGCAGCTGGAACGAGTCGTCCACCTCCCCGCCGGTGCCCGCGGTATCGTCCAGACCCCAGATCGAACCGAGATCGTAGAACACGCCGCCGCGAATGCCGTATTCCTCGGGCAGGCCCACCGGGAAATCGGCCTCGAACGCGATCCCGGCAGCGTAGTTGCCCCCCAACGCATCCTGGTTGGTGGCCGTCAGGTCGCGCGGACCGATGCCATTCGCGGTGAAGCCCCGCGCGAACTGCCGCCCGCGATAGCGGTCGATCACCCGGCTATTGCCTTCGGTGAAATTGAGCGCGGCACCGCGGAACGATGCGGACACGCCGACATCCTCGTTCAGCACCTTCGTTTCGTACCCGGCGCTAAGGGTCGTTTCCACGAACTGCGTGTCGCCGCCAAGCCCGGCGAAGCTCTGCCCGAACTGAAAGGTGATCCGCGTGTTCGGATCGAGCCCCGCGCGCTGCGAGTTGTAGCTGTAGCTGTAGCCGATGGCCGAGGTGATCAGCCGCCCCTCTTCGCGCTGGATGATCGCCGACGTGCCGTTGTCGCCCGGAATGGCCGGATCGCCGCGCTGCACGTCGCTGATCCCGTCCCGCGACAGCCGGTAGTTCAAGCCCAGCCGCCCGTTGTCGCTGATCGGGAATTCGATGGAGGGCGAAAATCCAAGCTGTTCGGTGTTGAAATCCGCGTTGAAACTGTCGGTGGAGCGGTAAAAGACGTCGAAGCCCCCGCGCACGTCGCGGCCCAGCAGTGCCGGTTCGACGAAGCTGATCGAGGAGCTGTTGTTGTCGATGCCCCCACTCAGGTTCACGTTCACGAACTGCCCGCGCCCAAGGAAATTGCGTTCGCTCAGCCCCACGGCGAAGCCGAACCCTTCGTCAAGCGAATACGATCCGCCCAGTGTCAGCGACCCGGTGGGCTGTTCCTCGACATTCACATCCACGATCACCCGGTCAGGCGCCGTGCCCTCACGCGTGGTGACGTCGGAATTGGCGAAGAACCCCAGCGCGCGGATCCGTTCGGCGCTGTCACGGATCTCGCGGGGGTTGAACGGATCGCCTTCGACCACCCGGAACTGCCGCCGGATCACCCGGTCGAGCGTGGTGGCGTTGCCTTCGATGTCGATGCGTTCCACCAGGATACGCGGACCGCGGACAAGGTTGAACGCCACGTCCAGCGTCAGCTCGCGGTCGTTGCGGGTGATGACCGGGTCGGCACGGATGAAATCGAATCCCAGCTCGATCGCCTCGCGCTCCAGCCTGGCCACGGTGTCCTCGATCCGGGTAGGCGAATAGGTCTGCCCGGAGCGCGCACGAACGACGCGCTCGAACGCGGCGATCTCCAGTCCCGGCACGTCAGTCGTCACGGACACCTCGCCCAGCGTGAACCGCTGGCCCTCGCGCAGATT
The DNA here is from genome assembly GCF_003254465.1 of Meridianimarinicoccus zhengii. Taxonomy (GTDB): domain Bacteria; phylum Pseudomonadota; class Alphaproteobacteria; order Rhodobacterales; family Rhodobacteraceae; genus Meridianimarinicoccus; species Meridianimarinicoccus zhengii. Next base: position 16,370 of record NZ_QDFI01000055.1, read on the forward strand.
GAAGGTCAGGAAGAACGCGTCCCGCTCGCGCGAGAATTCAGGCGTCACGGACAGGATCTCGAAATCGACGAAGCCGCGCGAACTGTAGAAATCCGTCAGGACCTGCCGGTCGAACTGGATACGGTCCTCCAGGAAGGAATCGCGGCGGATCAACTGTCGGAACAGGCCCGCCTGCTTGGTGCCCAGCACCTGGCGCAGCCGCCGGTCCGAATAGCTGCGGTTCCCGACGAAGCCGATGCGCTCGATCTCCACCACGCCGCTTTCCGTCACTTCGAACACAAGGTCCACCCGGTTCTGGTCGCGCGCGATGATCCGCGGCTCCACCGACGCGGCGACCCGGCCCGCCTGGAAATAGGCGTCCGTGATCGCGCGGGCGTCGGCCGTGGCGGTGGACGGGCTGTAGACCCGGCGCGGCTGCGAGGTGATGAGCCCCTCCAGCACCTCGTCGTTCAGCCGCCGGTTGCCCTCGATGCTGACCTGGTTGATCGTCGGAAATTCCGCGACCTCGATGATGAGCGTGCCACGGGCGGGCGTGACCTCGACGCTTTCGAAAAGGCCCGACGCCTGCAGCCGTTGCAGCGCCGCGTTGACCTGTCCGGCGGTCACGGGCTGGCCGGGTTCGATCCCGGCATAGTTCAGCACCGTGGCGGTTTCGATCCGCTGGTTCCCGCGGACCTCAATCTGGGAAAACTGCGCCTGGGCCAGCGCGGGACCGCCCGTCGCAAGCAGCGCCATGACGATCCCGCACAGCGCCGGCCGCGCCCATGGCATCCACCGTGCCGTCATCTCGCCCGTGCCGCGCTGCCTGTTCATCCCGCTGCCCTCTCGCCCCGTCCGGTCCTGCCGACCTTTCCAGCGGGGTTAGTCGCGCGAAGGGTGCTTGTCAAAACGGCAATGGCGACAGGTGCGATTTTGGGCGGCGCTGCTGCGCGCGCGCCATCACGGACAGGATCACGGGCAAAGCCAGATATCGTTCGTCACCGCGAACAGCATCAGCGTGATGATCGCCGCCAGACCACCCGCCATCAGCACCTGAAGCGCACGGTCGCTGGGCGGGCGACCGGTCACGGCCTCGTAGGCATGGAACACCAGGTGTCCGCCATCCAGTACCGGCACCGGAAAAAGGTTCATCAGCCCCACGGCGGTGGACAGCACCGCGATGAACCAAACGAAGCTCGCCAGGCCCTGCGACGCCGCCGCACCCGAGGTTTCCGCGATGCCCACGGGGCCCGACAGGTTGCAGGTGCTGATGGCCCCGGTTATCATATGGTACATGCCCGACAGCGACTGGCGGATGATGTAGCCGGTCTGGTCCACGCCCGACGCCAGCGCCGCGAATGGCCCCGGCGTCACGGTCTCCGGCGTGAAGAACAGCCCGCCGGTCACCCCGATCAGGTAACGCGCCTCGAACCCGCCATCGGGCAGCGGCACGTCGGTCCGCCGCGCGGTCAGTTCGCGCGAGAATGTCGCGCCGTCGCGCCAGACTGTCAGGTCCAGCGCCGCGCCTTCGGATACGAGCACGGCGCTGCGCAGATCTTCGAAGGACGAAATCGGTGCCCCGTCGACATGGGTGATGACATCCCCTTGCTCCAGCCCCGCATCCATCGCCGCCGATTGCGGGCTGACCCCGGCCACCAGCGGCGGATAGGGAAACGGCCCCGGCACCGTCATCTCCTGCCCGTCGCGCAGGATGGTGTAATCGAGTTCCGGCGCCCGCGGCAGATCTTGCACGAAGGCCGCGAACCCGTCGAAATCGGGCACCGCGCGGTCGTGGATCGCCACGATCCTGTCGCCCGGCTGCAGCGCGTCCACGGCCTCGGGCAGCGGGGCCAACTCGGCCACGGTCAGCGGCGCGCGGGCCTGTCCCTGCCACATGACCACCGCGGCGAAGACAAGGATCGACAGCGCGAAGTTGAACACGGGCCCCGCGGCCACCGTCGCCGCCCGCGCCCAGAGCGGTGCGGCATGCATCGTCCGTCGCCGTGTCGCCGCGTCCATCCGGGCGATGGCGGCGCCGTCCGCGGCACTGGCCGCGTCGGCATCGCCAAGGAACTTCACGTAGCCGCCAAGCGGCAGCGCCGCGACCTGCCACAGCGTCCCGCGCCTGTCGCGCCACGAAAACAGTTGCGGCCCGAAGCCGAGCGAGAACACCTCGGCATGGATGCCGCACCAGCGGCCCACGATGTAATGGCCGTATTCATGGATCGCCACGATCACCGACAGCGCGATCACGAATGCCCCGATCGTATAGGCGAGACCGCCGAATGACGGGATCAGTCCGAGAATGTCCAAAACGTCGCTCACCTTTCGTGTCGCACGCGGATCCACAGGCTGGTCCCGCACCGCAAGTCGTGTCCCGTGCTGGGCAGGGGATCAGCCCCGTGCCGCCAGCCAGTCGTCGGCAGTCTGCCTTGCCATGTGGTCCGCGGCCTGTACGCTATCAAGTGTGATCGCAACGTTGAGACCGCCCGCGCCCGCCGCGTGATCCAGAACATGCTCGACCATCGCGGCCATGTCCATGAACCCCAGCCGCCCCGCGATGAAATGATCGAGCGCGCGTTCCTTCGCACCGTTGAACACGGCCCCCGCCAGCCCCCGCGTCTCCATCACGCCGCGCGCAAGGCGCAGCGCCGGGTATCGCGTCTCGCAGGGCGCGCGAAAGGTCATCGCGCCGATCGCCGCAAGATCAAGCCGGGCCACGGGCAGGTCCAGCCTGTCGGGCCAGTTCAGCGCATAGCCGATGGCGTGGCGCATGTCGGGCGGCCCTACATGGGCCATCAGCGCCCCGTCGCGGAACCCCACCAGCGCATGGATCAGACTTTCGGGATGGATCACCGTTTCGATCTGCGCCGGGTCCACGCCGAAGAATTCCCGCGTCTCGATCAGTTCCAGCGCCTTGTTGAACATCGACGCGCTGTCGATGGTGATGCGCTGGCCCATGTCCCAGTTGGGATGCGACGATGCCTCGGCCAGCGTGGCACCGGCCAGCCGCTCCAGCGGCCAGTCGCGGAACGCCCCGCCCGACGCGGTGATGACGATGCGCTCCACCGCGCCCATGTCCTCGCCCACAAGCGCCTGGAAGACGGCGGAATGTTCGCTGTCCACCGGCAGGATGCGCGCGCCGTGCGCCGCGGCCTCCGCCAGCATGAGCGGCCCCGCGCAGACAAGGCTTTCCTTGTTCGCCAGCGCCAGAGTCCCGCCATGCCGCAGCGCCCGCAGCCCCGGCGGCAAGCCCGCGGCCCCCACGATGCCCGACAGCACCCAGTCGGCGGGGCGGTCCGCCGCCTCCAGCAAGGCCGCCGGTCCCGCGGCCGCCTCCACCCCGCTGCCCGCCAGGGCCGCGCGCAGATCGTCCAGCCGGTCGGGATAGGCCGTCACCGCGATCTCGGCCCCAAGCCGCCGCGCCTGGTCGGCCAGCCGCCCCACGTTGGCCCCGCCGGTCAGCGCCACGACCGCGAACCGCTCCGGCGCGCGGGCGATCAGGTCCACGGCGTTCACGCCGATGGATCCCGTGGACCCGAAGACGCTGACCCGCCGCACGGTCATGCCGCCACCGGGGGGAAATCCACCACCCGCTCCACCAAGAGCAGAAAGACCGACGCACCCAGAAGCCCGTCGAACCGGTCGAACACGCCGCCATGCCCCGGCAACAGGCGCGAGCTGTCCTTGACGCCGACATGGCGTTTCAGCGCACTTTGCGCGATATCGCCCAACTGCGACGCCATCGCCATCGCCACGCTCAGGGCCACCACCTCGGGCCCGGCCAGCCCGCGCGCCCAGAACACCGCGCCCAGCAGCCCGGCGCCGATCCAGCCCGCCACGGTGCCCGACCAAGTCTTCTTCGGGCTGACCCGCGGCCAGAATTTCGGCCCGCCGATCATCCGCCCCGCGAAATACCCCGCGATGTCGGTCACCGCCACGACCGCCACCAGCCAGACAAGCCACAGCGCAGACGCGTCGCCACGCAGATCCACCAGCCCGTAACCGGCAAGAATCGCCAGGGTCAGGAACACGCCATGGGCCAGATGCGCCCGCCGCAGCCCCGGTTGCGCAACCAGCACCGGCACCAGCACCAGCGGCAGACCCCAGCCCGGCGGAAGCAGCAGCACCGCGCCCAGCGCCAGCCCCGCGACCGCGGCCACCATCACGGGCCGCGCGGCCTGCGCCATCGCCGACAGCTCCCAGCCGATGGCGGCGACCGCCAGCACCACGAGCGCCGCGAACCACGCGCCGCCGGCCCAGATCGCCGCGACCCCGACCGTCACGAGCACCGCAGACGTTCCCAGCCGCGATGCAAGATCGCCCCATTTCCCGCCTGCAGCCCCGTCCGTCATGTCACGACGGCGCCGAACCGTCTTTCGCGCGACCCGAATTCAAGCAGCAGGTCCGCCAGATGCGCCGGCGAGAAATCGGGCCACAGGACGGGCGTGAAGGCATATTCGGCATAGGCCGCCTGCCAGAGCAGGAAATTCGACAGCCGCGTTTCGCCGGACGTGCGGATCACCAGATCCGGGTCCGGCAGGTCGGCGGTTTCCATATGGGCCGACAGGTGATCCGGCCCGATCTCGGCGGCATCCAGTTCGCCGCGCGCGACGGCACCCGCCAGCCGCTGGGCCGCCCGCGCGATCTCCGCCCGCGCACCGTAATTGAGCGCGATGGTCAGATGCAGCCGGTCATTGTCGCGGGTGCGCGCCTCCAGCCCCTCCATCAGCGCGATCAGCTTGGGATTCAGACGCTCGCGTTCGCCGATGAACCGCACCCGCACGCCATTGGCGTGCAACTCGTCGGCCTCGGTGCGCAGATGGCGCCGGAACAAAGCCATCAGCCCCGCGACCTCGGCCCGCGCCCGGCGCCAGTTCTCGGTCGAAAAGGCGAAGAGCGTCAGGTAGCGCACGTCCTGATCCGGACAGGCGCGCACGATTTCCTTCACCCGCGTCGATCCCGCCTTGTGGCCCCGCAGGCGCGGCAGTCCCCGGCGCGACGCCCAGCGACCGTTGCCATCCATGATGATGGCGACGTGGCCGGGCACGGGATTTCGGCTATCCTTGGCCGCCATCGGGGTCCTCGTTACGGTTCGGTGCTGACGTCTGCCGCGCTCAGACCTGCATGATCTCGGCTTGTTTCGCTTCCAGCGCGGCATCGATCCGGGCGATGTAGGTGTCGGTCAGTTCCTGCACCTCTTGCGACCACACCTTGTGATCGTCCTCGGACATGCCGGCGGCCTTTGCCTTCTTGAGCTGGTCCATCCCGTCACGGCGCACGTTGCGCACGGCGATCTTGGCCTGCTCGGCATATTGCCCGGCGACCTTGGTCAGCTCGCGGCGGCGTTCCTCGTTCAGTTCGGGGATCGGCAGGCGGATGATCGTGCCGTCCACCACCGGGTTGATCCCGAGCCCGCTCTCGCGCAACGCCTTCTCGGCCTTGCTCACCATGCTCTTGTCCCAGATATTGACCGTGAGCATCCGGGGCTCCGGCACGTTCACGGTCCCAAGCTGGTTGATGGGCGTCTGCGTTCCGTAGGCTTCCACCACGATCGGATCGAGCATCGAGGCCGAAGCCCGTCCCGTGCGCAGCGACAGGAATTCCTGCTTGAGCGACGCCATCGCCCCGTCCATGCGGCGTTGCAGGTCGTCGGTATCGATCTCGATCTCGTCTTCGGACATTCGGCCTTGATCCTTCTTCTTCCGGACTGCCGCCCCGGCCGCAGGCCACGGCACGGAATCCGGTGTGATGGTTCCGGGCTATAGCGCTATCCATGCACCCTTGTATAGGTGCCCTCGCCATTCAGGATCCCCCGGAATCCCCCCGTTTCGTCCAGCGAAAACACGATGATCGGCACGTCGTTGTCGCGGGCTAGCGCGATGGCCGAGGCATCCATGACGCCCAGATGCTTCTGCAGGACCTCGTCATACGTGACGTGGTCATAGCGCACGGCATCGGCATGCTTGACCGGATCCTTGTCGTAGACACCGTCCACCTTGGTACCCTTGAAGATCGCCTCGCACTTCATCTCGTTGGCGCGCAGTGTCGCCGCGGTGTCGGTTGTGAAGTAGGGATTTCCCGTCCCCGCCGCGAAGATGCACACCCGCTTCTTCTCCAGGTGCCGCACGGCGCGGCGGCGGATATAGGGTTCGCAGACCTCGTCCATGCGGATGGCGGAAATGACCCGCGTGTTCACGCCCATCCGTTCGAGCGAGGATTGCATCGCCAGCGCGTTCATCACCGTGGCGAGCATGCCCATGTAATCCGCGGTGGTGCGTTCCATGCCCTGCGCGGACCCCTGAAGGCCCCGGAACACGTTGCCGCCGCCGATCACCATGCAGATTTCCACGCCCATCTCGTGAACCGCCTTCACCTCACCGGCGATTCTCTCAACCGTGGGTGGGTGCAGGCCGTAACCCTGGTCGCCCATCAGCGCCTCGCCTGAGATCTTCAACAGCACCCGCTTGAACTTGGTGCGGGTGGGGTCGGTCTGCTCGTTCATGGATGGTCCTGTCGGGTCTGGTGCCGGGTCCGGCGCGTCGCGGAGAAAATGTCGGATTGCCCGTTCGGTTGCAATCGCCATCGGGGCACCATTCGGCAAAGGCCCGCCATGTGTGACCGATCCGCCTGCCCCCGCTGGACGGCCTGCGCGCGATCTGGCATCGCGCGGGCCATGCGCGCAGCCACCCCCCCAGCGATCGACGCCTTCGACCCCGCGCGCCCCGTGCTGATCGCGGGGCCGACCGCGTCGGGCAAGTCCGCGCTGGCGCTGGGCATCGCCCAGGAACAGGGCCGCGCGGTGGTGAACGCGGATGCGCTCCAGGTCTTCGCGGGCTGGCCGGTGCTGACCGCGCAACCCGACGCCGCCGACCGCGCCCGCGCGCCCCATCACCTGTACGGGCACGTACCCGTCGACAGCAGCTATTCCGTCGGCGCATGGCTGGCCGATGTCGCCCCGCTGCTCGCCCGGCGGCCCGCGCCGGTGATCGTCGGCGGCACGGGGCTGTACCTGTCGGCCCTGACCGAAGGACTGGCCGCGATCCCCCCCACCGACCCGGAGATCCGGGCCGAGGCCGACGCGCGCATGGCCCGCGACGGGCGCGCCGCCCTGCTCGACGATCTCGACCCGGTCACCCGCGCCCGGATCGATCCCCTGAACCCCGCCCGCGTGCAGCGCGCGTGGGAAGTCCAGCGCCAGACCGGGCGCGGCATTGCCCACTGGCAGGACGACACCGGCCCGCCGCTCGTGCCACCCGCCACGGCACACCTGATCCAGATCGCGGCACCGCCGGCCGCGCTGACCCCGCGCATCGCGGCCCGGTTCGATGCCATGCTGGACCGCGGCGCATTGGATGAGGCCCGGGCCATGGCCCCCCGCTGGAACCCCGCGCTGCAATCCGCGCGCGCCATCGGGGCGGCGGAGCTTGTCGCCGTCATCCGCGGCGAAACCACCCTCGAAGCCGCAACCGAAGCCGCCATCATCGCCACACGGCAATACGCCAAACGCCAGCGCACCTGGTTCCGCCGCCGCATGGCCGCATGGCCGACCCTGCCCATCCCCGACACAGGTTTGCACAATGCGTCAGACAACCTGCGGTGATTCCGCGCAACATCCGAAAAAAAGCCACGTGGTTAATACAACTCTGCACAAACGCGCCTTGGCCGAATCTGTCCCGACCGCGTAGGCTGACCCAGACCGAGGAAATCGCATGTTCGACAGCCAGTCCCACGACCACGCCCAGCGGCCGCCCATGGCCGTCCCCGTTTCCCACCTCGCCCGCGAAGGGCGATGGGCCATCGATGCGCCGCGCAGCTATCTCGTGCCGGTTCTCTTGTGGTTCACCTGCGGCCAGGGTCGGCTCAGCGTGGATGGCGAAATGCGGGGCTACACCGCCCACAACGCGATCTTCCTGCCCGCGAACACGCCCCATGCCTGCGAAGCCTTCGGCCGCACGCAGGGCACGGCGCTGTTCCTGGGGGCGCGCGGCGACCTGCCCGTTCCTGCCGACATGCTCCATCTGCGCCTGACCGCGCTGCAACAGCAGACCGAACTCAACGACCTGGTGGACGGGTTCCGCCGCGACTGCGCCACCGCCGGGCCGCTCGGCGATGAAATCCTCTACCACCGGGCGGCGCTGATCGGGCTGTGGCTCACCCGCCACGGGCTGATGGCCGGCGCGCGCCGGACGCCGGGGGCGCAGGCCGCAGCGCCGGAAAGCACCCACCAGGGTCCCCGTCTTGCCGGGCTGCGGCGCAGCGCCGACAAGACCTCCTGACCCTTGCCGGATCGACCGCCCCTGACGCGCGGCACCGCCCGCGTGATCGCGGGGCTTGATGGCGATCGCCGGGCCGGGCTGCTCCACCGCCGCGAATTCCTGACCCGCGCCACGGCGCTCGGCCTTGCCGGTCCCGCGGCACTGGCCATGGCGGGCACCGCCCGCGCCCAGCCCGCGGCCCCGCCCGTGCCCGGCGGACAGCTGACGATCCGCATGGATGTCCGCGGCACGGGCGACCCGCGGCGGTTCGATTTCTCGGAACGCGCCAACGTGGTGCGCGGGCTTCTGGAATACCTCGTCGAATACCGTGCCGACGGCACGTTCGCCGGCGTCCTGCTCGACCGCTGGACCGCGAATGCCGAGGCGACGGAATACACGCTCCACCTGCGCGACGGCATCGCGTGGAACACCGGCGACCCGTTCACCGCCGAAGACGTGGCCGCCAACCTGGACGGCTGGTGCGACTCCTCCATCCCCGGCAACATCATGGCGACCGCGCTGTCGGCACTGGTCGACACGACCACGCTGCGCGCCCGCGACGGGGCGATCGCGGTGCTCGATCCGCTGACGGTGCGGCTGCGCCTGTCGCGGCCCGACGTGACGATCATCCCGGCGCTCGCCGATTACCCGGCGGCGATCCAGCACCGCGACCGCATCGGCAGCGACCCTGTCGACCATGGCATCGGCACCGGGGCCTACCGCGTCACCGACTTCGAACCGGGCAACCGGGCCGTGCTCGTGCGCGACGACGGCCACCGCGCCGGACGCCCCGCAGCGCTCGACCGGGTCACGTTCCTCGATATCGGGCCCGACCCGCTTCTGTGGGAAAGTGCGGCGCGCGCCGGGCAGATCGACATGACAGCGCAGACGGTCGCCGGGGTGATCAGCCGGTTCGACGCGCTCGGCTGGGTGCGCCACGGCGTGCCCACCGCAGCGACCGTGGTGATCCGCGGGCGGCAGACGGCACAGGTCAACGGCCTGCCGCTCTATGCCGACCTGCAACTGCGCCGGTCCATCGCGCTCGCCGTCGACAATGCCGTGTGCCTGGAACTGGGGATCGACGGGCGCGGGACGGTGGCGGAAAACCACCATGTCAGCCCGATCCAGCCCGATTACGCCCACCTGCCGCCGCAGCGCGCCGATCCCGAAGCAGCCCTCGCCCTCGCGACCGAGGCGGGGCTCGCGGGCTATGAACATGAACTCGTGTCCGTGGACGACACGTATCGCCGCACAACCGCCGATGCCGTGGCCGCCCAGATGCTGGAGGCCGGGCTGCGCGTCCGCCGCCGCATCGTCACCCGCGACGCGTATGACGCGAACTGGATGACCTATCCGTTCAGCACGACCGACTGGAACCACCGCGAACTTGGCGTTCAGGTCATGGCGCTCGGCTATCGCACCGGGGCCGTTTGGAACGAAACAGGGTTCAGCAACGCCGAATTCGACCGGCTGCTGGACCGGGCCGTGACCATCGCCGACGCGGGCACGCGGATCGACACGATGGCGCGGCTCCAGCAGATCCTGCAGACCGACGGCGTGATCGTGCAGCCCTTCTGGCGCTCGCTCTATCGTCACGCCCGGCAGGGCGTGGTCGGGGCAGACATGCACCCCAAGCAGGAAATTAACCCGCACCGGCTGGGCTGGGCTACGGCGGAACAGGCCGCCGCGTCCCTCGCCGTGCCGGAATAAACCGCGGCGCGCGATCGCGGGCAGCGGCTTTCCGCATCCCGTTCAGGTTCGCCCCCGCGGCATCGGCAACTTCATCCGGCCCGCCCGCGGCAGGATGTTCACCCGGCGCGCGCGACCGTGACGCAAAGTAGGGGATCAGAAATCGAACAGGTCGTCCAGGAACCCGCCGCGCTTCTTCTTGCGCCGGTAGCCGTCGTCATGGCCATATCCCGGATGGCTCTCGGGACGGGGGGCCGCCTGTTGCGGCGGGGGCGGGGGCGGCGGTGCCGCCTGCGGCGCGGCCCGTTCGATGATCTTGTCAAGCTCGCCCCGGTCGAGCCAGACACCCCGGCATTGCGGGCAATAGTCGATCTCCACCCCGCTGCGCTCGGTCATCACAAGCTGGCTTCCATCGATCGGACACTGCATCGCGTTCTCCTCTTGTTTGGGCCAGGGCATCGTGCCGGGACCCGGCAACCGCACCCGAAGGTCCCCGCGGCGCGACATCCCCTCCGGATGCCGCGACGGGCTGCACGTGGTCACCACCCGTGCCGGTGACATGGGAAGCCCCTTGGCGCGGCGCAAGCCACGCGTGCGCCCCGCATCGAGCAAATTGTTTCCATTCCGCAAGGTGCCGCCTGGCCGTGTCACACGCGGTCGGGACCACCCGGTCGCGGCGCGCGCACGGCGCGGCTACGCTCAGGCCCCGGCCTCGCCCTCGCGCAGGATCTGCACGCCGTTGATGCGCCAGCCGCCCTCGCCGTCCGGCACCATCTGGTAGCCGAGCGTGTGATAGACCCCGTTGCCGTCGCGGATCAGCACCATCTGCCACAATTGCCCCGCGCGCTCGCGCAGCCCGAGAAACTCGACCTCCGCAGGGCGCCAGACCATGGGATAGCCCTGCCGCACCATCATCCCGAAACGGTCGGCACTGCCGAACATCGACCGGATCATGGGCGACGCGAAGCCGAAGGCCGCACCCACGTCATCGGCCAGGAACGCATCGAGCTGGCTCCGGATCGTGCCGCGGATGGCGGACTCGTCGGGCGCCTGCGCGGCGGCGGCCAAAGGAGCCGCGGCAAGAAACAGGATGGCGGACAGGCTCAGGAAAAGGCGGCGCATGGCGAAACTCCCTTGGCTATCCTTGGAACAATAGCCCCGACTGCCCCAGCGGCAATCCTGTCCTGCTGCCCGTCTTGCCGCCGCGCGACACGATGCAACGACGCCGGGGGCGTACGGATTGCGATGCAGCCCTCCGTGCTGGCGGCGCGCTACGGTAACGGGCGCGCCGATGTCCCGGCAAACGCCGGGACCTCTCGCCGCCCTGGCTTGCGCGGGGCTCAGGCTGCGGCCAGTTCCCCCGCGAGCGCCCGGTCGATCAGGTCAGCCGTCTCGGCCACGCCGTAAAGCGCGATGAACCCGCCGAATCGCGGGCCCTGCGTCGCCCCCAGCAGCACCTCGTAGATCGCGCCGAACCACGCGCGGAGCGGCTCGAACCCATGCGCCTTGCCCACCGCGAAGACCTCCGATTGCAGCGCCTCGTCCTCCGCGGGTTCGTCCCACGCCCGCAGCCGCGCCGCCAGATCCGCCAGCGCCGCGCGCTCCCGGTCGTCCGGCAGCCGGTACGCCTTGGCGGGCCGCACGAAATCCTGGAAATACTGCACCGCATAGCCCGCCGCGGCATCCAGCGCCGGATGCGTATCGGGTGCGGCATCGGGCGCATAGCGCCGGATGAACCCCCACAGCGTCGCACGATCCTCCGCCGAGGCCGCCGACGCAAGGTTCAACAGCATCCCGAAAGACACCACCATGTCCGACGCGGGCACCCGGCCTTCGTGGATATGCCACACCGGGTTGGCCAGCTGCCCCGCCGCATCCTGCTCCGGGAACGCCCGCAACTGCTGGTGATACTCGTCCATCGCCTTCGGGATCACGTCGAAATGCAGCCGCTTCGCCGTCTTGGGCTTCTGGAACATGAAATGGCTCAGGCTCTCCGTCGACGCATAGCGCAGCCATTCATCGATGGAGATCCCGTTGCCCGACGACTTGGAAATCTTCGTCCCATCCGCATCGAGGAACAGCTCATAGGTGAAATGCTCCGGCGGCCGCGCCCCCAGCACCCGGCAGATCCCGTCATAGATCGGCGTGTTGGTGCTGTGATCCTTGCCGTACATCTCGAAATCCACACCCAGCGCCGCCCAGCGCGCGCCGAAATCCGGCTTCCACTGCAGCTTCACATGCCCGCCCGTCACCGGCAGCGTCCATTCCCGCCCGGCCTCGTCGTCGAACGTGACCTCGCCGCGCGCGGCATCCACATGCTTCATCGGCACGTACAGCACACGCCCCGTCTCCGGGTGGATCGGCAGAAAGATCGAATAGCTCGCCGCCCGCTCGTCGCGCAGGCTTTTCAGCATGATCTTCATCAGGTGGTCATACCGTTCCGCGCAGCGCAGCAGGATCTCGTCGAACCGCCCCGACTTGTAGAATTCCGTCGCCGACACGAATTCATAGTCGAACCCGAACGTATCGAGAAACCGCCGCAGCATGGCGTTGTTGTGATCGCCAAAGCTCGCATGCGTCCCGAACGGGTCGGGCACCGATGTCAGCGGCTTCTGCAACGCCGCCTCCAGCGCCTCCCGGTTCGGCACGTTGCCCGGCACCTTGCGCATCCCGTCCATGTCGTCGGAAAAGCAGATCAGCCGCGTGGGAATGTCGCTGATCGTCTCGAACGCCCGGCGCACCATGGTCGTGCGCAGCACCTCGCCGAAGGTCCCGATATGGGGCAGGCCCGACGGCCCGTACCCTGTCTCGAACAGCACATGCCCCTTTTCGGGCGGGGCCTTCTCATAGCGTTTCAGAACGGCCCGCGCCGCCTCGAAGGGCCACGCCTTCGATGTCATCGCTGCGTCGCGCAAATCGCCCATGATCCATCCCGCCTGTCTGCCGGACGGCCCCGCGCCGCCCCGCCGAGGGACTAAAGCCCGCCGCGCGGCGCGTCAATCGACGCACCGGGCCGGCCTCACGCGCGATTGACCGCCGGTCCGCCCCCCGCGACCGCGGGTCCGTTGCCCCGCGCCCCGCTTCGGCGTAAGCGGATGGCACCGCGCCCGCGCTGGCGCACCAGGGACCGGCCAAGGAACAGACCCGTGAAGCAAGACCCGACAGACCCGCACCCGCTGACCGCCCAGGACAGCCTTGTGGCGCTGATGATCGCCGTCTCGGCGTCGGATGCGCAGATCCGCACGTCGGAACTCGTGCGCATCCAGTCCACGCTGAACCACCTGCCGATCTTCGCGGATTACGAACAGGAACGCCTCGCCGCGGTCAGTGCGCTGGTGTTCGAGCTGTTCGAGGAGGAGGACGGGCTCGATGCCCTCTTCGGCCTCGTGCGCGAGGCGCTGCCGGAACGGCTCTTCGAAACCGCCTACGCGCTCGCCTGCGACGTGGCCGCGGCGGACGGCAATCTCAACGAATCCGAACTGCGCCTGCTCGAAGAGATGCGCTACGAACTCGCCCTCGACCGGCTCCACGCCGCCGCCATCGAACGCGGCGCGCGCGCCCGGCACATGACGCTCTAGGCCGTGTCTGCATTCATCTGAGCCAGTCGAGGGCGGAGACGAGGAAGACGAAGCCCAT
>NZ_QDFI01000056.1 GCF_003254465.1 Meridianimarinicoccus zhengii
CACCATGTCGTTGACGAACTTGATCGAAACGCAAAGTCGCCGCGCCGCCTCGGTGTGCGTGTGGCCCTGCGCGACAATCTGCACGGCACGTTCACGCAGCTCAACAGGATGCGGTTTACCCATCCCTGACCCCCATAGTTGCCTACAAGGCATGGAATCACAGGATAACCGCTATGGGAATCCAGAATCCGATCTGAGGCGACACGCTCTAAGCACAAGGAGGTAGGGCCACTCGTGGCCCGCCTCCCCCATCGCCTTCGAGGCGGTGAAACGCATCGATGCCCTGTTCGCGGTCGAGCGCACCATCAACGGCCAGCATCCCGAGGCACGGCTGGAGGTTCGCCGGCAGCTGTCCGCACCACTGGTCGCGGACCTCGAGCGCTGGCTGCGGGGCGAACGTGCGCTGCTGTCGAAACACGCAAAGGTGGCCAAGGCGATCGACTACCTGCTGTCACCGGCCCACTGGCCGGCCTTCACCTGATTCCTCGAGGATGGCCGTATCTGCCTCAGCAACAATGCCGCGGAGCGTTCGCTGCGCGGTGTGGCCTTTGGGACGAAAATCCTGGCTCTTCGCCGGGTCCGAGCGCGCCGCCGCCATGTACACGCTGATCGGAACGGCCAAGCTGAACGACATCGACCCGCAAGCCTGGCTCGCCGACGTCATCGCCCGCATCGCCGACATTCCCGTCTCACGCTTGCACGAACTGCTGCCGTGGAATTGGAAAACCGCCACACCACAAGTCAAGGCCGCCTGACCGAGGCCCTCGGCGGAAGCTTACTCCCCAGGTGATCGGGGTTGATGCAAAGGCGGTTATCCCTTACCTCCGACGTCGTTGCCCGAAGGTAAGGCGAGTGTTACCATCATCTCAACCGGAGGGAGTCGCTGGATTTTCGAGTGGGAGCCCCTTCGTTCGGGAGGCATGGCGTTGTCTCGCCGGCGTCGGATCCTGTGACCGAATTCGGACGACATCCGCACTGCACATGGAGCCAGAATGGCCGGATTCGGTGTCATACGTGACGTCAGCCGCGAGTTGCGTCAGCAAGTCTTCGACGCTCTCGAAGCGACACCGGACGTGGATTTCTCGCTCGACGGCACTCTGACCCGGGTCAGTCTCTCGCCACCGGGTGACGCGCTGACCGATGACGTGATTGCCAGTCTCTATCTCTACCATGTCGAGGTCGACCGGCATCTGCGGAACCGGCGGCCGCTGCCCGATCCTGTCCTGCCCGATCAGTTCCGCAATCCGCCACTACCCTTGCAACTGCGCTATCTGTTCACGCCCGTCGACGAGGACGAAGAGACGAACCAGCTTCTGATAGGACGGATGATCCAGCATTTCCACGATCATCCGAGCGTGGCCGTGCTTGAGGGATCGCCACTGGGCACCAGTTTCGGCGCGGCCAGTCCGCACCTGAGGATCCGGCCCGATCTGCTGTCGCTCGAACAGTTGTCGCAGCTCTGGAACGCCTTCTCGCAACCCTATCGGGTGGCGGTGTCACTGCTGGTCGAAGTCGTGGCGATCGACAGCGCCGAACCGCCGAAGCGCGGGCCGCGGGTCGAGGAACTCGTCGTCGGGGCGGGGCAGCGGCGGTGAGCCTGACCCTCGCCTCCACCCGCCTGATGGCGCGGCAGGTCCTGATACGGGGCCGGGTGGGCGAAGCGATCACGGGGCGGGGGTTCGACGACTTCTCGGTCAGAGTATCGGCGGAGCAGGGCGCGGTGTCATGCGTGCTGCCGTTCGTGACCACCGTCAAACCCGGCGGCTGGTACGCCGCGCACCTGAACCCGGGGGCGGTCTGGCCAGCGTTCGATCCGGCGCCGGACGTGACGCTCAGGGTCGAAATCACGATCCCCGGACGGGGTGCCGTGACCCGGTCCCAGTCGGTTTCCCCAGCGCTCTTGGCCCTGAGCGATGCCGCGCTGACCGTTGGCGGGCAGGCGGTGACCGCCGGTCTCGTTTCCGGCGCGCCCTTCGTCTTCGACGTCACGCTGGATCCCCCGGCGGTTGCGCTGCAAGGCACGGTGCTGCGCGCCAACGACCCGGCCGATCCGATCGTGGGCGCCACGGTGACCGCAGCCCCTGCACCGGGGGTGGTGACCGATACCAACGGGCAGTTCTTCATCCCCGCCCTTCCGGTGGCTGAGACGGTGACGCTCGCGCTCTCGGACGGCGGTCCCGTCGTCAACAATCCGCTTACCCCCGACTACGCGCGTCGGGTCAACCGCGTCACGCTTTCGCTGGGCGGCTAAACAGCCAGGAGGTCCGACATGCCTGAATATCTTGCCCCAGGGGTCTACGTGGAAGAGGTCCCCTCCGGGAACAAACCCATTCAGGCGGCCAGTACCTCGACCGCCGGTATGGTCGGGATGACCGCGCGCGGGCCCGTCAACCGGCCGACGCTGGTGACCAGCCTCGGGGCGTTCAACCGCACCTTTGGCGGCAAGCTGAACCCGCTGGTCTACACCGAAGGACGCGATGCGCTCCCCTTCGCGGCGGAGGGGTTCTTCACGAATGGCGGGGCGCGGGTCTATGTCACCCGGATCGTCGGGCCGGGGGCGACGGAGTCGGAACTGGCGCTGTTGGGACAGAGCGCTGTGGCGGCAAGTCCGACGGTCCTGGCGCAGGCCCTGGCCGGGGGCACGACGCTGCTTCTGGACGATCCCGGCGCGCTGGCGGCCGGGGATACCGTGCTGATCCGCGACGGCGAAGCCTCGGAGATGGTGGAGATCGACCCGGCGGCCTTCGCCAGCCGGGCGGCTTTCGGTGGCGGCCTGGCCAATCCCTTCCCGGCCGGGTCCGACGTGATGCCACAGACCGCGACCCCTGTGGCCGGGGCGCTGACGGCGGACGTGGCCGCAGGGGCGACGCAGATCGTGCTGACCGATGCCACCGGGATCTTCGCGGCACAGGTGCTGCTTCTGGAGGATGCCGGCGGCGTGGCAGGGGATCACGAACTGGTCACCGTGCAGGCGGTGGACGGCCCGGCCAACACGCTGACCCTTGCAGCGCCGCTCGCGCGCGCGCACGGCGCGGCCTCGGTGCTGAACGCGCTGGCCGACAACGGCCCGGCCGTGCAGACCACGGCGGCGGTCGCGGCCTCGGCTGCGCCGGTCTTTGTCGAGGTGCCCACGGGATCGCTGGCCGCGGGCATGGCGGTGCGTCTGGACGATGGCGGTGGGACGACCGAACTGGCAGTGGTCACCGCGCTGCCGCAGGTGGTGTCGCTGACCGCGCCATTGGCCGCGGCGCATCCGGCGGGAACCGCGCTCACCCCGGCAGAGCCGGTGATGACGGTGCACGCCATGTGGCCGGGCGGCTGGGGTGACAGCCTGCGGGTCAGCGTGTCCGACGCGCCGCTGGTCGAGACCACGACGGTCGGTGTCGCGCCGAACGGTTCCAACACCGTAACGCTGAGCACCGCCTTCGGGCTGTTCCCCGGTTCGGTCCTGAACCTGGGCGGCACGGCGGTGACGGTCGCCTCGGCGGATGCCGAGACCGGGATCGTAACCCTCACCGCTCCGCTGGACGCCGAAGTCGGCGCGGGCACCGCGGCGGTAAGCCGGGAATACACGATCCTGGTGGAGTTGATCGGCCCCGACGACAAGGTCACCGAGAGCGAGGTCTTCACCGGCGTCGGGCTGGCCGGCACGCATCCGCGTTACATCGGGCGGATGATCGGGACCTGGAACGCGGCGACCGGCACGCCGAGCGACAGCGGCGGGTCGATGTTCATCCGCATCGAGGACACCTCCACCGCGGCGACCCGGGCGCTGCATCTGGTCACCGGGCTGGGTCTGCGGCTCGATGGCGGCGGCGACGACATCGCCAATGTCGACGACAGCACGTATATCGGGACGGCGGCGATCGATCCGGACGCGCGCACCGGGATGTTCGCGCTTGAGAACGTTTCGGACATCTCGATCTGCGCGGTGCCGGGACGGCCCTCGGTTGCGGTGCAGAAGGCGCTGATCGCCCATTGCAACAAGATGGTCTACCGTTTCGCCGTGCTGGACACGCCGCTTGGCGCGGATATCGAGGCGGCCAAATCCCACCGGCAGAATTTCGACAGCACGCGGGCAGCGGTCTATTATCCCGGTCTGGTGGTGCCGAACCCCTTCGGCGCGGACGGCGACAAGATCACCATACCTTCCTCGGGGCACGTTCTGGGCATCTATGCGCGGACCGACGTCGCCCGCGGCGTCCACAAGGCCCCGGCGAACGAGGTGGTGCGCGGCATCCTCGAGTTCGAGAAGGTTCTGAGCAAGGGCGAGCAGGCGATCCTGAACCCGGTCGCGGTCAACTGTTTCCGGGATTTCCGGTCGGAGTTCCGTGGCCTCAGGCTCTATGGGGCGCGGGTGGCGACCTCGGACCCGGAATGGCGGTACGTGAACGTCCGGCGGCTGCTGCTGTTCATCGAGCAGTCGCTGGACACAGGGCTGCAATGGGCGGTGTTCGAGCCGAATTCCGAACCGCTCTGGGCGTCGGTGAAGCAGTCGGTCACGAATTTTCTGACCACCGTCTGGCGGTCGGGGGCGCTGGAGGGCACGTCCCCCGAGGAGGCGTTCTTCGTCAACATCGGCTACGACATCACCATGACCCAGGCCGATATCGATGCCGGCCGCATGATCTGCGAGATCGGCGTCGCCCCGGTCAAGCCCGCGGAGTTCGTGATCGTCCGCATCTCCCAGAAAACCCGCGAGGCCGCCTCCTGAGGGAGGCGGACGGCATAACCGACAAGGATCAGGCCGATGCGAAACGACCCTTATGCGCAGTACAACTTTCTTCTGGAGATCGACGGCATCACCTCGGCGGGGTTCACCGAGGTGGGCGGGATCACCATGGAGTCCGAGGTCATCGAATACCGGGAAGGCAACGAACTGGCGCGGATGCGCAAGCTGCCGGCGCTGATGAAGTTCGGCAACATCACGCTGAAGCGCGGCTACACCCAGAACACCGAGCTGTGGGACTGGCGCAAGACGACGCTGCGCGGTGTGACCGAGCGGAAGGCGGGGGCGATCATCCTGCTGGACGAGGCGCGGGAGCCGAAACTGCGCTGGGAATTCCAGGAGGGCTGGATCTCCAAGTACGAAGGCCCGGCGCTGAACGCGACGGCGAACGAGGCGGCGATCGAGTCGATCGAGATCGTCGTCGAAAACGTCGAGCTGGTGGTCTGAGCAGGATGGCGCGCGCAGGGGCAGCAGGGCAAGGGGGCGGACGATGACGACGCTGGCGACCCCGGGGCTCTACCGCCAGCCGGTGGAACCGGTGCGCGCGGTCGGGCGGCTGGCCCGGGGCGACATCGCCGTGTTCCTGGGCTATTGTCGGCGCGGACCGCTGGGGCGGCCGGTGCGGGTCCACGCGCTGCGGCAGGCCGAGGAGATCTTCGGCGCGGCGCTGGATCACGGCTACCTGTGGCACGCGCTCAAGGGTTTCTTCGAGACCGGGGGCCGGGCGGCCTATGTGATCCGGGTGGCGACGACAGCGGCGCGGGCGGCGGAGGTGACACAGCGCGCGTCGGCGCTGAGCTGGCGGGCACGGGCGAGTTTCCCGTGGCTGTCGATCGACCCGCGGAAGCTCAACCGGGCCGAGCGGGCCGAGGCGGCGGCGTGGATCCAGGTGCACGAGCGGCAGGTCCGGGAGGAGGGGCCGCGCAGCGCCGATCCGGGGGTCTGGGGAAACGACGTCACGGTGACGGTCACGCGGGCGGCGCGGGCCCGGACCGAGGCCCGTCCGGGTGTCTATGAGGACGGATATGCCCTGAGCCTCGCGTCGCTGGCGGGGATCGAGCTGGCCTCGGTGCTGGAACTGAGCCAGACCGGCGGGGACGGGACCACGGCGGTGGTGCATCTCCAACCGCGGGAGGTCGATCCGGTACGCGGGCTGATCCGCATCGAGAGGCCCCTGTCCGCGTTCCATCCGGGGCGTTCGATCCGGGTGACCTCGGTGGAGTTCGACCTGGAGATCCGGCGGGCAGGGCTTCTGGAGCAGAGCTTCATTGCGCGGGCGCCGGACCCGGCGCATTCCGAGGCGCTGAGTGCCGTTTCGGCGCGGTCGGTGGAGTTCGCGCCGGTTCCGCAGCGGGAGACCGGGGCCGGGTGGGGCCCTTTGCCAGAGGACCTGGCGAGGTCGGTGCTGGCGGCGCAGGACTGGGCCGATCCGGCGGCGTGGCCCGACGAGGGAAGCTTCACGCTCTCGGGCGGTACGGACGGGTTGTCGAAGGTGCGCGGCGCCGATTTCCGGGCAGTGCTGGCAGAGGTGCGGCGGTTGCCCGATGCCGCGCTGATCGCGGCGCCGGACCTGGTCTTGCCCGACAGCTTCCTGACTGCCGGTGATCCGGTGGCCGCGCCCGGGCCGGACTGTGCGTCGCTCGACCCGCTGGAAACCGGGCAGGTCACCGGCACCGTCTTCGGCACGAACGAGGCTGGGGAGACCGTTGCGCTCGGGGGCGTGACGATCGAGGCGGCGGGGCTGGGGCAGCAGGTTGTCACCGATGCCGCGGGGCGGTTCGCGCTGACGGGTCTGCCGCTCAGCTTCGTCACGCTGCGGCTGTCCCGCGACGGGTTCGAACCGCTGGAATACCGGGTGCAGCCCAGTCCGTTCGCCTCGTCCGCGGGGCAGGAGATCACCATGACCCGGATCACCGTGCCGCGTGCGTTGGGCACCGACGAGATCGCAACGGTGCAGGCGGCGTTGGGCAACCCGGTCGAGGTCGGACCCTACAAGGTCGCCATCGTCGATCCGGTGACCGCGGCGGCGCGTCTGGACGATCTGCTGACCTGGCGCAGCCGCCTCGGCGACCAGCCCCGGCTGGGCTTCTGCGCGCCGTGGCTGCGCGTGGGTCTGCCCGGCGGCGGGGTGACCGAGGTGCCGCCCTCGGGCCATGTCTGCGGCGCCTTCGCGGCGGCCGAGCGGGATCGGGGAATCCAGCGCAGCGGCGCCAACCTGGCGCTGCGGCACTGCGAAGGCGTCACGCTGGCCATCGACGACGCTGCGCAGGCCGGGTTGAACCCGGTCGGGATCAACGCCATCCGGGCGTTTCCAGGGCGCGGCATCCGGCTCAACGGCACGCGCAGCCTGGGCGCCGACCCGGAGGCGCGGTTCCTGTCGGTGCGGCGGATCCTCGACACCATCGAGAAATCGCTGGAACGGGCGCTGCACTGGATGGTGTTCGAGCCCAACACCCTGATGACCCGGGCGGCGGTGGCGTCCACGGCGCGCGTGTTCCTGGACCAGCTCTGGCGCGACGGGGTGCTGGCGGGCGACGCGCCCGAGGCGGCCTTCAGCGTCAAGTGCGACGAGGAGAACAATCCCGCCGACAGCCGCGAGGCCGGGCAGCTGGTCGTGGATATCGGCGTCGCCCCGGCCGAGCCTTACGAGTTCATCCTGTTCCGGCTGGGTGCTGCGCATGACGCCGTGAAGGTGACGGAGACCGGGCAATGACCGACGTGAAATCCCTGCTCAGCCCGCTGCCGGCGTTCAACTTCTACATCGCCCTGATCGAGGATCCGTCGAGCCCGATGGCGGCATTGTCGGTAGCCTCGGCCTTCGTGATGGGCGGGTTCACGGAGTGCACCGGCCTCGAAAGCGAAATCCAGATCGAGGAGATCCGGGCGGGGGGACAGAACGACCGGGTGTTCCGGTTCCCGACACGGGCGAATTACAACAGCATCACGCTGAGCCGCGGGGTCGGGTTCGGCGAGGACCTCTACCTGTGGCACGAGGAATTCCTGAAGGGCGAGGGCAAGCGGCGCAACGGGCTGATCTTTCTGGCCAACGAGCTGCGCGTGCCGATCAAGATCTGGAGCTTCGAGAACGGCATCCCCGTGAAGTGGTCGGGACCGTCGCTGAACGCGACGAGTTCGGCCACGGCCATCGAGAAGCTGGAAATCGCGCACGAGAAACTGACCCTGTCGGTGAGTCCCGGCAAGGCGCTTGGTGCGGTGGGCGATCTGGTGGGGCTGTGAGATGGCTGTGGATGTGAACATCGGCACGATCGAGACGACGCTGTCGGCGGCGGATCCGGCGATGCTGCGCGATCCGGCATTCCTGCGGCAGGTGGTGGCGTTGGTGAAGGAAGAACTGAAGCGCGAGGCGCTGGAAGATGCCCGGCGCGACGCCGACCGGCGCGCCAGCCACGGCCCGAGCGGAGGGCTGTAGCCGATGGTTCAGATGGCGTTCCAGAAGATCGACCTGCAGGGCAACGCCATCGGCGCGCCGATGCTGGTGGACTATGCCCCCGAGGAGCTGAGCTTTTCCAAGGCGGCGCAGTATGCCGACGTGGCGATCCCGGGTCTGGAACAACCGCTGATCCAGTTCGTGCGGGGCGAGGCCGAGACGCTGTCGCTGGAGCTGTTCTTCGACAGCACGCAGGATGGCACCGGTGCCGCTGCCACCGCGATCACCGACCGGGTGGAAGCGTTCCACAAGCTTGTCGCGATCAAGGGCAGCCTGCACATGCCGCCGCTGGTGCGGGTGAGCTGGGGGCAGAATTTCCCCGGCACGTCGATGGGCGAGACCGAAAGCCCGATGCAGCATTTCACCGCAGTGGTCCTGTCGGTGGGGCGCAGGTTCACGCTTTTCAGTCCCGACGGCAAGCCCCTGCGCGCGCTGGTGTCGCTGAGCCTGAAGCACTATGCGACCGTGGCCGAGCAGGTCGCGGCGATCAACTATCAGTCGGCCGACCATACCCGCGTGCATGTGGTGGCCGAGGGCGAAACGCTGCCGCTGATCGCGCATGACGCCTATGCGGACGCGCGCAAGTGGCGCGTGATCGCGGATCACAACAACATGGCGGACGTGCGTTCGCTGACGCCCGGCGACGTGCTGGAACTGCCGCCCCTGGTGACGCCGCGATGACGGTCGAGACATTCATCCAGGGCCGGAATTTCCTGACGCCCGCCTTCCGGATCGAGCTGAACGGGCAGGATGCCGGGCGCGAGGTGATCTCGGACATCCTGGAGGTGTCGTTCACCTCGGACCTCGCGAACATCGACAGTTTCGAGTTCGTCCTGCACGACTGGGACCCGGTCGGGCTGAGGCCCAAGTATTCCTCGCCCTGGGACGAGACCGGCACGCCGCTGCGGTTGTCGCCGGGCGGCCCGGAAGTGCCGAATTTCGAACCGGGCGCGCAGGTGACACTCTACATGGGCTACCTGGAAGACGGCGACCTGCCGCTGATCATGGAGGGTGAGGTGGTGTCGCTGGCGCCGAGCTTCCCGGCCTCCGGCTCACCCGTCTGCCGGGTCCGGGCGCTCGACGGGTTCCTGCGGCGCATGCAGAAGACGCTGGTCGAAGGAAACTATTCGGGCACCGAAAAGGCAATCGTCGATCAGCTTTGCCTTGAGAACGACGTGCCGGTGCGGTGGGCGACGCTCGACAGCGAGGGCGAGGCGCGCGAGGATGCCGAGATCGAGGGCACACTCTACGACGAGGTGCTGAAGCGCGCCAAGGCCTACGGGCTGTCGCTGATGGTCGAGCCGGGCGGGACGCTCTACCTCGCCCAGCCGTCGCAGTCGAACGACCCGCCGGTGGCGGAGTTCATCTGGGGGCGCACGCTGATCAGCTTCACCCCGGCGCTGTCGGCGGCGGGGCAGGTGTCGGAGGTGGTGGTCCGCGGCGGTGATCCCGACCAGTCGGGCGACGCGCAGAATGTCGAGGTGTCGCGGACCTGGTCCGATATCGGGCTGTCGCCGTCGGCGCTGGGGCCGTCCGGATCGGCGGATATCGATACCGCGGTGTCGGGCGTCCGGCAGATCCTGAAGCCCGACGGCATCCGCACCGAGGCGGATGCGGAACGCGCGGCGCTGGCGAAGCTGCGTGAACTGGCGGCAACCCTGATCACCGGCTCGGGCAGCGCCATCGGCCTGCCGACGCTGCGGGCCGGGGCGACGGTGACCATGGCCGGTATGGGGGCGCGGTTCGACGGGACCTACCGGCTGACGCAGGCGACCCATGCCATCGGCGGTTCGGGGTACACGACCAGTTTCCAGGCCCGCAAGGAGGTGCTCGATGGCTGACAACACCGCGCCGGGCCTGGTTCTGGGACGGGTCGTCGATGTCGACGATCCCGAGCAGCGTCACCGGGTCAAGCTGCAGCGGCTGGACCGGGCGGTGGGGATCGTCACCGACTGGGCGCAGATCGTGACACCCTTCGCCAGCAACGAGGCCGGGACGTTCTTCACGCCCGAGGTGGACGATCTGGCGGTGCTGGGGTTCAGCGGCAGCCGTCCCTACGTGCTGGGCTTCGTCTATGGCGGCGACGCGGCGCCGCCCGCCACCGAGCCCGGCGCGCGGCGGATCCAGTCGGTCAACGGTCACGCGATCACGCTCGCGGACAACGACGCCGACGGGATCACAATCGCCGACGCCCACGGCAACGAGGTGGTGATGAACGCCGACGGGATCGCGCTGACCTCGCAGGGGAACATCACCATCACCGCCCAGGGCGACATCACCATCGAGGCCTCCGGCACGACGACGATCAAGGGCGCCACCGTGGAGCTGAACCCGTGAGGATCGAGCTGCCGGATACCCAGCCCTTCGCGGCCTTGCTCTTGCAGGGCATCGGCCGCGCCGGCGGTGCGGAGGTGCCGCGGGCCACGATCCTGGTGAAGGCCGCCTACGATCTGGTGGAGGAGGATGGCCTGCGGGTGATGGTGCCCGTGGCGGATCCGGACCGGCTCGACATCGTCGTGGCGGATCTCGGCACAACGCGCACGGGACCCGGGATCGGCGATCACGACGACGACCCGGAAACGCCGCCCGAAGAGATGGAAATGACGTTCTTCGACGTGACCTACGAGGCTGACGTCGCGCTTGAAAAGGCGCGGACCGATATCGTCGTGGCCGGTCACGTGGACGCGGTGCCGCCCGAGGGGCTGGTGCTGGTGGCGGGAGAGACCTGGCTGCGGCGGGACGGAGCGCCGACCGACAGCAGCGATCTGGCGGGCAACCTCTTCGGCTGGATGCCGCGGCTGGAGAGCGGCCGAGCGATCACCGTCGTCGACGATTTCGAGCCGGATTTCGACAACGGCCCGGTGCTGCCGCCGGCCTATGACCCGGCCTTCAACAATTTCTACCGCCGAAGCACCGGGTTCTCGACACCCGGCAGTCGCAACACCACGCCGCTGCCGCCCGGGGCGGTGGTGAGTGTGCACCAGCGGCTCGACCAGTCCGACACGCCCTATCGCGCGATGGTGCCGGAGACGGCGCTGACGGCGCGCTACCGGGTCTATTGCGGGCACGGGCCGGACAAGCCGCGACACTGGCGGATCGGCAGTATCGGGACGCTGAACGCCGACACGCTGATCCTGCGCCCCGATGCGAACGCGGCGCAGATCCTGTGGCGTGCGTCATGGAACTGGCTGGCGGAAGACCCTTCCGCGTATCGCAGCATCCAGATCACGGAGGCGGGATAATGGGACAGCCGATCACGGTGACCGATGGGGTCTGCATGTCGTTCCCGGATGTGCTGATGACGCCGGTGCCGGGCAGTTCGCCGGTGCCGATCCCCTATCCCAACATCGCCCAGCTTTCGGATGCGAGCGACACCGCCGCGTCGGTCAATGCCGGGGGCAAGCCCGTGGTCGTGGAGTCGAGCAGCATCTCCTCCTCGTCGGGGGGCGAGGCCGGGTCGAACGGTGGCGTGACCAGCGGTGGCCAGAACGGCGAGTGCACCTTCTCGACGGCGTCTTCCACGGTCTTCGCCAACGGTGCGGCGGTGGTGCGGATGGGCGACACGACCAGCCAGAACGACGGCAACGCGGTCGGCACGGTGTTGGGCGGCTTGCCCACGGTATTGGTGGGGGGCTGAGCGATGGTGGAGTTCCTCGGCCAGGGCTGGCGCTTTCCGATCCAGGTCAACGGGCGCGGCGGGCTCGACTGGTCCTCGGGCCAGGAGGCTATCGCCGAGGCGATCTGGATCATCCTCGCGACGCCGCGGCGGTCACGGATCATGGCGCCGGAATTCGGCTGTGGGATCCACGATTTCGTCTTTGCCCCGAACAACGCGGCCACCCGTGCCACCATCGAAAGCGAGGTGCAGACGGCGCTGATCCGGTGGGAGCCGCGGGTCGACGTGCTGCGGGTCGCGGCCATCGGGCAGACCGATGCACCCAACACGCTGCTGATCGAGGTGGAGTACCGCATCCGTGCCAACAACGCGGCGCGCAACATCGTCTACCCCTTCTACATCAACGAGGGTCCGGCATGAGGGACGTCCGATGACATTGAAAGCCCCGAACCTGGACAGCCGGACCTTCGACGACCTTGTGCGCGAGGCGCGCGACCGGATCCCGCGCTACACGCCGGAATGGACGAACTTCAACGACAGCGATCCGGGGATGACCCTGGTCAAGCTCCACGCGTGGATGACCGAAACAATCCTGTGGGAACTGAACCGGGTGCCGGAGCTGAACTACATCAAGTTCCTCGACCTCGTGGGCATCACGCCGCGACCGGCGCGCCCAGCGCGGACCCGGCTGAAGGCCACGCTCGACAAGCTCGACAAGCCGGTGGCCGGGCAGAACACGCTGGAAATCCCGATCCCGCTGGGCGCCCGCGTGGCGGTGGACGATCCCGCGCTGGAGCGCGAGCTGGTGTTCGAGACGGATGCGAGCGCGCGGGCGCTGAATGCCGGGATCGGTGTCGTCCTGGTGCCCTCGGGCGACCTGTCGCCGTCCCGAAAGATGGTCACGCGCTACGAGGACGGACTGACCTGGCTGCACAATTTCGACCCGTTCGGGCCGGGGATGGCGGTGGGATCGGTGCTCTATATCGGGCTGGTCCTGCGGCCGGCTGGCAAGACGGAGTTTTCCGAGGATCGGATGCCTTCCGGCCCGCTGAGCCTCTATGCCGACACGGTGGAGGTCTTCGACGAGGGACCGGGTGCGGACGCGGCGGTGATCGAGGGACCGGTGGCGACACGGTGCGCCGCACCCGGCGACGCGGCCACGGCGGCGGCGCGGCTGGTGTGGCAGGCCTTCACCGGCGATGCGGGGCAGACCGACCTGTTCGCCGCGGACGGCGACGATACCGGCTGGACCGATCTGGCGGTGTCCACCGACGAGACGCTGGGGCTGACGCGGTCTGGGGCGTTGGCGCTGGAACTGCCCGCGGGTCTGACGCCGCTGGCGCCGACCGATCTCGATCCCGATTTCTGGGAAAGCTTCGGTGCCGACAAGCCGCCGCAGGATCAGGACGAACTGATCGCGGCGTTGCAGACCGGTCCAGCGGAACTGCTGGCCGGGCTGGCCGATCACTGGGAGGCCATGGGCGTCGATGACCCCGACGATCTGGCCGCCTTTGCCGCCTGCGGCGAGAGCGTTTCCGAGACCATCGCGAAGATCGAGGCGCGGACCGACCCGCCCGATCCGGCCGACCGCCAGCCGCCGCTCGACCCATCGGTGCTGGGTCTCGGGGACTGGGTGAAGATCAGCGCGGACTATGCACAGGATCTTCCGCAAGTGGAGGACCGCTACCGGCGGCTCTACTGGATCCGGGCGCGCGTGGTTTCGGCCTACGGTCCCGATGATCCGGTTCCGCAGGCGCTGAAGGGGCTGCACCTGAACACCCTGCGCGCGACCCAGGCGGTGACGCGGCTGGGCGAGGCATTGGGCCGGTCGAACGGGCGCCCGGGGCAGGTGGTGACGCTGGCCAAGACCCCGGTGCTGATCGACCCCGACACGCTGGTGCCCGATCTCGACCTGACGGTCGACGGCGAGAGCTGGGAACGGGTGGCGGATTTCTACCGCTCCGGCCCGGGCAGCGCGCATTACCTGCTGGACCCGGCACGCGGGACGGTCACTTTCGGCGACGGGCGGCGCGGGCGGATCCCGGTGGCGGGTGCACAGATCAGCGCGGCGCGCTACCGTTTCGGCGGCGGGGCGATCGGCAATGTTCCGGCGGGGACCGTGACCAAGATCAAGGGCCGCATCCAGAGCGTGAAGTCCATCACCAATATCCGCGAGGCCTCGGGCGGCAGCGATGCAGAGGCGCTGGACGAGGTGCTGCTGCGCGCGCCTTCGACGCTGCGCAGCCGGGACCGGGCAGTGAGCGCCGAGGACTTCTCGGAACTCGCGATGGAGACCCCCGGCGTGCCCCTGCATTCGGCGACGGCGCTGGCCCGGACCGCAGCGGTCAGGCAGCCCGATGGCCGCTATTTGTTGGGCGAGAAAGACGGGGCGGTCACGCTGATCGTGCTGCCGGACAACAGCCAGGACACGCCGCAACCTTCGGACGCGCAGGTACGCGCGATCTGTGCCTACCTGGAGCCGCGACGGCTGATCACCACGGAACTCTACGTGATCGGGCCGACCTATGCGAAGCTGACCCGGTTCGAAGCGCGGGTCACGGTGTCGGACGGGCACGACCTGAGCGCGGTGACCCAGGCGCTCTACACCGCGATCTTCGATTTCCTGCATCCGGTGCGGGGCGGCAAGGCCGGCACCGGCTGGCCCTTCGGCGAGGATATCTACTACTGCGACCTCTACGACGTGATGCTGGGGGTCGCGGGGGTGCGTCGGGTCACCGGGCTTTCGGTGGACACCGAGGCGGGGACCGGCGATCCGCTGGGCGACATGGCTGCGATCCCGACAGGCATGCTGCCGGCCTTGTCGCGGGACGTGATCAGGCTGGTCGTGTCCTATGGCTGAGGCGGTGCGCGAAACCCGGCCGCCCTTCCTGCGGCTGAATGCCGGGACCGGCTGGCGGCTGGCGCCGAAGGGGCTGCGCCCGGGCGTGCCGCATGACGACCGGCCCTTGCAACTCGCCGTCGAGGGAGTGGAAGCCAATCCGCTGGCCGAGCCCTTCGGCAGCTTCGGCGGGCGGACGCTGCCGCGCGGGCTGGCGATCAGCGGCGATGGCCGTGTGTTCCTCGCCGATCCGGAGGCGCGGGTGATCTGGACGGCGCTGGCCGGCGGGCTGGGCCCGGACACTGGCGGGACCTGGCCGTTCCGGGCGCTCTGGCCCGCGCGGGATCTGCCGTCCGCCGGCGACCTTGGGGGCGGGGCGCCGGACCCTTATACGCTGGTGCGGCCGACGGACGTGAAGATCGCGCCGAGCGGTGATCTGGTGATTGCCGATCCGGGTGCCGGGCGGTTGCTGGTCCTGACCTGGCCCACCGGACAGATCCGGCACGTGATCGACGGGGGCGCGCCTGAGGCTGTCGGCTTCGACACGGCGGGGCGCGGGTGTGTGATCGATCCGGCCTCGGGTGGACTGAGGGTCTATGACCGGTTCTGGCGGCCGGTCGCTGGTTTTCCCCATAGGACCGTCGCCCTGACGGCGCCTTGGGCGGTCGCGACCCCGGCGGCCTGCCGGTGCGCCGGGACCTGCGGCTGCGCCACGGCGACCGCGCCGGCGCCAGTGCTCTACCTGCTCGACGGCAAGACGCTCGTGGTGCTGGCCGCGAACGGCCGGCAGATCGCGCCGCCATTGGAACTGGCGCTCTGCCCTGGACCGATCAAGCGGGACGCGGACGGAACGCTGAGCTGGCAGGATCCGGCGCGTCCGGGCCACGATCCAATCCGGCTGAAGCGCCTGGTCCTGACCAGCGACGGACGGCACGCGGGCACGGGACGGCCGCTCATGTCGGTCCCGCGGCGGGTCAGCGTGCCACGCTCCGGGCGTGTCCTGACCGAGGCCATCGACGGCGGGCGGCCCGGCTTCGCGTGGGACCGGCTGGCTTTCACCGTCGATCTGCCGGCGAACACCCGCATGGTGGTCACGACCACCACCTCGGACAGTCCCATCGAGATCGACCGCATCGCGGCGCTGCCCGAAAGCGCCTGGTCCAGACCGCTGGCGCTCGGACCCGGCGACCTGCCGGAGGTGCTGATCCAGTCCCCGGGCGGGCGCAACCTGTGGCTCCGGATCGAGCTTTTCGGCGACGGTCGCAGCAGCCCGGCGATTTCGGAGATCGATCTCTTCGCCCCGCGGCAAAGCGCGCTGCGGCACCTGCCGGTGCCGTTCCACCAGGACGCCGAAAGCGCGCGGTTCCTCGACCGGTTCCTGAGCTACTTCGACACCGTCTTGGACGAGGTCTCGACCCGCCATCGTGACGTGGCGGCGCTCTTCGATCCGCAGGCCGTGCCCGACGGTTTTCTCAACTGGCTGGGCGCGTGGTTCGACTTCGACTTCGCAGCCGCGCTGCCGGAGGCAACCCGGCGCGAGATGATCTCCGGGGCGATCCCCTATTTCCGCCAGCGCGGCACCGTGGCCGGGCTGCGCCAGATCCTGCAGTGGCACCTCGGCCTGACCGATCCGATGCCGCAGATCGTCGAACACTTCCGCCTGCCGCCCGGCCCGGTGATGATCGGCGGGCGCGACCTGGAACCCGGCAGCCCGGCGCACAGCTTTACCGTGGTGCTGCCTGCCCACGCGGTGCCGGACGACGGCGCGCTGAGGCGGACCGAGCGGCTGATCGCGGCCTCTGTCCCCGCCCATACGCGGTTCGGGATACGCACCTTCGGCCCGGCCCTGACCGTTGCGCATCAATCGACCATCGGCGTCGACACCCTCCTGGGATCGCTTTCGCCGGGGCCTCTGGGGACGACCAGTCTCGGCGGCACGTTCGCCACACCGGGGCCCGCTGGTCCTGACAAAATCGGCGCAGCCCGCGCTACACGGAGGAGCCAAGCATGCTAGACGAACCGCTCAAATCCTGTCTGCCCTGCGGGCTGCACGCGCCGGTGCGGAACTATTATTTCGACGGCAAGCTGCTGGTCAGCCGCGATTTCACCGACGAACAGGACTATCACCGGGGGCTGCGCCACCTCCATAACCTCGCGCTGCACGGCACGGGCACGGTCTGCGGGCTGAAGGTGATCCAGCACCCGATCGAGGCCTGTCGGCGCGAGAACGTGGTAATCGAGCCCGGGCTGGCACTGGACTGCTGCGGGCAGGAACTGATCGTGCCGGATCGGCTGCGGGTCGCTGTGGCAGAGCTGCTGGAGAGCGATCCGGACCTGGCCGAGGCACTGGACGGATCGCGCCACCTGGTCGTCGGGCTGCGGCGTTGCGACCGGGGGGCGGAGCCGCTGCCGGTGCTGCTGCCGGGCTGCGGCGCGGCGGATGCCACCGAGTACGGGCGCGTCGTCGAGGGCGTCGAGGTGGTGCTGTGGGCCGTCGATCCGGCCGGGGCGGAGGCTCGGTCGATACCGGTCGATCCGCGGCTGGACTGGGTCCACACCATGACGTTCGGCGCCCAGACCCCGCAGGCGCTCCACGTCAACCAGGTGCTGCAGCGGCTGCAGGTTGCCGTGGACAACCAAGCGGGCGGGTCGCACGGATACGTGTTCATCTCCGATACCGACGCGCTGGCCCAGACCCACGATCTGCGGGCGCTGCTGGAGGGTCCCGCGGGTATCAGCGACACGGCGTCCAGCGCGATCGCCGACCTGATGTTCTTCGCGGGCCGCGGCTGGAGCCTTGGCGAGGCCGCGCTGGACGGGGTCGGCATCTGGCGGGCGGGCAGCGTCGAAAGCAATGCCGAGCCGCTGGCGGTGATCCCGACCGAGGCGCGCCTGTCGCGGCTGGCGGTATCGCCGGTTTCGGGCACGCTCTTCGTGCTGGAATTCGACGGCGGCGGCAGCGCGCGGCTGGTTTCCTACAGCAACGACGCGCTGCGCGACTGGGTGGAAAGCGGCCCCGTGCCCGGGGACGCCCCGACAGCGCAGGCCGTGATGACGTTCGACCATGGCTTCGGCAACGCCACGGGCCCGGCCCGGCGGGGTGCCGCGATGATGAAGGTCTCGCCCGACGGGCGGTTCCTCGCGCTTTCAGGCAGCGTCGGGGCGGCGGGCGAACGGCTCTATGTGATCGACATCGCCGCGTTCAGTGTCGGCACGATGACCCAGGCCGAGGCACGACCCGCGGGCTATACGACGCCCGCCACCGAACGGCTCATGGCCCTCGACTGGTCGCTGGACAGCTCGCACCTTTTCCTGCTCAGCCAGCGCCCGGCGGCCGGCGGCACGATCTTCCTGAACCGCTATGCGCTGACCGGGGACGGCAACGCGCTGGAACGCTCCGGGCAGGGGGTCTCCGTGGAGGGGGCCGCGCTGGACCTGGCGGTGGCCCCGACCGAGTCGCGGGCCTACGTGCTGATGACCGACGCGGAGGGCGCCACCCGTCTGACGCTCGTCGACATGGATGACGTGATTTCGCGGGCGAACACCGACCCGCTGCCGGTGACGCTTTCGCCCGACGCGCTGACCGTGGACGGGGCCGGGCGGTCGCTGGCGCTGATGGAAAACGGGCGGCGGCTCTACCTCTCGGCGGCGGATGCCGACGAGGCGGCACCGGATCGCGGGCTGGTGGCGGTGATCAACGTCACCGAGACCGATTGCGGTGCGCATTTCTGGGAGCCGCTGGACGCATGTCCGTCCTGTGCGCGCGACGAGGACCACGCGGTGATCCTGGCGCACTTGCCGCATTACGTGGCCACCGATGCGCCACGGATGATGGACGCCGACCAGGCCCGTGACGAGGACGTGGCGATCGACAACCGCACATTCCGGCGGATGGTGCCGTCGGCGGCGACGCTGAAGGACGTGGTCGAGTGCATCCTGGCCCAAGGCGTCGCCGAGGGTCCGCCGGGTCCGCGTGGGAACCCCGGAACCGACGGCACCGACGGCACCGATGGGGCGGACGGCCTGTCGATCAACGCCGCAACCGTCACTCTCGATCCACCCGGCAGCGCGCCTTCGGTCGCGGTGGAAGAGACGGCGGACGGTCTGACGCTTCGCCTGACGCTGCCGGCACCCGCAGACGGGACCAACGGCACCGACGGGGCGGGCATTGACGATGCCACGATCCGGTATGTCGAGGGTCTGGCCGATCCGCAGGTGGCGATCGTCCCTCAGGGTGACCGGCGCGTCCTCGCAATCGACCTGCCGGCCCCGGCCACCGGCGGCGGCCTGCCGGAGGTCAATCCGATCGAGGCCGTGAGTTGGGTCCACGGGCGGCCCTATCCGCTGGCCGCGGCAGAGTCGTTCCTTGGCGAATTGCGCGAGCGCGGGATCGCGGTCGGGTTCAGGAACCGCGTGGACTGGACGGTCTTCACAGGTACCGACAGAGCAGGCGAGACCATGCTGGCGGAACTGCAGCACCGCGTGCCGGTCGGCCCCGGGAGCTTCGTGTGGGCCACCCTCGGGCAGATCATTGCCGAGGCGATCGATTTCGACGATGGCCAGGTCAGCGACGGGTTGCTGGAAGACTGGACACCGCTGGCCTCCGCGACCGAGGCACGCGGGTTCCGGCTGTTCCTTGGGGACGGCAGCGATACCGATCTGCGGCTGCAGCCCGGCGAGACCCTTAGGCTGGTCTTCCGTGCCGATTTCGTTGTCGATACCGAGGGGCGGGTGGTCGACGGGTCGTTCCTGAACGGCAGGCTTCCGACCGGCCAAGGCGCACCGGGCGACACGTTCCGAAGCTGGTTCACCATTCCGGGCCGCGACGGCTGACAAGGGAGGCTCCAATGGCACCGACCGAGCGCAAGCCTCTGATCACGTGGGAGAACGGCCTGACAGCGCCGCTCTATTTCGACCGTCAGGTGGTGCGGGCCGAGGATCTGACACTCGACCGTGCCAGCCACGACCGGGAACTGGCCCGGATGCGCCGCTACCTTCACGGCTGGGGCGTGGTGGCCGGTCTGGTCCCCCACATCGAGGCCGATGTCCTGACCGTCACCGGCGGCTATGGCGTGACGCCTCTGGGCCGCGAGGTGTTCTTCACCGGGGCGCTTTCCGTCGCTGGAATCGCCGCGCGGGTCACCGCCTGCTGCGGACCGGGCGGTGCGGGCTGTGCGCTGGTCGACGAGGCCGCGATCGCCGCGGCGGCGGTGAGCCTGCCGGTCCTGTCGTGGCTGATCGCGCGGCCGACCCTTGCCGAGAAAGACCTGCGCCCGGGTGTCGCCGAGGGCTGCGCCCACCCGGCGAACCACCTGCGCCCGAGCCGGAGTTGCGGCGGCATCGCGCTGGACCTGATCTGTGCGCTGCCGGAAAGCCACCGGGTCGACGCAAGCCTGCCGGGGCATCTCTGTGGCGCCTACGATCCGCTCAGCCCCGACATGCACAGCATGCGGCCGATGCCGCCCGAGATGCCGGAGGTAGACGATTTCGTCGTTCTGGGGCAGGTTCTGGTCGAGGACGGCGTGGCGGTCTTCCGGACCGCGGACCGGCGCGCGCTCCTGCCGACGGCGGTGCTGCAGGAATGGCTCATGACCAGCACCTGTCCATCGGTCTACTACGTCAATCGCAATCCGCAGGAGGGCGGAGAGCACGAGGTGCACCGGCTGGGCTGCCCGGGTTTCGTGCCGGACGAGGAGAACCGGCTCTATCTCGGGTTCTTCACCCGCTGCGAGGACGCGGTGCGGGCGGCGGCTGCCCATTTCGGCGAGGTCGATGGCTGCCGCAACTGCCTGCCCGACTGCCACACGCGCTAGGTCGCAAGGATGGACACGCATCGCCTCGGCATCGGCCGGCTCGTCACGGACTGCACGGTGATCACTGCAGCCGATCAGGCCGCGCCGCTGGAACGGCGGCTGAACCGGGCGCTGCGGGAGGACCTGCCGGGACGGCTTTCGTCGCTTGCCGGGCCGCTTCTGGACGGGCGCGAGGGGGTGATCCGGCTGCGGCGGCTCCGGTTGGATCTGGCGCTGGAGGGGCCCTTCGAGGACGCCGCCCTGGCGCGGCTCTTTGCGGCGCATATCGCGGCGGCGCTGCGCCGGGCGCTGGCCGACCCGCATGCCGAGTCGCGGCAGTGGGACACCACGGCCGCCTATGTCGCGGCCTATGTCGCGCACCGGGTGGGGATGGTCCGTGAACCCGACTGGGCGTTTCCGGACTTCACGGCGCTGCGGTATCTCGGCGCCGCCGAGGTTGCGGTCGAACTGCTCGGGACGCGACCGCAGGTGCTGGCCGAGCTTGCGTCGCTGGGTCGGAGCCAGGGCGGGGCCACGGTGTTGGCGCCGCTGATCCCCGAACCCGATGCGGCACGGCTGGTCCAACGCTGGAGCGGGACACAAGCGCCCTCCACATGGGACGCGGCCGATGGTCAGGCCGTGATCGCAGCACTCGACGGCGAGGCGCTGGCCGCCCTGCGCGGCAGCACCCCGGGCCGGGCGGTACTGGCTCTGGCACTGGCCGCACAGGGCACCGGGGCCGGACCGGCGGCGCGTCTGGGCGCGGCCCTGACGGTGGCCGGGATGGTGCTGGCGCTTGATGCGATTCAGCCGGACGGGCAGGGGGCCGCGGTGGTGGCGGATGTCCTTGCGCGGTTGCAGGCGGAAGCAGTGCCGCAGGCACCGGGCGTTCCGGCGGCGCTGGCGGGCTTCCTGCATCGGACTGCGCGCGACACGGCGGGGCGGACCCGGCTCGCAACACTGGTGACTGGCCTCCAAACGCGGCTCGACCGGCGCGACACCGCCACGCGGGGCCGGGCGCCGACGGACAGGCCGGCCCGCACCGGAGGCGGGCTGGGCGGGGTCTACCGCTCCGAGCTGGCGGGGATGGCGCTTCTGCTGCCGCAAGTTGCACGGTTCGGCGGGACGCTGTCATCCGGGCAGGCGCGGGATCTGCTGCTGGCGCTGGTGCCCGATCCGGAAGCGGCCACCGATCCGGGCCTCGCAGCTTTTCTGCCTGTTCAGGACCCGCCCGGGACGGCCCCGGTGCTGCCGCCGCTTCCCGCCGCCGCCGTCGCTGCCCTGGCAGAGGAGTCGCGGATGCATCTCGACGGGCAATCCGGCGCGGAAGCATGGTCCGGTCTGATCCTCGCGGGCTTCGCGACGCAGCTTCCCGGCTTGAAAGGATCGTCCAGGGCCTATCTCCAGCGCCAGTTCCTGAGCGCGGCGGGGCGCGTCGAGACCGGCGCCGAGGCGATCCGGGTGACGCTGGACGGTCCGCCGCTGGCCATCGTGCTGCGGATGGCGGGGCTGACCGGGCCGCAAGGACGGATGCCGCATCTGGGCGACCGGCGCCTGATCCTCGAGACCGGGGGGCAGCAATGACCGAACAGCGCGCCCTCGGATTCGACGCCGCGGCGTGGATGCAGGCCGCACTTGCGCATCTCGCGGCGCGGCTGCATCACGAGGTGGCGCTGACGCGGGCCTTGCGCGGGCCGGACCGGCAGGAGGGGTTTCTCGGGCTCTTTCTCGACGGTGGCGAGGCGGAGCGGGTTTTGGCAGAACTTGCCGGACGGCTCCGCGCCGAGGCGGTTCCCGATGCGGTGCGGCTCGACGCGGAGGCCGATGCGCTGGCGGCGCGGCGCGGCGGGTTCTGGCGCCACTTGGCCACGGCCTGCCATCTGGGCGAAGCCGAGCTCGACATGCTGCTGCTGGCTGCGGCCCCGGCGCTCGATCCGCGTTTCGGTCGGGTCTACGGGTTTCTCAACGACGACATGGCGCGGCGGCACCTGACACCTGCGCTGGCGGGACGCCTGCTGGAGCGTCACGGGCTGGATGCGCTGACCTTGCGGCGGATGCTGGCGTCGGACGCGCCGCTGCGGCTGTTCGGGCTGGTGACCTGCGAGGAGGGTCTACCGTTCGTCGAAAGCGCGCTGCGCATCGACGAGAACCTGATCGAGCGGCTCCTGGGCGGGGTTGCGCCAGCCGGGATCGGGGTCACGCTGCTTCCGCCCTCGGAGCGCGCGCGCGACGCGGTGCCGCCCATGGCGCTGATTGTTGCCCCCCCGGGCGAGCGCAGCGACGGCGGTGCGCTGGCGATGGATCTGGCGGCCGGGCGCGGTCTGCGGGTCGGTCTGGTGACCTGGTGCGGGCAGGATATGCCCGCGCTGACCCGGGCGCTGCGTGAGAGCCGTCTCGCGGGGACGCTGCCGGTGCTGCGCGGGTTCGACGCAGCACCCGAGAACCTTCGCCGAACGCTTCTGGCCGGGCTTGCGGCCCCTGCGGCGATCCTGACCGCACGCGCGGGCGACTGGCAGTCGGCGGGCTTCGTCGGGGCGCTGCTGACGGCACCGCATCAGGGCTCGGCAGAGCGGCGGGCGCGACTCGACGCTCTTGCGCTGCGTCATGCCGCTGACGGGCCGGAGTTGCGCGCAGCTCTCTACCGGGCCGAGCACCTGTCGCTGATCGACCTCGCGGAGGCACTGGGCCGGCACGCGGACGCGCCGAGCCTTGCGGCCGCGCTGCGCCTGCAGGCCGCCGAGGGGCTGGCCGGGCTGGCCCAGCCGGTCACCGCCGGTTTCACGCTCCGTGACCTGGTTCTGCCGGCCCGCACCCGAAGGGCGCTGGAGACCTTGGCCAGCTGGCAGGAGACCGCGCCGCGGGTGTTGGAGGACTGGGGGCTCGGCCCGCGGCTGGGCAAGAGCCGCAGCCTGACCGCGCTCTTCAAGGGGCCGTCCGGCACCGGCAAGACCATTGCCGCCGGAGCGGTGGCGCGGGCGCTCGGCCTGCCGCTCTTTCGCGTCGATCTGGCGGGGATGATCTCGAAGTACATCGGCGAGACCGAGAAGAACCTCGACCGCCTCTTCGCCGCGGCGGATCAGAGCGACGTGGTGCTGTTCTTCGACGAGGCGGACGCGGTGTTCGGCCAACGCTCCGAGGTGCAGGACAGCCATGACCGCTACGCCAATCTCGAGGTTTCCTACCTGCTTCAGCGGCTTGAAAGCTTCGAGGGCGTCTCGATCCTGGCGACCAACCTGGCGCAGAACATCGACGAAGCGTTCCTGCGGCGGCTCGACATGGTGGTGGAGTTTCCGACCCCCGATGCAGGCCACCGGGCGGCGTTGTGGCGGCGCGGTGCGGGTCCGGACGTCCCTGTCGCGGGCGAAATCGACTTCGACCGGCTGGCAGGGTTCGAGCTGACGGGAGGCGAGATCCGCAACTGCTGGCTGAGGGCCGCGCACCGGGCCGCCGCAACCGGTCAGCCGGTCGACATGGCGCTTCTGCTGGGGGCGGTCTGGCAGGAACTGGTCAAGCAAGGCCGTCCGATCCGAAGGGATGCCTTTGGCGGGTACTACACCGGGCTGCGCGCGGATATGGGGGCGAGATGATCGACTACGCCATGGAGATCTTTCGCGAGGAGACGCCGCCGCTGCCCGCCCCGCGGGAGCCGGGTGAGGCAGAGCTGCGCCCGGGCAACAGCGCTCTGGCGGAGGCGGCGCGGACGGCAGCCGGCGACCGGGACGCGGCCGACCCGGAGCGGCAGCCAGCCGATCCGATCCCTGACTTGGATCGGGACACGGACGCGCGCGCGTCCGGATATGTGTCCAGCGGGGCTCCCGTGCCCGAAGCTAACGCCGGCCAGGTGACCGCTGCACCGGAGAAGGAGCGGGTCAACGACATGTGCGCCGCTCCGGAAACGGAACGGGTGAATAAGGTTCCCGCAGCGCCGGAAACGGAGCGCGTCAAGGAGGCCCCCGCCGACCCGGCCCGGTCGGAGCGGGATCGGCTGTTCGAGGCGGCTGCCCTGAGCTTGCGGGCGCTGCCGGCGCCGCAGCCGCTGCGGGCGGTCTTCGTTCGGTTCGAAGCAGCACCGAGGGCCGAGTTGGAGAGCGCCGTACGGGCGATGGTGGCTCTGTTCCTGCGCGCCCCGGCAAAGGCGCGGGCACCGATGCAGGCTGCGCTGACCGAGGCGCTCCATGCCGAAGTCGGCACGCGGTTCGCGGTCCGCCTTGCCGTGCGTCTTGGCGGCGTCTTTGCCCCGGCCCCTGGACCGGAACCGGACGCACCGCCGGAGGACGACCCGTGACCGAGAGGCAAGCCACACACGCGCCGCCGCTGGCTCATCCGAGCCGACCGCAGAACGACACGGCACGGGCGGCCGACACCGGAACGCCCGCCTCCGCCTATGGGCTTCTGGCGGGGGAGGCTGGCTTCGTCGCGCGGCTGGGCGCCGGCCTGCGGCTGTCTGCAGAGGACCTGCAGGCGGGACGGATCAATCTTCAGGACCGCGCGCAGCCGATCCCGGGCGTTCGGCTGAAGTCGGCGAGCTACAGCGCCCGCCGTCAACGGGTGGACCTGACCGCCGATCTGGCGGTCCCGCATCTGGCAGAAGGCGAATTCACCATCCGCGTCGACAGCACGGGTGCGGCGTCGCTGACCGCGCGGCTGCGGCGCGACCTCGAGATCCCGGCGCTGGGTAACCCGAGTGTCACGGTGACCCTGGATGAAGAGGGTCGGATCGGCGGCGAGGTCACCGTCGAGGGCGCGAACCTGATCCCGCGCCGCCCGCGCATCCCGGGGCTGACGGCAGAGGCGTCGGGGACTCTGACGCTGTCCGATGGAAAGGTCTCGGGCAACGGCAGCGCGACGCTGACCTATGCCGATCTGGGCAATGGGACGGTGAATTTCCGTTTCACCGAAGAGGGCCGGTTCTCGGCGGACGGCACCGTGACGATCACGCCGCCCTTTCTGGATCAGATCGAGACGCAAGTGGCGATCGACGAGGACCAGAACCTCACGGCGCATCTTGAGTTGCAGGCCGGGCAGATGGCGACCTCGATCCCGGGGTTGTCGGTCACCGGCGGCACCCTGACGCTGGACTACGAGAACAGCCGGGTCAGCGCGTCGATCGCCGGGTTTGCGGCGAGCTACGCGAATTTCGGATCGCTGGCCATCGACAGCGCCGCACTGGACCGCGCCAACAAGTTCTCCGCACGTGGCGCGATCAGCCTCGATGTCCCGATGATGGACGAGGTCACGGGGCAGGTCCGGGTGCGAAGCGGGGCCGTCTCGGGGTCTCTGACCATCGCTTCCAGTGCCTTCCCCGACGGCTTTCCCGTGCGCAACGGGAGTATCACCGCGACGATGGACGAGGCGGGACGGCTCGGCATGAGCGGCGAGGTCGGCGTCGATCTGGGGCCGGCGGGCGACGCGCAGCTCAGCGCCAGCTACGGCACGGACGGGCAGTTTGACATGGGGGTGGACGCCCAGATCACCATCCCCGGACTGCAGCCGGGCCAGGTCAACGTCGCATACGGCGACGGCCAGCTCTCGGGCGAGGCGCAGATCCCGATCGACACGGCGCTGCTGCCCGGACTCGATGGTTCGGTCACCGTCCGCTACCGGGAGAACCGGTGGTCGGGCGAGACAACGATCAGCTACAGCGCCGACAACGGCAAGCTTTCCGGGTCGATCACCGTCACGGTGGCACAGACCGAGGAGGGCGCGCTGGAACTGGGCGGTGAGGGCGCTGTCACGGCGCAGCTGATGCCGCGGCTTTCGGGCACCCTGACCGCGACGATCCTGCCCGAGGGCGGGATCGACGTCTCCGGCGCCATCGAGGTCACCGAACCGCTGGAACTCTTCCCCGAGAAGCGGATGGATCGGGAACTGTTCCGCTACTCCCAGAACATTCCGCTCTGGGCCATGCTGGTGGCGGTGCTGCGGGTCCGGGCCGGGGTGCGCGCCGGGGTCGGTCCCGCAGTCTTCCGCAACATCCGCGTCGAGGGGTCGTATACCATCGGATCGGAGGAGGCCGATCCGAGCTTTTCGGTGGCCGGCGAGCTTTTTGTCCCGGCCTTCGTCGAGGGCTATGTCGCGCTCGGCGCCGGTCTTGGGGTGGACGTCGTTCTCGGGTCCCTCACCGGCGGGATCGAGGCGGTGGGGACCGCCGGGCTTTACGGCGCCATCTCGGTGGTGCCGACGCTCAACTACGCGGACGGCGACTGGGGGATCGAGGGCGTGGCGACGCTGGCGGCGGGGGCGCGGGTCAAGCTGGGCCTGAACGCCTGGGCCGAGATCGAGGCGCTCTGGGTCACGGTCTGGGAGCAGGAATGGCAACTGGCCGAGGCGGTCTTTCCCATGGGTCCCGATCTCGCGCTTCAGGCGCGGATGAACTACACCTTCGGCCAGGCCGAGCCGCCCGAAATCGAGATGTCCTCGACCGATATCGACGCGTCCGCGCTGATCCAGGAGGCCATGCCAAAGGATGGGCCAGCAGGATCGGGGGCCCGCGAGGCGTTGCAAAACCGGGCCGAGTGGCGCGGGCAACTGCAGGAGCAAAGCCGCGCCGCGGTGCCACCCGAAACCGCCGCGCAGGCACAGGCGCCCACCCCCGCTCCGCCCGCACCGGCGCGCCCGCAACGCGCAGCGCCACCCGCCGATGCGGCCCGGCAGGGTCAGGCAGGGCAGGGCGGGGCGGGGCAGGCCCCGACGCAACCCACGGTTCAATCGGGCTCGGCCAACCAGCAGCAGCGGTCCGACGCGGTGGACGAGGCGGCGCGGGCACAGGGCACGCAACAGGCGGCGGTTCCGGAAGGCAGCCTGCCCAATTCCGACACGCCCCGCTATCCGCGGCCCCTGACGCTGGCTACCCTGGACGAGCCGCCCGCGCCGCAACCCCGGACCGCGAGCGACGAGCGCGAGGACGTGAACGCGGCCAAGCGGCTGGTCGAACTGGCCAGCGCCCAGTCCACCACCAGCGACGCGCTCGACGACTATTTCCCGCGGATCAAGCGCCGCTTCGGCCTGACCACGCTGGGCTTCAAGGGCGATTTCCAGCGGGGCTTCGAGGTGGTGGGGGGCATCAACCCCGACCTGAAGGTCACCGTGCGCGAACCGCTCTCTGGCACCGGCATTCCCAGCGACAGCTCGAACCGCCATCGGACCAAGGTTACGATGGAGGGCGGCAATCTCGGCGGGGATACCGTGGGCATCCACATGCTGGCCGATCCGCTCGGACCGGATCACCCGCAGGGTTCCGGCCCCGGCGGGCAGGCCGGGCTCATGGGCATGCTGCCGACCGATCCGAAAACCTATGCCGATGCCAACCAGCGCTACATACGCGGCCACCTGCTCAACGACAATCTTGGCGGGCCGGGGCGTCCGGTGAACCTGTACCCGATTACCGCCCATGCCAATTCCGTCCATCACGCGGC
This sequence comes from Meridianimarinicoccus zhengii, assembly GCF_003254465.1. Taxonomy (GTDB): domain Bacteria; phylum Pseudomonadota; class Alphaproteobacteria; order Rhodobacterales; family Rhodobacteraceae; genus Meridianimarinicoccus; species Meridianimarinicoccus zhengii. The sequence goes on from NZ_QDFI01000056.1 coordinate 27,840, forward strand.
CATCGAGCGGGATGTCAAGACATGGGTGAACGACCGGCGCTACTGGGTCCGCTACGAGGTGACGATCCGGGGCGGCGACACGATCCTGGAGACCGCGAACGGCATCAAGTATGTCAATTCGACGATGGAAGCCCAAGCCTCGGTCCTTGACACCCGGCTCGATCCCGTCAGCGGGCTGACCCGAAGCGTGTCCATCCGGTCGGAATACGACACGGCCGCCGCGGTGACCACGGACGAAAATGTGGACGCGGCTGCGCTGGACGCCCATACCGGGCGGGCGATCGATCAAGGCGTCGATGTGCAGCTGTCGAGCCGCCATGGCGGCGGACCGACGGTGACCTTCCCCGGCGAGATCGAGACGCTCCTGAAGGCGAAGATCGCGGCACGTGGGCGCGCCTGGGTGGCAGCGCGGCTGCGCAGTTATTCCGGCTTTGGTGAGAGGTCCGAAGCGGTGCTCTTCAAGGCCTATGACGCGGTCAAGCGGCGCAGCGACAAGACCGTGGATGCGCTGAATGGCGACGAGGTCGGCGTGTTCACACGCATCCGCAATTCCTGGTCGCAACCCGGCGGCGGACTGAAGGACACACTCTGAACAGCACGTGAAGGTTACGGCAAGTGTCTCTCTATGCCTCTTCGCGTCGGTTGAGGTCAGAGGGGTAAGGGGCAATCACGCCTCAGACCAGAGTTCTGCAACAATCCCGTTCGTGACGGTCCCGTCACTCGCGGATGAAACGGGGCAGCCGCGCGGCACGAACTCGCGCCTGCTCACCGCCGCCGGGATCGCCCGCTTCTCGCCGGACGGGCGGGACTTCGGGTCGATCTACCTGCGCGACGACGCGATGCGCGCGATCTCGGAAGATCAGGACTGACGCGCCGAAGGCGGTCATCTTTCCTGTGCGGGTCAAGGCATATCGCAGCGATGGCGTTGCCGTCCCGGAAAATATTAAAAATATCAGAGGTATATTGGAAAATTGCATGATGCGATCATAAAGGTCTTGACACGGGTGTGCACCGGAAGCGGCCGTTTCGTGCACTCTTATGGTTCCTTTGCAGCAATCTAGAAAAAATGGCGACCCCGGGAGGACTCGAACCCCCAGCCTGGTGATTAGAAGTCACCTGCTCTATCCAGTTGAGCTACGAGGCCGCTGGCCGGTGTGGCACCGCCTGAATCTTCCTTAGCGCCCCCTGATGCCGCGCATCAACGACTTAATGCGCTCATGCGGTGTTGGGGTCCCCCTGAACGCCGTAGCCGGCGAAGACGGCGGCCGTTTCGGCGACCTCGGCATCTGTCAGCACATGGGCGCCACCCAGCAATTGCGCATGATAATGCTGATGGGCAAGCGCCTCCAGTTCATGGGCGAGCCACAGGGCGCGTGGCAGGTTCGGCCCGCCGACGACCATCCCGTGATTGGCCATGAGGCAACCCATACGGCCCTCCATCGCACGCAGCACGTGATCCGACAGCGCTGCGGTGCCGAAAGTCGCGTAGTCGGCCACCCGGATATCGGGACCGCCGAAGGCCGCGATCATGTAATGGATCGCCGGGATGGGACGGCGGGCGATGGAAAGCACCGTGCAGAAGGGCGCGTGGGTGTGCACCACGGCATCGATGTCGGGCCGCGCGCGCAGGATGTCGCGGTGAAACCGCCATTCCGAGGACGGCTTGCGCGGTCCCTCCCACGGGCCGTTTCCCGCCAGCGGCATCCGGGCGACCATGTCTGCGGCCAGCGCATCGCTCGGTACGGCGGAGGGCGTGATGAGCATGTGGTCGCCATCCCGCAGCGACAGGTTGCCGGTGGTGCCGCGGTTCAGCTTGCTGCGGTCAAGCGCCAGAGCGGCGTCGACGATGGCCTGCCGCTTGTCGGAGAGTGCAGTAGGCATGATGGCGCGATCCTTTCCGCATGGTCTTGCCCGTGACCTGCCCGATCGGCCCCGCAAGGGCAAGCCCGGCACATGTGGCGGACCGCGCGAGGCTGCCATGAACCGGGGCGTTGCGGAACACGGCCCCGCATGGGCTGCCTAGAGTATCCGTCGTGATCAAGCCGTTTTTTGGGTCCACGTGCGATCAGCTTTGACGAGAGC